>JAYSUL010000039.1:0-32101 GCA_043719125.1 Candidatus Saccharimonadota bacterium | reverse complement strand
ACCGACCAAAAAGCCGTCGACTTTACTGTACGGGCAGACTCAATAGCGGAAGCAAAGTCCATAGAGAAGGTCTTGTTGAACAGCAAAAACACTCTTTTTATAGAAACGTATACATTCGACGATCTTGGCTACGTGACGAAAGAAAAGTGTATCGATGCATATACTGAAAAGTCGACCTGCACGGTTAATGGAAAATTATGCGTATCGGGTGGCAATAATGGTTGTCAGTATGTTGTACGCGCATACTACGATGAGCTCTACACTACAGCTACCGCCAAGCAAGCTAGCGACTCGGAAAAAAAGAGCTGCAACGAATCAGGGTCAGCTTGTACTCATGTCGTAGAGGCAAGCTACAGTCAGTTATTCAGCAATGTAGACATAAACCGTGTTGCCACGTGTACAAAGGATGTTACTAACGGCACAACAACATGTCCTGTTGAAATGCGCGCTGAGTTTAGCTCTGACTCAAAATTCTATCTTATAAATCCAGCGGGAGCATCAAAATGACCGCAAAAAAACTGCACCGATACTTACAGCTTTTATTCCTAGCTGGGTTTGCGTTTTCTTTCTTTATCGTCAAATACGCAGTTGGGTGGCTTACTGAAAGTAGCAAGGAACTTTCCTCTTTGCGTACTGAGGTCATCGGTCTAGAAAACAAGCAAACTGAGCTCGAGAAAGCTAAGAAAATACTCAACGACAGAACGGACGATGTAGCCACCGCCTCACAAGTACTACCTGCAGACAAAGAACAGGCACGTGTTGTGCAAGAAATATATGCTATCGCCAGTCAATCAAACGTTAGTATCGACTCAGTTGGTTTTCCGTCTTCTACCCTGGGCTCTACAGCCGCACCAAAGCCTGCCACAACTACAACGACTGATCCAACAGCTGCTGCATCAACGGTGACAACAGATACACTAAAGCCCGTAAAGACAGTTTCACAGGCTACACCAGTGAAAGAAATACCGGGTGTACAGTCTATCGAACTAAGTATCGGCACAATTACAAGTAAAGATACATCCATAAAAGGTGTACGATATGAGGAAATGATGACTCTTATTAGGCTAATCGAGAGAAATCGCCGAACAATGCAAATCAGATCCATTGGTATTGGTCAAAGCCAGTCTATAAATGGCAATCCAACCTACAATCTAACTCTATCTATCGTAATATATATACAACCATGAAAGAAACCATTCAAAAACAGATCACTCAGTTTAGCGAAAAGTATGGTTGGGTAATCAGCGCAGCTGTCCGCAATATGCGCCTACTTCTACTGTGTCTTTTCGCAGGTCTAGCCGGATATCTTGTAATGCGGGTCAATACCTTGGTTGACGGAGATCAGACTGTTTCGTCAGATATTACAACTATAAAGTCTCCAGATAAGGGTGTGATATCTACATTCAATGAGCTCTATACCCAGAATGTTGATCTGAATAGTAACTTCGATAACACCCGTCAAAATCCTTTTTAGTTCCCGTACTTCTTGATAGACATTTCCCTAGCGCCAACAATATCTTTAGCGCATTGATACGGAAATGGCGTGAATGTAAAGATGAAGTTGTTCTGCTCTCCCGCTGTTTCGATTATCAGCGTGCCATACTTGAATAGTCTAGGTAGTAGGCCTCTTTGCTCTACAGTAGTATCCTGTAGATCACCGAGTGACAGCTGTGATATTTTACGGTCGATTAGGTTTTTATAGAGAACTTGGGCAATCTTGTCAGTCGTAACAATTATCACACTATTTCTAAAAACATAGCCAGCTACATAGGTGAAGAAGAGTACCAGGGCGCTGAGTATAATTCCTAAAATGCTTACGATTAAACCAACCCTACTTCCCTGGCCAAAATCCGGTTGCCTATCAATCCATATAGCAAACAATACGCTACCGAGAAGCACCATGATCGATATAAATAATCCCGTTAAGTAGACGCTTATTAGACCAACGATGTGTCGCCTTATGACACAAATCAGTTTCTCTTGCGGATCTAGCTCAATAAGATTTGCATACTTGCCATCTATTCCAGTGGTCTGGTGTTCCATGAAAACAATTATCTCATACCTTTCTACGGAAGTTTGCATATTAGCGTAAGCTAAATGTAGAATATACAGTAATGAATGGTCAACAAAAGGGGTTTACTGTTGTAGAGATGTTAATAACTCTAGCCCTGTTTGCAATACTCATCCCAACATTAACTCTAGGAGTATCCACACTTACCCAGCTAAACAACCGATCACGCGATCTCACGCTGATTAGCATTATTGCTGAGAACAAAATAGAAAGCCTCAGGAGTATAGGATACAACTCGATAACTGTAGGTACGACAACGTTTACTTCAGAGTTGCCTGCGGAGCTTGCTAGCCCTAAAACAGCAACATATGTAGTCGCTCAGGGTACGGGTATTAAAACTATCGACGTGTCAATAAGCTACACCGACTACAAGAAAACAAAAACCGTCACCTATAAGTCTATAGTCAGCGAAACGGGAGTCGGACAGTGAGTATACAAAAAGGTTTTACGATTGTAGAGCTGATGATCTCCATCAGCCTTGCAACAGTTATATCGGGAGTACTTCTTTATATTAGTCTCAACCTGATCGGCGATACAACACGTGCCAGGATTACCGCCGAGCTAGCCATAGAGTCGCAGATCCTACTCAGATCCATAGTCGAGGATACTAGGCTAGCTGGATCACTATCAACTACGAACCAAAACACTGATCCTAATGCTCCCGTTGGTGGTTGGGTGACAAATGATCCATCGAATATCCTGATCATAGACCTGCCCGCTATCAACGCCTCTAGAGACATTATTTATGACAGCTCAACAGGCTACCCTTACGATAACGAGGTTGTTTACTACTCTTCAGGAAGCTCAATGTATAGACGAACAATTGTTGATCCGGCAGCAACAGGCAATAACGTAAAAACTTCGTGCCCTCCGGCACTTGCGACAAGTACCTGTCCAGCAGATAAGAAATTTACGAGCTACCTTACAGACCTTACCTTTACTTTCTATGATGACACAAACAATACGACTGCTGACGCTACACTTGCTAGGTCGGTCCAGATAACAGTAAAGGTACAGCGAAAGATACTAGGTAAAACAGTCAAGTTCGACAATACAATACGAACAACATTGAGGAATAGATAGATGAAGACACCCAACCAAAAAGGTTTCGCACTCGCAATCCTACTCGTGACAGTACTATTCGTATCACTTAGTATTGTATATGTTACGAGCCTGTCACTCACAGCATACAACCTCTCAACTAGAGATATCTACAAATCTAATGCTCAGATGACTGCCGATGCGGCCTTAGACCTGGCAATGACTACCCTTAACACAGTAGGTACTACCGGACTGAGCTCAACGTTGAGTGCCGAGCAGACTTTCCTTACGCAAGGAAGCCTGACCACAACGCATCAGACCGCACTCATAGATGGAGCAACGACAGACAAAAAGGTGTTATCAGTCATATCACGAACAAAAATAAATAACGACACAAAGATCACGAGACGCTATGAACTAGACGTGCAGGCGGTTACTTCTGGCACCGGACCATCGTCTGTAGTCACAGGCGTTGGCGGACTTATCCTCAATAATAACTCTCGCATAACTGGTGGAGATGTCGTAGTTAACGGTACTATTACCCTCAATAATAACTCGCAGATTGGACTCTCTACAACACCACTAGCCAATGCGGTGAATATACGTGTCGCACACACTAACTGTCCTTTTCCAGTCGATGCTACATATCCAAGAGTATGTGCCAATGGAGAAAATGGGCAGCCCATAACAAATAATGGACAGATCTACGCAGATGTTCGTGCAACCAACCAAACTACAGCTACAAATATGTCAAACCCTGGGCTCATCTGTACACCAAACAGTTCATGCCCGGGGCCAGCTATTAGCCCCGTATCATTACCGGACTACGATCGTAATGCTCAGAAAGCTGCTGCTGTATTAAATGACGGTAGTGGGAATCCATATACATCATCACATTCGACTATTGCATGTGGCAACAATCAAACACGCACATGGCCAGCAAACGTCAAAATTACCGGTAATATAACTATGGGCAACAACTGCGTTATAAATCTTTTAGGTAACGCGTGGATAACTGGAAATCTTACATACGGTAACAATGCCCGAATCGTTGTGCCTAACTCAGCAGGCACCACACCACCTGTAATTATGGTCGACGGCTCTACCGGTATCACCATTAGCAATAACGGAACAGTTACCGTAAATAATATTGGAACGGGAGTATATTTTATCGCCTACTGGAGCGCAGCAGCATGCTCGCCTGATTGCACGAGCGTAACTGGTACCGATCTGGCAAATAGCCAAAATCAGGTACGCGTTAACCTTGCGAACAATGGCAGTGCCCCGGGATCGATACTATATGCCCGCTGGTCCCGGTCGAGCGTCTCTAACAATGGAGCAATTGGAGCAGTTGCTGGTCAATCAATCCTACTGGGAAACAACGCAGTCATCAACTTTACTGCATCTGTACCTGGAAGTAATAATCAGACGGTATCATGGGCTAAGCGTGGCTATATGCGAGTCTACCAGTAGTCTATAAAATGGATGCCTGGTCGGATGAGTTAGTGGGGCTCTTCTTGAGATGAGTATGTGCTTTGACAGTAGTTTTTCGTCCTCTAGGAGTACGCTCTATCATACCAATCTGAAGCAAGAAAGGTTCGTAGAAATCTTCAATAGTTGTTGCCTCGTCTCCCAGTATTGCCGCAAGTGTATTCAGCCCTACCGGTCCACCAGAATGATTTTCGATTATTGCATTTAAAAGCAGTCGATCGGCCGGATCAAGACCAAATTCATCTATTTCGAGTAGCTCTAGGGCGCTTTTTGTAATCTTGGCATCAATGATACCGTCACCATTAATATCTGCGTAATCTCTTACGCGTTTAAGCAGTCTGTTAGCGATACGTGGAGTGAGCCGAGATCTGGTTGAGAGTGTCATGCTGGCATCTTGGTCAATTTCTGTGCCCAAAATTGAGGCAGATCGAGAGATAATCGTTGCTATGTCTTTTGGGTCATAAAATTCTAGACGATGGAGCATACCGAATCTATCTCGAAGTGGTGCCGCGAGAGCACCAGTCCTCGTAGTAGCGCCTATCAGGGTAAATTTAGGAATATCTAGACGCAGACTTTTTGCACTTGGTCCTTTACCGAGCATGATATCAATAGCATAATCTTCCATAGCTGAGTACAACACTTCCTCTACCGAACGATTGAGTCTATGGATTTCGTCAATAAAAAGTATGTCGCCATCCTGGAGGTTTGTGAGCATGCTTGCCAGATCAGCAGCGCGCTCAATAGCAGGACCACTAGTCACACGTATTTGTGCTCCCATTTCGTTTGCGATAACAGTTGCTAATGTAGTTTTCCCAAGTCCTGGTGGGCCGTAGAGTAATACGTGATCAATCGGCTCGCCTCGTTTTTTTGCAGCCTCAATCGTTAGCTTTAAGTTTTTAACGATCCTATCTTGGCCAATATATTCCGAAAAAGTTCTTGGCCTGAGCGATAATTCATAGACTTCTTCTTTTGGGTCTTCCTGCGAGGATGATGCCGTTACGATTCTCTCGATTGCCATAATTAGCCTTTCAGAGCCTCTTTAACGCGCTTTTCTGTCGATAGATTAACATCTACAGAGCTAAGAGCGAATTTTGCATCTATCAACGAGTAGCCTAGTGCTACGAGCGCCTGTACTGCCTCGTCTCTATCGCTGATCGAATCATCCCGTAGAAAATCTGTAGCATCATCACTCGCCAGTAATCCCATTTTACTCTTTAGGTCCACGACAATTCGCTCCGCTACTTTCTTGCCGACACCAGATGCACGAGACAGTAAAGCCGTATCCCCCTCAGCTATAGCCTGTCGAATTTCGTTTTCGCTATCAACCGCCAGTATAGACATAGCAGCTTTTGGCCCCACCCCATTTACGCTTGTAAGCTGTAGATATAAAGCCTTTTTAGATTTAGTCCTAAATCCATATAAATCATGACTATCTTCCTTGATGTTTTCTGCAATATATAACTGTGCCTGGCTACCGACACTCAGGTGACCTTGATCATCCTGGCAAACAGTTACTTGGTAGCCAACGCCCCCGCAGTCGATAACTACCGAGTTATCCTCGTTTTCGATCACTTCACCAGTAATTCTTGCAATCATAAGTACTATTGTAACCCGGGGCAGATCATTGTGGGGTACGTAATTTTCGCTACAGGCTAAGTTTAATACCATGCGAGTGAACTAGCGCCACTGCTAGAGCATCCGCACAATCGTCAGGCTTCGGTATTTCACTCAGTTTCAGAAGGACCTTAACCATCTCCTGTATCTGTTGCTTTGACGCACGCCCATAGCCGGTAAGGGACATTTTAATCTGCAGTGGGGTGTATTCATGCAGCTCCAGGCCAGCTTGTTTTCCCGTAAGTAGTATTACACCTCTAGCCTGCGCTACTGCTATGGCTGTCGTCACGTTTTGCGCAAAAAATATTTTCTCGACAGCCATGATACCCGGATTGGTATCTTTGATGATTCCACTAAGTTCTTCAAAGATAGTTATTAAACGATCTGATTCCTCGGTATGTGGGGGGGTAGTAATCACTCCAGCATCAACAAGAGTTGGCTTTCCGGCAATAATATCAATAACACCAAACCCCAAACGCCCAGTTCCTGGGTCGATTCCGATAATGCGTTTAGATTTCGACGCCATCGGCTATATCAAAATTGGTATATGTTTGCACCGTATCACCAAGTTCGTCTAGCGTGTCGAGGAGTCGTACGACTTTTCTTGCTACTTCCGGATCAGTTACTTCCATTTTCGCATTAGGCTCATAACTTAGCTTGGCTTCAAGGATAGTTAAACCCGCACCAACAAGACCATCTCTAACCTTTGCTAAATCCTTAAGTGTGGAATAGACAATCATCTCTCCGTCAGACTCAACCGCATCGTCAGCGCCCGCATCAAGTGCCAGTAATAGCGCATCATCTCCAGTTTCCTGTACTCGTATCACACCTTTTCTCGTAAACTGGAATGCCACACTCCCCGGCTCTGCCACCGCACCCCCACATTTTGTAAAGGTGCTTTTTACTTCCGGGAAAGTACGATTACGGTTATTAGTCGCACACTCGATAAGTATCGCTGTCCCGCCGGGTCCATAGCCCTCATAGACCACTTCCTCAACTTGCTCGGCGGCCTTATCCGTGACTCGCTTTATGGCACGCTCAATATTAGCCATGGGCATGTTTTGTGCTTTAGCTGCCTCGATGGCTATGCGAAGAGCGAAGTTCATGTCTGGATTAGCCCCACCCCTAGCCGCAAGCGCGATCTGGTTTCCCAGCCGCGTAAAAATTACTCCGCGTTTGGCATCGTTTGCGCCCTTTGCGCGTTTAATCGTTTCCCATTTAGAATGTCCTGACATATGGACTAGTATATCAAAATATTACGATCTATCTTTATCCTTGTCTTGCGCCATGCCAGATAGAGCATGCTCAGCAGTACAAAGTATACAAAAACTGCCTCTAGCGCAGTTATGTGGACCTCAGAAGATGCATAGGGCACATTGGCGAGAACTCGAGCCAACTCGAGCACTAGTGCCAGCACAAGAGACGCAGGAACGGCAAGAACTGCGAGCGTATGTGGCAATAAAATACATATCGCAGACAAACCCATTGCGACAGGTACGAGTGGCACGACTAGCAAGTTTGCGGGGAGAGCAATAATCGATAAATTACCAAATAGAAGCAAACTATATGGCGTCACCATAATCAAAACTGATGAAGTCTCAATTAGAAGTTTGCCGATGAGTTTTGGTTTCTTGCCTTTATATATTCTTGATTCGATAACTGGGCTAACTATGAGAATTCCAAAAAACGCCAGAAAAGATAAATACCACCCAGCATCTCCCCATATGTATTCCGGCCTATACAGTGCCGTTCCGACTGCAGTTAGGCTCAGTAGAACCCCCGGCCGAAATACTCTACCGTAGTACCACGCGAGCAGTGACAAACCACAGACAATAGCGGCACGTACAATCGATGCCGAAAACCCGGTGATTAGCAAAAAAGTGATTATCGTAGACGATGCAATGATCAGTTTTTGATACCTTGATAACTTACGTAACACTCTCATTACAAACCTAATAATTATCGTTAGATTGTAGCCCGAGACAGCGATGATGTGTGCAAGTCCAGTTGTGCGTAGGTTATCAACCACATTGTCAGGAATAGTAGAGCGCTGTCCGATAAGTAGCCCACTGGCAAAAGAACTTTGGGGCTCCGGTAGGTTATCACGAAGTTTTTTATTGAGCTTTCGCCTTAACGCGTTATACCATTTGTTATCTTTTTCTACGACGTTTAGATCTGCAAAGCTCATTCTTGCTTGGTTAGATCCACGCGCCTGGAATATTTTGCCAGTTACTTCTACCGTATCACCTCGAAGTACGCTCACCTCCCCGAAGCCCCCAGCCGCGATTTGCCCAGGGATATTTCTGCCCTGAACCTCAAGGTGATTCATCGAGAACGCGAGTTGCCCTCGACTATCATACTCAGCATCCTCTATTGACCGCCCTGTTATCGTAGTCTTGGTCTCAAATACGTTACGAAGTGTTTCAAATCCATGGTTTTGTACTACCCCTCTGATATTTCCGACACCGCAAGAAATTATAATTATTCCTACAGCTATATATCTTTTTCGCAGAGCAAAACAAAAGAATATGCCAACAATACATGCTATCAAGGCAATATCAACATAACGGCCAGTATAAATACCGGCCATGCATGCCAGTGAACAAGCGATGATAATATCCGTTCTCTTCACTATTTAGTGATTATAGATTAACCCCGCCTAGAATCTTGACTAAATCATACCCAAACAGTATAATTACCTCTGTTTTTCTAATCAATTTTCGGGACCGTAGCTCAGCTGGTTAGAGCACCTGCCTTTTAAGCAGGGTGTCATGGGTTCAAGTCCCATCGGTCCCTCCAATAGAAAACAGCCACCTCGCCGTGGCTGTTTTCTATTTACGGATCCTACCTACCATGATGGCTATCACCATCCTCCGGCTTAACCGGCTTGGGTCTTTCGATAAACATAAGGAAAATTGTCGATAAAATTCCCACAAGCAAAATAACCGTGATATTAGCATTCACATACGTATACGTTGATGAGCTTTCAAACCCGTCGTTATTTCCCATAATACCAACTGACCAAAATCCAGCTAATAACCCCGCCACAATAGCGGGTATAATATGGTAAGCAAACTTCTTTTTAGCTGCTTTTTTTGTAGCAAATAATGCCAAAAGTGCAGGCAGTAACATCAAAGATATTTTAGCAATGTCGTCTACGGGCAGATTAGAATTTAACACCAATCGAGCAGCAAGACCTACCTCATCCGAAGATATCTCCATTAGCGCCTTTCCGACGCAAAGCATCATAAAGACACTCGCGCCCTTTGCGCGTGTAAGTATAGGTAGTATTCCTACTAGGATAAAGACAAATAAAAATACTGCCATAGCGTTCATGCTTAGTATTATACTCGACTTGCATAGAACCTCGACATCTCCAGAGTTACTGACCAGTGATGAGATGCGAGCTTTATCAGAAGAATACGTACCCATAGGTACATATTCTGAGGAAAAGTTCGTAGATCACTCTGGCGTTAAGTCTGGGATGGCAGGGATTCTTGTGTAGGTCGAGTAAACTACTGTTTTTACCAGCTGAGCTGACTACCGATAGTTACGTCGACAGATTCGAGAAGCCCTGGGTTTGTTTCCAGCACATATTTTGCTGTACCTGACGGGTAAAATACCTCCGGATATGTCGCCGGTGAGACATCTTGTTTGATATCTACCACCCTCTTATCTTGATCTAGCCAAACAATATCAATACTAAATTTCATGTCTTTCATCCAAAATCCATGTAAATCAGGATTATCAAATACAAAGAGCATTGCATGGTTGTCATCAATACAATCCCGAGTACTCAAACCCATCTGGCGAGACTCAGCAGTATCAGCAACCTCTACGGGCAAATTTAGCCTACCACTAATGTCTACGACTTTATCGCTTCTATAGTTCTGTTTGCATGTTTCGGTGAGGCTTACCGTGAGAGTGGCTACGATACTAAAGAGAATAGTAGTGATCAGGAGTGCAGAAACAGAGTTCTTATTTTTGAACGATATGAATTTCATACACTAATGATACCTCGCCAAACGCTAGATCTTGAGTAAAGTATTTAGTAGTCAAATGGTAAGTCAAATTGCTTGTTAAGCGCAGAGAGCATCTTGATAGTCTTTGAGTTAAGCTTTGTGCCTGACATGATCTTACCAAGTTTCTGGATATTCATTATGCGCTTTCCAGGACCAACAGTTTCACCCTTTTGCCTATTACAGATAATCAGTACTTGTTCTTCGGACTTAAGGTCACTTACTGTTAGTGATGCCTTTTCGTACAGATAAACACCGTTTTTGAACCTATAGATACCCGCTATGATATCGTGTTTTTGTGTAAATTCTTCCTTAAGAGGGTTAACCATAATCATAAGACCATACGGCTTCTTTACGGCGTTTCCACTTGGTAATGCGATCTGATCTTCGACTTCATAGGTAAAGTTGCCAAGCTCAAGTGCGTGAAGCAACATGAACGGTATCTTGTCGTTAGCCATTTGTGCGTCTGACAGCAGTTGACTAAAGCCTGTCATCCTGGCATTTATCTCGATGGTGTAGACTTCATTCTCCTTGGTGATCAGCAGATCAACACCAAATATTCCTCGATAGCCGTGACTTGAAAGCTCTGCTCCAATAACAGTCGCAATTTCTCGTGCACGCATCTCTACTATCTCTGGCCACTCACAGCCAATCTCGCCACCATTCCATTTGGTCGAACCATCGGCTTTACCATTGGACAGATATTTACTGTTTACGAGCTGTTTCTGAACACCTGAGCAAAATACACCATACTTTGTCACGCAGACCTGAACACTCGCTGACTCACCTTCAATATACTTTGAGACAACAATTGAGCGTCCACTAGAGAATCTCTTTAGATCTGTGATCGCATCCATATAATCCTCATGGTCCTCTATAATGTATGTACCCTTAGATCCTGTCGACTCTTCATCCTGAAGTACAAATGCGCCAAATTCATTTCGAAGCTCACGGTACACCGTAACTTTGTTTAACTCATTAATGTGATAGATTTCATACTCTGGGATCTTTATGAGGTCAGAAAACTCATCTCTAAAGTAACGCTTATTTTCGTATGCATGTGCAATAGTTGGCGAATTCATCAGGAGCATTAAAGGGTTTACCTTATACGGCGGATCTGTTGGCTGATACAAAACTACTTTTAGTTTTGGGTTCTTTAGTGCGTAGTTTACGAATTTTTTGTCCCTTAACTTTGATGGTGAGTTCATATTGCCAAGGGCAATATCATTCTCAGTAAGCCCAAGGTCATTTAACCACCATTTTTGATCAGCAGATATAAACCGAAAGCTATTGAAAAGCCTCGTGTAAACTAAAAAATTATAAGGGGTATCATGGACAGTACCTAGCTGTATGTCCTGATTGTAGATAATCGGTAACTTCATTTTTGGGCCCTCTTTTGTATAACTTTGTCTAAGATTAAAGTAACTGCTTCCTTGGGGTTTTCATAGGATCCAATCCCTGGTGCCGGATTTGCTTCCATAAAATAGTGTCTTTGTGTCTCCATGGGTTTGGTATGGTCTTCGAGAAAAATATCAATTCCACTGATCGGAGCGTTCAATTCATCGCATAGTCTGATGATTTCATTCTTTATGCTCGGGTGAATATCTTTTACGCTTATCCTTATATTATCATCTTTTATAAATGCCATAGGATTCTTGATAGACAGATGCTCCCCGACCGCCATGACTCTATCGGAATCATTCATTGCGATTAGACTCTGGAACGAATCGGTAATCAATTTGCGTCTTGTATCAGAATTGGAAAGATACCTGTGCTTTATTGTTTCAAACTTTTCGGCCAGAATCTCGCCGATTGTCTTAACTCCATCACCGGTTAGTGTAGTTACGCCGCCCTTAAGCGCACCTTTTACTTCACCGAATAAAACGCCTATTCGATACTCGCCTAAATCAGAAACGTCTTCTTGAGCTATGATAGTTGTCCCAGACTTACCAAAACTTGCTAGTAGAGCTGCTTTTTTTAGATCTACGATAGTATCGACGCCCATAGTAGCACCCCTACCCTGTGAAGCATTATCGGGCTTTACTACAATGCGCCTATGTTCTTTCATAAAATCTTCAGCTATTGATAAGTTGTCCTGACCGAAGTATACCGTTTTTGGGTGGGAGAAACTTAACTGTTCAAGGAATCTACCCAGTAGTGCCTTTGATGACATTAACCGCATCGATGGAGAAGATGTTACCTCTGTGATCGCACCACGAGTCACAATGGGCTTCGACTGACCAGGTATGCTAATTCGGTAACAGCCGCCTGGCAAAGTATCGCAGGTCCATCCCCTGGATTCAGCTTCTTCCTTAAACAACGTATAGGTCATTGAAATATGAGGTTTAGCGTCCATGGGGTGCAGTCTCCTCGTAAAAAGTTTTGAGCAGTAAGTATGTCATGTAGGGACCGATAGCTCTTGTCCGTTTCGTGATCGTCTCTACATCATTGGGCATTGTTCGTAGAGGTGATACAAGCTCTAACTGGATCGTGACCGCATCATCTATACCGATAAATGAGAAGGCTCTTTCGGCTATGCTTCTAGTCGTATACTCACCTGCTGCTTTGAAGTTGTCATAGGCAATGCCAACCGATCCGTCGGCTCTGGGCCGTGGACTTGTAACTACGAGGCCGCTTGGTAGTCTAACTTCTACAAAACGTACAAATCTCTGATTAATCACCACTCGCAAACCGAACTCGGTACCAATTTCTTGAATAATCTCAGCAGCTCTTAAGGATGCTTCGTTTGGGGTTGCACCTATACCAATTAAGACGTCCAGGGGCAGCTCATCTGCAAGTTTAGCCACCTTTCCCTGAGATGCACCGTGAAGTTGCAGGCTAGTTCTTATTGAATCATCGCGGGCTATCACATGGCTCAGCCTCTGACCAAACGGGTGGTCAGGGTCTCCATTTCCGTTGCCTGTCTGTCTGCCTGTCATCGTAAGACTGACACCGCCGAGCTCTTCGGCCATTAGGTCGCTCAAACCACCAAGACCCCAATCAGCACCACCGATTTTTCTTCCAGAGTTTAACTCGCCATTACCAGTTGCATGGTCAGTCCCGTGTTCTCCGGTAGTAACCCATAGTGGTCGGTCAGAAAAAGAACGTTCCCTAATCTCGTCAGGCGTTGTAGCCGATCCGTTCAAATAACCAGCTTTTGTACCGTCGGGGCTATAGGTCATCTCTAGTACTTTTAATCTATGCGTAATCCTTTCTTGCTCGCCGGCCTCCACTAGTCTCGTAGGAATATTGTAGTAGCTCGGGTTTGTAGCTTGCTCGTCCCTTCGAATCTTAAGATCCCTAAGATACGACAGAACTTCGTTGAACTCTATGCCCCTTGCTTCCTCGTCACCAGGGAATTTTGCAATATATTCTAACTTTTTTTGAGCCAATGCTTCAAAAACCGAAGAATCTTCGGGAGGGATATTTCTTAGTTCTATAAATTCATTATTTATCTCTGGCATATGCTATTTATAATACTCTAAAAGTGCCTTTTTGTCAACTTAGTTGTAGTGCAATTATTAAGCTTCCTGGCTGTATCTACATGAGTAAAAAATTAGAAGACTACTTAGGCTAAGCGAAGCGGTTTGAACTACTGATTTGCATTCATGACGCGGGTATAGGAGAGCCAGATTACAGTGGCTAAAACCAGGATGATTACAACGATCATCGTTATAAATCCATCTTGGGAGTTACTACTTTTTTGCACACTATCAGTATCTACCATCAATAGTGCTTTACACAAGCATTTTAATAGGCATATACTTGGGGTAAATAAGGGGGCATACCGTGGACGAAAATCAGAATAGTGATGAGGTTCAGGCAGAGGAGTCATTGCGGCAAGAAATTGAGCAAGTAGAGACTCCACAGGATACAACAGTTCCGGGTATTGCTGAGGTTCCGGATAGTAAGCCCCCAAAGCAAAAGTTTAGACACAAAAAGTTAGTGATACTGCTTATTGCTACTGTGCTACTAGTTGGAGGCGCGTCTGCCGGTGCAACGTATTTTTTAACTAAAAAATCAAACTCAAACAACAATGAAGTCGCTGTGAATAACGACAACGCTACTTCATCAGTTGACCTTGGCTCGAAAGACGTACTTGAGCAAGCAGGTACACTGGCGGGTAGCTACGCATGGCTAGATACCCCTAAGCAGATTGATAAATTACCTTTATTTAAAGCATCGGTAGACGTGGACAGTTACGAAAATGACGTTATTAATAGTATCGTCTATTACCAGATAGGCTCAGGTGTTGATGGCAGTGATGTATATGTAGTCGCCGGGCAGGAAGATTTTGGTGGACGGCCCTATATAATCGTTACCAAAAAGGGTGACGCGTATTCCATCATCAAAAACAACAGCAGTGGGTTCTTCTATGCTGAGCAAGTTGGCGGTGCGAAAACATATAGTGGGCCGGAGTTACTTGCCGGTGTTAGCGTGGACCCTTCGTCAAGTATTCCTGATATGAAAGCACCGGATGAAGTAGTCTATAGGGGTCAGAAATTCTCCACAAAGTACCTAAACTCAGATGAATCGCCTTACCTCAAATTTATGGATAAAATCCCAGCCGTGTCCGAGTATTTAAACTACCAAGAGGTTGGTAAAATCGCCGAAGGTACAGTATACGAGAGTACATCAAAAGATGATCCTATCTATAAGGTGTCTCATTTCGAAGTACGAATTAAGCCTGCGCTTTATCTAACGCTGTATCTAAAGGGTGAACTTAGCGATCAAGAGATTGACCCCATAACATGGTCCGACGGCTCGCAAAATGCGGTTAACTACCTATCAGCTGGGCGTGGATGTGGTGGAGCAAACGGTAATGAGATCGCAAAGTACGGCAAAGACCAGCTAGCGCAGATTGGTAAGTCTACAAAAGGCCAGATTATATATGGCTTCAAGGACAGCAACAACGCACTACTTTTGAAACATCACGAAGAATATATCGAAGATTCAAAAGGTGCCGAAGTGTGGATGACCGGCGATGACAGTGAGTACAAAAAAGGTAACTTTGGATTAGCGATTAACGACTATGTCAAACTCAGGCCGTTGTACCTCGTAGAAGACGGAATGGGACGGTTTCTTGTGTTCTCTAGACAAGATCTCGTGATTACTGGTGGGTGCGCTAAACCTGTTATCTACGCATACCCAACCTCCCCTACACTGATCGATGTATCGGTAGGAGCGGACGTAACGGTTTCTGATCCGTTATACGAGGCAAGCGGCTGGAGCAATGTATTCGCCATGCCAAACGGCATGCTTGGCTACAATGGTAAGCAGTATGACTCACTATTTTGGGAAGGTTTTGGTCATGGAACATATCCAGAGATCACAAAAGGTGCAGTTGTAGAGCACACCCAGGCAGAGGCAACTATGAGGTCGCACCTGTCTCAACTCGGTCTAAATGACAAGGAATCTTCTGACTTTATGGAATTTTGGATCACAAAGATACCAAATAGCCCATTCGTACGACTCTCGTGGCTACAGACAAGCGATATGGAACTCCTAGCCCCACTCTACGTGTCACCCGCACCTGATACGCGTATCAGAGTGTTCCTCGACATGGAGGGGCTAGACGAGTACCGAGCAATGCCAACACAAAAACTTACACGAACGACAAGAGTAGGATTCACGGTGGTTGAGTGGGGCGGGCTTGTCGTGGACGGTAGCGTACCGCTACTTAAGTAAGCTAGTTTAAGATATCAACGAGCACGTAAAGACCGAGTGTTGCTAGTACTATTGAAAAAACTATCTCTACAATCCAAGACCTTTTTTGGTACGATTTCCTAACCGTTGCATTGCCGACAAGCAAGCTAACTATAGAAAACCAGATGAATGTCGCCAAAACCATCTCGACCCCGTAGAGAATTTTAATAGTCCCCGATGTACGAGAACTTACAACTTGCGTAAATAGTGCCAGGAAAAACAGCGTAGCTTTTGGATTTAATATATTCGTAACCAGGCCTTTTTTAAATCCTGATCCCGTAGGCTTTGCCGAGACGTTACTTACCGACTTCCTGGAGTTTAGTGCACTTTTAGCCAGCCCGAATGCAAGCCACAAAAGATACAGTGATCCGATCATCCTTACGCCATCAAAAAGTAGCTGATTAGACTTTAGAAGCAGGGCTACCCCCACCAAACAGTAGCTAACATGTACGCCAATGCCCAGAGCAACCCCGGCAGCTGTTTTAATACCTGCTTTTATACCATTACCAGACGCAATGCTCATCACTACCGCAAGATCTGGCCCAGGGCTCATAACTGCCAAAAGATGTGCCAGTGCAACAATTAAAAATTCATTCATATGAAACAATCCTCACTTATTTTTTAATAAAAAGGGTGGGGTAAACTTAGAAGTCAGTCGTAAGGTAATATGGGCAGATCGTTTTCATTACGTTTTATTGTACGCTACTTTTTAGGTTCTTCAGGTTTGTTATAGCGAAGTAAGAAATAAACAGCCAGCGAGATGATGAATGCGCCCAGGAACGCAAGCGCCACATAGCGTAGTTTGCGTAGTTGGTACAGTACAGCCGCTACCGTCACAGCGATGCCCCACCAAGCAAATGTAGCCCGCTTTAGACCAATAGACACAACGATCAGCATCACATGTTCTACGAGTAGTAGATATGAATACTTAGGATCACTGCTGGCGAGTGCTTGATAGACCATAGGAAGCGTGAACATGAGAACTGCTGTCCATAGGTACTGGTTGATTACACTTGGGTTACCCTGAATCTTTCGTCGCCAGTATGCAAATCCAGCTATCACAAGCGCCGTAGACTGGGTAAACAACTGCACCTCTCTCACGCCGAGCGCATAGAGCCACCAGAGGCCTGATAGATGCACTATGAATAGGGCTGTTTCTTTTGCAGACTGACCCTTAGACCAAATTTCACGGGTCAGCATCAAGCTAAAGAACGTAAGTGACGCTGGGAAAATAGGTCGCTCAAAGTATCCCAGACCAATGATCGGGATTATCGCGCCGACAGTGAGCTGGAAATAGCGTGCATACTTTGCGCGCAGAGTATCTAGCCTACTAACAACCAAAATCCAGTAGACTCCTTGGCTTATGCCGATTACGAGACCTATCGTAGCATTTAGACTGAGATTATTTCCATCTGCATATCTAAGGATTGAGCCATAACCTGCTAGGAACGATAAGATAACTACTGGTGGTGCCAACTCAAGATATGAGATAGCTGTTAGTAGTAGCCCAACTATAAACAGACCAGCTGACATAATTTGCCATTCAGTCGTCAGACAGTAGATGAGTGAGATGCCGAGCGAGATACTGTACCCGGTCATTAAAACATCCGAGAAACTCTTCGTTTTGTTTTGTAGCGCCAACCTCAACAATATGTAGCCAAGCGACATACCCATAAATAGCCACATCATGGCAGACTCAGACCAGCTATATACTGCCGTACCTGCAAAGAATAATGAAACAATCGAAAGGATTACTGCAATATATGCTTCATAGCGGCGTTTTCTCCATATTGTAACCAGCTTTGCGATAGCCATAGCTGTCACGAGTGATACAAGAGCCTGCTTTACAGAGCGCTCACTATGTAGCAACAACCCCAGAGGCAATACAGGGGTAAGGTACCCAAATATAGAGCTAGATTCTAGTTTCTCAAGTCCAAGAAGTACTAGAGACGCAACAATAGCTACGCCAAACCCAAACCAAATGTCGACATAAAAACCAAGAATAACAGAGACACTTAGAGTCGTTACATACCCAGTAATCGTAACGTATGATGCAAGTACATTACGTATATACCTAAACAACAGAAATGTAGCAAATAGACCCGTATACGAAAGCCAGAACCACTTAATTTCCCAATCATTCGTGACCACACCAAGACCCCATATAAGTGGCAATACGAGTAATGAGCCAAGTACTAGCCAATCATGGAGTGAGCTCGATATTTTTGCCTGAGCAAGCACTATATTAAATACTGCGACACCAACTACTGCCCCAAAAAGGTACCGCACATCATCGACAAATGCCATGACCCATAGGAGCTGAACAAGTGCAGGTATCGTAAGGAAATATTTCTTTTCTGTTCCGAGAAGTGCCTGCAAGGTAAGTAGTGAAACAATTATTGCCATTATGATGACCTGTGTGGTGTTGTTGGCACTGAACTGCATCAAACTTGCCAATGACAGTGATATATACAAAAGAGACTGCTGAAATACTTTATCTATGCCCAAAGATCTATTTCCTAGAGCATATCTCATCAGCACAGATAAGCCACTGATCGCGAGATAAACAATTCCAACCGTTGATGTTGACGGGGTAACTTCAAGCGTAAAGTAGCTGACAAAAAGTGGCAGTAGTAGTATCGAAAACAGCCATCCCAGCCCGCTAAGCCAATCACGGTCGTATATATAGATAACGATAGACGCGAGGAGTACCAACGTAAAGGCAAGCCATAAAATGTCCGCATTTCCCAGTAGGGCGGTAACCGCAACGAGCGGGAGTCCAAGGGTAAGGAACTTGACCTGCTGGCGATAAACGTCCGTTGCTACGCGAATACGAGCCCAGAGAAGCCAAGTGAGAATATATACCATGCCAACCAACCCTGAAAGACTAGCAACAACGACCGCTTGCTCAGATATGCCATAGCCTGCTGTGATAAACGCCGCGATACCCATAACTTGAGCTAGAAGCACATAGAGCGAACGAGTCTTCGCCGACTGCATTGCTGCGTAGGTGTAGTATGTGGCGCCAAGTAGCATTGAGAGCGCCAACTGTAACCAACCGATCTTGACCGCGAATAATACGGCTAAACTTGTACTGAATGGCACCATGAACATAGCGCTTTTATCGTAGGCATCAGTAAGTTCATTATCCTTTGAGCCAAATATCTTACTACCAATAGCAAACGCTAGTCCCGCAAAGCCAATACCCTGTATGAAGTAATACGGCGCGACCCCAAGTGATGAAATACTCGCCAATACTACAGAGACCGTACTGAAGACGACCATATATGATACGAGTGCAGAACGAAGCACGTGCATAGCATGCGCATAAAGTCCTATCGCAAGCGCTGAGGTTAGGAGCCATATAAGTGGTCCATGCTGCTCATTGAAAGCAAAGTAGTACATCGCGGCTCCCGCCATTGGTAGCGTAGCCATGCCGATAGCCACAAATGTTAGTCCTGCTGGCTTTAGGCGTGTAGAGTTTCTGAAAAGCGCAATACCGGCTCCATAGAATAGTGCCGTAATTAGCGTCACTAATACTGCCTTAAGCCCATCCCCCTGACCGAGTCCTACGTACAACCCAATTGATGCCAGTACAAAGAATGCCCCTAGATAGAGAAGTATTGTTGCTCCATCGAGCAACTGCAGTTTTTTCCATGGGGTCTCATACGGCTCCTGAGAGGCTACGAAGGTTTCAGGCTGAGCCATTTGACTAGCCGAGACTCCTACTGGTACAGAGGATATACTCTCAGCAGGCGTAAAATCATATGCTGGCATGGCCTCTGCGATCTGTTCAGTACCAGCCTCTTCGTACCCATGATCTGCGAAGTACTCAACCGTCTGCGCCATATCCTCGACGACTTTTTTCTGAGCAATTGTCTTGTATTGATCTAGCTGTGCTCGGATCTCTTCGGCTATTTTGCGTCTAATACTTGACTCATCAAAACCTTTCGACAGTGTAAAACTGGTATTCTGCTCACGTACTACATACTCAGTTGATGGGCCACGAGATAGTCTTTTCGCCAGCCAGACTATGCCGACAATTATTAAAACTGGCCAGAACAGTCCCGAAATAATTCCCCATAGTATTTCCATTACCCCTAACAGTATCAGAAACTGATTATGCTTACTATAGTTCAGCTGAAATTAAACCGAAAGGCAATCTATAGCCCGAAGAATGATTTTTTATCGGTGCCTGCAAGTTCCTTTAGTAAATCCTGTTGTTTTTTGGAAAGCTTTGTCGGTGTATCAACGATGATCGTTACAATATGCGCACCCCGTGTATCACCCCTCGGGTGCTTAACGCCGTGCCCAGATAGCTTGAAATCTGTACCGCTTTGAGTCCCAGCGGGCACTTTCATGCGTATGTCACCGTCAACTGTTCTTATGTCTATCTCTGCACCGAGTGATGCACTCACCATATCGATATGCTGAGCAGAAAGCACAAGGTCACCTTCTCGAGTAAAGTTTTTGTGTGCTTTGACCCGAACATGCACATAGAGATCTCCTTTAGGTCCGTTTGCGATGGCTTCACCATGTTCCCTAAGCCGTATAGTGGCGCCATCATCAATCCCAGCCGGTACTTTGAGCGTTACTTTTTGGGTCTTTTTCACCGTACCCTTTCCCTTACAGACTGTACATATCTTCTCTGGGATCTTTCCACGACCTTCACAAGTTGGACATATAGATTGCTGTTGGATGTTACCAAAGATAGTCCGGGTTGCTGTCGTAACTTGGCCGTGCCCCTTACAGGTTTCGCAGGTCTTTAGATCATGACCTGGCTCACTTGTCGTACCACCACAGTGGCTACAGGTATCATCAAGTCCTAGGTTTAACTCATGCTCAACACCGAATACTGCCTGCTCAAATGATAGCTCGATAGTTGTCTCAACATCTCGTCCGCGCCTAGCTCGTTGCCTTTGTTGCTGTTGCCCGCCAAAAAAACTGCCAAATATATCACCAAGTCCGAGGTCACCAAAATCAAAGTGCATCTCCTGACCATTTCCATAGCCACCATAGGGGTTACCGCCTCCCCCACCATTTCCACCTACACCAGCGTGACCAAATTGGTCATAGCGTTGACGTTTACCAGTATCTTTAAGAACTTCATACGCTTCATTGATTTCTTTGAATTTTGCTTCATCACCACCTTCTTTATCGGGGTGTAGCTCAATAGCTTTCCTGCGAAAAGCTTTTTTGATTTCATCATCTGATGCGCCTTTGGCTACACCTAATACTTCATAGTAATCACGCTTAGCCATATAGTATAACTCCTATTATCACGGCAATATCCGCAAGCAACCAAAGTAAGCTATTTATTATCATAGGCTTGGCTCTATGAATGATAGAATACAACAAAAAAATCACGGTTGTAGCTGTATATAGTGCCCACGACAGCATCGACACATCAGTTGCGCTCTTGTTTGCAAATATGATCACTACCTGCGGGATTGTAGAGATTGGTCCTACTAGTCCGGCGACCCACATCAACCAGTCAATTCGTTTTTTTTCTTTAAAAAGTTCGTTATAAACTTTTCTTCTGATAAATGGTAATCTCATCAACCCATTTTAGCACTCTACCCCCAATGAGTGCTAGTCTTTTATGCAGCGTTTAGGAGTCGAGCGACTCTAGGACCATGAGTGTTAGGCGCAAAGTGATCTGCGCTTGGATGTATAGATACTACGTTTTCTTTGCCCAGTGCCTCTATTGTAGCCCGGGGACGTACAACATTGTCGTGCAGAGATATAAGAAACCGGATAGGAATCTCGAGTGATTTTGCCAATGCAACATAGCGTGGCAGATAATGGGACAATTGCCCCATCTCATTTAGCTCGTGGCGCCTATTATCCTTATCTAACAATACCCCTAGTTCAGCTCTTATGGCTTCCGGACTCACAAAATGCGATGGATGCCATAGTAAGGTCTTGACCTCATGAAGCTGACAACCGATCATTTGCTTTAACGCCATGAGGGCTATATTATCTATCTCCCCAAAGCCTGACGTATTTATAAAGTCCATCCCCATTAACTCGTATGGAGCATCCTCTATTAGACCGGCCTGACATACTCCACCCAGTGAGTGTCCTCCGCTCCTGAATCCTTCAATTGTCATACTTAATCCAAGGTCCTCTAGACCCATTCTTAATCGATCACACTTATATGCAATAGTTTTTGTCGGGTCTTCACCTGCTAATGGTGCTGTTATTTCCGGAATAATAACGGTCCAGCCTGCCCTGGCTAGCTCGTCCGCTAACCCAAAGTAATGATGAGGGACTGCCACAAAACCAGTCGCAAGTGAGTACACTCTACCGTCTGCCTCTGCTGATTTTACGAGAAAGTAGCCAGTCTGCCCATCTGCCATAGGGCATCGTTCGCGCGTAACTGGAGCTTTTTGCTTTTGCACCTTGTCACTAGCATAAGCTTATAACGCGGAAAAGCAAGTCAATTCCAGGCTGCCCAAACTATGATTCAGCGATAAGTGCTACTAAAAATATAACTGTCAGGAGCAAGTGGATTAAGCCCAGTATTGCCCCCAGGACTATAGCGATAATTGCGTGAGCCTTGGCGCCAGGTACGTGAGTCTTTTTCTCATATCTAAGCGCGAGTATCCCGAGTACAAAAGCCGTTATAGATGCAGGTAGGCCAATCAGAGGTATGAATCCAGCAAGAGAAACATAGTACCCAATTAGTGAGTGCTTATTTTTTACCGGTAAGAGTGGGCTGTCTTCCATACATAGTATTTAAACACTAGCGCGGAGCAAAGTACATAAACCTATTTCCAACGAGTCTCGGTTCGCTAGCGATAAGGAGCCATATCGGCTCCTTTTTTACTATTTCTCTTCGTCGACGACTTCGCCTTCTACAGCTCCGTCTTCTTTTGGCTTCTCATCAGTTGATTCTGCGCCATCGGCTGGTGCGTCTTTTTGGGTCTGTTCGTACATTTTTGCACCGATTGGCATGATTGCATCTGTTAGCGCTTTGCCGGCTGCTTCGAGCTCGTCTTTGTCAGCGTCTTCTTTGCCAGCAGTTTTTTTCGCTTCTTCTACTGCGTCATCGATGACTTTTTTATCTTCTTCGCTGATTTTATCTGCGTTTTCTGACTTCATTTTATCGGCTGAGTAGATAGCGTTATCGAGGCCTACTTTTGCTTCGGCTTTTTCACGCTTTTTCTTGTCTTCATCGGCATTTGCTTCGGCTTCTTTGGCCATTTTTTCGACTTCTTCTTTGCTAAGTCCTGAGCTGCCTTGGATAGTGATGCTCTGCTCTTTGCCAGAACCCTTATCCTTAGCTGTTACGTTCAAGATACCATTGGCGTCTATGTTAAAGGTAACTTCAATTTGTGGTACGCCACGTGGTGCAGATGGGATTCCATCAAGGATGAACCTACCAAGTGATTTGTTGTCAGCGACCATATCTCGCTCACCCTGCACAACGTGAATTTCAACCTGGGGTTGATTATCAGCTGCAGTTGAAAATACTTCGCTTTTACTGGATGGGATAGTTGTGTTTCGCTCAATGAGCTTAGTCGCAATACCCCCCATCGTCTCAATGCCAAGCGATAGTGGTGTTACGTCTAGTAGTAGGACGTCTTTGACATCACCAGCGAGTACACCGCCCTGGATAGCAGCACCTACGGCTACAACTTCATCAGGGTTTACCCCCTTCATTGGCTCTTTGCCAAAAATGGCTTTTACCTTTGCTTGTACGGCTGGCATACGTGTCATACCACCAACGAGTACAACTGCATCGATATCACTATTTTTAAGACCTGCATCTTTGAGAGCTTTTTCGCAAGGGCCTGCAGTTCGGTCAATGAGTTCACCTACAAGGCTCTCGAGCTTTGCTCTATTCATCTTCATTTCGAAGTGCTTCGGACCATCGGCATCAGCTGTGAGGAATGGAAGGTTAATGTCTACTTCGCTGGTATTGGATAACTCAATCTTGGCTTTTTCGGCTTCGTCACGGAGACGTTGCATCGCTGCCTTGTCTTCCGTGATGTCGATACCATGCTCTTTTTTGAATTCATCTGCTAGGAAGTTAACTATGACTCGGTCGAAGTCAGCTCCACCTAGGTGAGTGTCACCATTTGTAGATTTTACTTCAAATACACCATCGCCAAGCTCGAGGATTGATACGTCAAACGTACCACCACCTAGGTCGTAGACCACGATCTTTTCGTCGGCCTTGCCCTCTTTGTCGAGACCATATGCAAGTGCAGCGGCTGTAGGCTCATTAATAATTCTCTTTACTTCTAGACCTGCGATTTTACCCGCGTCTTTTGTAGCCTGCCTTTGTGAGTCATCGAAATATGCAGGCACAGTGATGACTGCCTCGGTAACTGGCTCGCCAAGGAAAGATTCGGCGTCGCTCTTGAGCTTGCCAAGAATCATAGCGCTTATTTCTTCGGCACTGTATTCTTTGTCGCCCATTTTTACTTTGACTGATGTACCGGACTTGACCATTTCATAGCCCATGAGCTTGATGTCTCGCTGGACTTCTTTGTCGTTAAAGTTACGTCCGATAAGGCGCTTTACTTCATAGATAGTATTTTTACTGTTAGTAACTTGCTGACGACGAGCAACTTGCCCGACGAGACGTTCGCCATTTTTGTTTATCGCAACTACGCTCGGTGTTGTACGAGCGCCCTCGCTGTTTGCGACAATCTCAGCCTTACCTGACTGCATGACAGCCATGGCTGAGTTGGTAGTTCCTAGATCAATTCCGATGATTTTACCCATTTTGTTGTTCTCCTTATATTTTAGTAGAGATATTGTTTACTGCTCGTTAGCAGAGTCATCAATAGACTGCTAATAGTATAGCAGATAACAAAATTAGCAGTCAATACATATGAGTGCTAATTATGTCTGCTGGGTCTAACGTAGACTAGTTGCTCCGATGTGTTTTGATTGACGGACTTATCCGATGCCAACCCGCGAGTGACCATCCAATCCATGACATCAACTACCACCCCGACATCTATCGATCGCTCGTCCATCAAAATACCAAGAGTATGTGCTGCCATTCGCCCTGGGTGCGTACATGTACCCTCTGCATACCCTTTTGAGCCGATACCAAGCTGTATTTCTCCGGGAAGCAGGCTTAAATCATCATGCTCCCATGCTTCTAGAATTTGGGCACCTATACTTCTAGCTCCTTCGTCTGTGGATACTAATTCGGCTAAAGCACATGCAAAACCACCGTTTGGCTGGGTAGACTCACAATTTAGCTTCGTGGCTCTGAAGATATTGCCGCCAACTTCAAATCCAAGCATGTTAGCCTTACGGATATTACTATTCATAATACATATTATACAAGTTTATTGATCTATTAGCTACTTTCGAGTAACTCTAACCATGGCATGGCGAATTACTTCGTCACCCAACTTGAAGCCGGGCTGAAGCTCTTCGGTGACAATTTCATCGGTGCCTTCGCCATCGTCCATAGCCACTGCTTCGTGCAGGTGGGGGTCAAAGTGCTCACCAATTGTCTTTATTCGTTCAACACCTATTTTCTCAAGAGCCAGTTCAAACTGTTTGACCACACCTTGAACACCTTTGACGTAATCATGCTCCTCGATATCAGCTGGTATCGCTTTGAGAGCGCGTTCAAAATTATCTAGTATCGGCAACAGCTCTTTGACTACGTTTGCTTTATAGAAACTACCCAGCTTAGTACGGTCTTCATCGGCACGTCTTCGTACATTTGAGGCGTCTGCTCGTTCACGGAGCAGCGCATCATTTGCATCAGCAAGTTCCTGCGCCAGGTTATTCGCTAGCTCTTCAAAATCTAGTTTCTTTTTTGGCATAATTATAGACTCTCTTCTAGCATTCTACCGGCCTGGCTTACGAGCCCCATGACGTTACGATAGCTTTGACGAGTTGGGCCAACAACACCAATATAACTTCTATCGGAGTAAGGACTTCGGAACTTCGAAATAATCAGGCTACAGCCACTTGTACGGCCAATCGGGTTCTCTTTACCGATAAACACATTGAGAGGCTCGTTTGGCGATGCTTCCCTAAGCCATGGCTCAAGGTTGTCTATTAATCTGGCCACTTCCTGTACCTGGCCTGGTTGAATAAATTCTGGTTGGCCAAAAAGATTTGATAAACCACTAAGATAAAGTTGGTCGCCAAGTGTTGCGAGGCCAAGATTGTGCGTAAGCTCTACGAGCGTATCAACTGCATTTCTGATAACTCTTTCACTCGAACCACCGCCACCGACACGGGCAGTCAATGCACGCTCGGCGCCACGCTCGGCAGGAGTTGATTGCTGCTCTGTCATGTTATTAACGTAGAATCTGTAGCCTTTATCTGTAGGTACTCGACCCGCACTAGTGTGCGGTTGGGCGATAAAACCCGTTTGTTCAAGCTCAGCCATATCATTGCGGATAGTAGCACTGCTCACATCAAATAATTTGGCAAGCATAACACTACCTACCGGGCTTGCTACCTCGGCATACTGCTCTATTATCGTGGATAAAATCTTTGCTTGTCTCTCAGTCATAAATAGCTCCCATAGATCACATCCTCAATTTTTGAATACAACTGAGTGGCTATAATTATATTTTCTTCTTTCAACGAATCAATCGACTCGCCTCAATCAGACAAATATAATTCTATCTCACTCAGTAACACCCAAAATCTCGAGGCTACGATCTATGGGAGCTATCGCCCAGTATACCATAGAACTAGCACTCTAGGGGGTATGATTGCTAGAGCTCAGAGTCTAGTCGTGCTAGTAGTGCAACCGCATGATGTCTAGCCTCCTGTTGCCTTTGTTCGTCAAAAATACCGTCTACTATCTCTTCGTGTAGTTGCTCGCATGTTGAGCGCAGGTCCCAGTTTACGACAAATTTGAAGTATGGCCTTTTGAGTGCTTCCTGCATCTCCATTACCGCGCTTTGTAATCGACGCTTTTTTTCACTCGGTTCCATTGCCCCTCGTCCATCCATACGGCGCATCCACTCGTCAAAGTCTGGGGGTAATACAAAGATGTTTTCAGCACCGCGCGCATAGTCCTGCAAAAAGTCGCAACCCTGTATATCTATATCTGTAATAGCAATAAGGTTTTTCTCAAGAGCATTTCGAAGCTCCTGGATACTTGCGCCAGAAACCTGCTGCTCATGAATAATAGATGTTTCAATATACTCACCACGACGGAGCCCATCAAGCATTTGCTCTTCAGTCTTGAACCAATACTCAGCTCCATTGCGCTCTGGCACTCCGTTATTGATACGAGGCTTTCTGGTGGTATCCGATATAAGGTAGTAGTACTTCCCGGTCATGATCATATTGCGGATGATAGTATTCCGGCCGGACGCAGCAGGAGCAACAAGAAATACAACTTTTAATTGATTTAGCAGATCGATCACATCGATACTAGGTTTGTAGTCTTTCAAAACCTTTTGAAATTCTTTTAGGTGCAGTAGTTTATTTTGTGGTGCCATTGCTTCTAAGGGTAAAGGGTTCGGCTACCTCACGTCAAGGCTACTGTTATACTAATCTATACGAAAATACCCTCGTTTAAATTAAGTGACCAAGATGGGAATACAGTCACAGATAAAAATCTCAA
This sequence comes from Candidatus Saccharimonadota bacterium, assembly GCA_043719125.1. GTDB lineage: Bacteria > Patescibacteriota > Saccharimonadia > Saccharimonadales > JAGQMS01 > JAGQMS01. The sequence continues at coordinate 4,584 of JAYSUL010000039.1, read as the reverse complement.
AGGCACATGGGCAGTTATCTATTTTTACCCAAAAGACGGTACACCGGGGTGCGTGGCAGAAGCCTGCAGCTTTCGAGACGGGAGAGATATGCTTGAAAGCTATGGTATCAAAGTCATTGGAATATCCAAGGATTCAGTAAAATCTCATAAAAAGTTTGCAGTCAAACATAAAATAAGCTTTACGCTCCTTAGCGATGAGTCTGCCGAGACAATTCAAGCGTTTGGGTCATGGAAACTCAAAAAGTTCATGGGACGTGAATATATGGGGATAAGCCGCGATAGTTACCTCATCGATCCAGATGGAGAGATTGTAAAAAAGTATGAGGGTGCAAATCCAAGAACCCATATAGCAGAAATATCTGAAGACTTCAGACAACTATCAGTTTAGTTTCCGGTAAGCCGTGCCGGTAGCGAGTAGAACCACCACACCCGTTACAAGAACAAGCCAGGGGTTATTTTGTAGCATCGGGATTTTATTGATAAGTCCTTCAAAACCATAGAATGTCGATACAAGGCCAAAACTTGCTGCGAGTCCAAAAATGAGCGGGAACTTTACGGCCGCTCTATCACGTCTATCAGCAAGTACATGGGCAATCTTTTCTTCTATATCCGTAAAGGGTAGATGGTCGTGTTTATTCTTTTTCATACTGAAATTATAGCTTAATTATCACGCTTTAGCATAATCACCCATGAGACACCCTTTCGGGGTTTCTCATCGTGCGGGGCCATAGAGTAAATCCGCCAACTCCGACTGCTCTTCCCATTAGTCACACTAATTATCTCGTTTCAACATAATAGTGAAGGCCTCAGAAGGTATCTCCACTTTACCAAACTTTTTCATACGCTTTTTACCTTTAGCCTGCTTTGCTAGTACTTTCTTTTTTCTTGAAACATCACCACCATACAGACCAGTAGTCACGTCTTTACGATACGCAGATAAATCTTCGCGGGCTATAAATTTACCACCAATTGCCGCCTGGAGCGCTACCTGGAAATTTTGCCGTGGTATCACTTCCTTGAGCTTTTCGACCGTTTCACGCCCTAGCGCGATCGACTCGCTTCTATGTGCCATGACGCTAAGTGCATCGACTCTATCGCCAGCAATATAAAAGTCGACTTTCACAAGATCCTCAACGCGGTAATCATGAAGTTCGTAGTTAAATGATCCATAGCCACTTGTGACACTTTTCAGCTGATCATAAAAATCAGTTAATAGGTTTGCAAGTGGTGCATCAAAGCTTATTAATGCAAGCTGTGCATCTACAAAACTAAGATTGCTTTGAATGCCGCGCTTACTCACTATCAATTGGATAACTGCTCCAACGTATGCCTTCGGACAAACAACTTCGCCCTTGATCCATGGCTCGGCAATTTCATCTACAACTGAGCCATCAGGCAGATCTGACGCACTTTTAATATCGAGCTTGTCGCCGTTACTGAGAAGCACATGATAGTCAGTGGACGGATTTGTGACTATCAGTTCTAAATTGTACTCACGCTCAAGTCGCTCTTTGACAATATCCATATGCAGGAGTCCCAAGAAGCCAATACGAATACCGAAGCCAAGCACAGGTGAATTCTCTGGCGCGTACTGGAGTGCGGAGTCACTAAGGGCCAGCTTATCAACTGCGTCCTTTAGTAGTAAATAACTCTCGTTACTCTCAGGAAAGAACCCAGCATATACAAATGGTTTTACTTCTTTATAGCCTGGTAACTGAACAGTTGAAGGATTCTTTTGTAACGTAACCGTATCACCAACACGAGCCTCACGAGTACTCTTGAGGTTAGTCACAATATAACCAATCTCGCCAGTCATGAGTAATGGACGCGGAGACATTTCAGGGCTGAGCGCCCCTACTTCTAGGGCAATTCCATTACTATCAGTACCGATCATATGTATCTGATCAGACTTTGCAATCTGGCCATCAAATACACGGACATAGAGGATAACACCCCGATAATCATCGTAGTAGCTATCAAATATTAGCGCTCTTGCTTCTGGGTTACCATTTAGTTTTGGTGGTGGTACGAGGTCGATAACTCTCTCTAAAAGCTCCTCAACACCCTGCCCCGTTTTAGCAGAGATGTGCAGAATATCTTCCTTTTTACAGCCCAGAAGACTCACTACTTCAGCACTAACACGATCAACATCCGCTGCGGGAAGATCAATTTTATTTAACACGGGTATGATCGTCAGGTCCGCACCAAGAGCGAGGTATACATTAGCAAGCGTCTGAGCCTGAATACCTTGCGACGCATCAACAACAAGGATCGCACCTTCACACGCCTCGAGACTTCTTGACACTTCATAGCTAAAGTCCACGTGACCAGGAGTATCTATTAGGTTGAGCTCTGCGCCTTTATACTGCATCCGAACAGGAGCTAACTTAATAGTGATGCCCTTTTCGCGCTCTAGATCCATTTTGTCGAGCATCTGTGCTTTCATCTGGCGCTTATCGACGGTACCAGTGATCTCAAGTAAACGATCGGCAAGTGTAGACTTGCCGTGATCAATATGGGCGATGATTGAAAAATTTCGAATTTGACTCATGAGTTGCTTTATATTCTAACAGATGTGAGAGAAGTTTTTACTGAATTTTTACTGGACGTAGTACTAGTTTCTTGATCTTATCGGTGACGGGCTTAACTTCATCGAGCCGCATTGCCCATGAAAGTAGTATATGTGCACTTAAAGTCACAGCACTAATAATACTCAGTTTGGCAGTTAAGGTAAGACCACGATCTGATGCATCGAGCGGTAAAATCGCTACCATAACCGAGGCGACAATGATCGTCAGGCCAGTTGTCGAGAGAATGCGAAGTACCGCCAAAAGGAAGCTTCGTTGAAATAACTTAGGGTCTTTCCGCGCCATTATCGCAACTAGAATAACCACTTCGATAAACGCAACTATTGACTGCGATATTGCTAAACCAACAACACCGTATGCGGTCGACTTAGATAGATTATAAGCGAGAAAAACGTTTAGGCCAATTGCGAATAGAGATACAAATAGCGGTGTTTTAGTATCTCTCTGTGCATAAAACCAGCGGGAAATGGCAGCATACATAATACGGAACAATATGGCTACCACTAGGAACTGGAGCAACGTGGCTATCTCAATATTTATCCTTTTGGCAATCAACCTTGCTAAGTACTCAGACCCAAAAAATGTAATGACTACAACGGGTAACGACAACCATAGCATAGCTCTGATAACTTGTAAGAATTCCTTACGGAATAAGTCTGGACGACCTTGCGATATGCGTTCGGTAAATCTTGGGAAGGCAGCGCTTGATATAGCAATACCAATGAGCATAATCGGAGCATTATGCAGAAGCATTGCATTCTCAAAGTTACTCACCGCTCCGTATTGACCAAACCTTACCAAGCTAGAAGCAAAACGTGTTTCAAATATACTATTGATATAGTCGATTCCCTGATCGATTGATCGAGCTGGAAGTGCCTTCATTACCGCACGATAATCTGTATTATTTGTATCTATACCCCAACTGTACCGAAAGTTTAACCCAAGCATTCCGATAGCCGCTACTATGAGCTGTAACATAGCACCAATGGCCACACCGACGGCAGGGGCAATAATGCCTAAATTGTCGCGGAATACTAAAATTCCAAAGATAATAGAGGCGTTATACACCAGAGGAGCAGACGCGAAAAAGAAGAATCTTCCCACAGCCTGCTGAGTAGATGTGAGTACTGTTGAGATAGAAAAGAGGAAAGGGTTCACCGCTATGATGCGCATTATGGAAGCACATAGTTCTTTTTGTGCATCTTCGAAATGAAATATATTGACTATTTGAGGTGCAAAAATAAGGATAATGATCGACAGCAGTAAAGATCCTATAGCTAAGGTATTGAGTACACTTGACGTTAGTTTCCACGCGCTAGCTTTACCTGATTTGTTTAGCTTGTCGCTCAATATAGGCATAAACGCGACTGTTAGTGCGCCACTGGATAGTGCAAAAAATACAAAATCTGGGATCTTAAATGCCGCGAAGTATGCATCCCTACCGAAATCGTTGAAATTCTCTGAGTTGATCAGCGAAGTACGTAGAAGTCCAAGGAGTGTGGATGCGAGTGCAAATCCAGCAAGAAGAAGCGCTGCTGAGCTGATAGACAGTCTTTTATTTGATCTACGAAATATATTTGCCACTATCTACCAGTATACAGAGATGCCAGAGAAGATAGAAGAGAAATAGTTAGTAGAGTGCCGCTTCTTTTGGCATCGAGCTACCTTTGAGGATTTCGAGCACATTCTCTGCCTCGACCGTTTCGTCTTTGAGGAGTGCATCCTTGAGCTTATCTAGATACTTCAGGTTCGCCTTTATGACTATTCTAGCCCTATCAGCCGCTTCGTTGATGAGCATTTCAACTTCATCGTCGATAACCTTTGCTGTCTCGTCTGAGTATTCTTTTTCGTGCATCATCTTATCAAACATCATGCCGTCATCAGTATGAAAAACCTGGTTCCGAAGTCGTTTGCTGCCCATACCCTGCTTCGTAACCATATCACGAGCGAGCTCGGCGGCCTTTTGCAGGTCATTTCCAGCACCTGTGGTGACTCG
>JAYSUL010000038.1:0-10056 GCA_043719125.1 Candidatus Saccharimonadota bacterium | reverse complement strand
TGGGTGCTCATAGCGGTAGCCGGTATGAGCGTGACGATACTTTTCGCGGCACTGGTTTACTTAGTGCTCGTGCCAGTCCGTTTGCCCTTTAGGCGCACGGCCCTGATCCAACTCGCGACATACTTTACGAATCGACTACTACCAAGTGGACTCGGTGGGATCGGTTTTAACGCTCTCTACCTCGTAAAGCAGGCCAAACTATCAAGGACCGAGGCAGCAGTCTACGCAACGGCCAATAACCTTATCGGGTTTGTGGCATTTTCGATATGTGTTGCTCTCTCTACACTTGTCACAGATTCCAAAATTGAAACCGAGCTCCCCATTATGACGATAGCAATAGTTTCAGGTAGCATAATCCTCGTTCTCGCCATACTGTCCTTAACTATCAAACGAGTACAGAAACGTTTAATAGATTTCTTGGGTCACTTATTCGGCGTACTGCTAGAAATGACAAAACATCCCAAACGCATGGCTTTATCGGTACTCATGAGTATGGGTATCACTGCAAGCTACGCGACCGTACTCTGGGCATCGACAAAAAGTGTCGGAATTGACCTATCTCTCATTGATCTATTTATTGCGTTTATTGCTGGCAACACTGCGCTAACTGTCAGCCCTACACCTGGTGGCATCGGCGCTGTGGAAGTGGCGATTACTGCCGTGATAGTTAGCGCTAATGTTGAGCCATCGATAGCTCTGGCATCAGTAGTTATTTTTCGATTAGTTAGTTACTGGCTCCCGATTATCCCAGGCTATATATCTTTTCGCTATGCACTAAAAAAGCAGTATGTCTGAGGTAGTCAGTAGCCTACTCAAAAAGCACTCTATTATTTCAGATCAGATTGAGCCTGACGAATTGCAAGTTATACTCACCGAGCTAGAAAAAACCATTGATACAAATGTTCCTGGTGATGTAGTCGAGTTTGGATGTTACACCGGGACTACATCGCTATTTATCCAGAGGCTCCTTATATCAAAAAAGTCAGACAAAAAATTCTACGTCTACGACTCATTTGATGGTCTGCTGGAAAAAACAAAAGAAGATGAGAGCCCTCTGGGCGTAGACTTCAAAAGAGGTGAGCTTCGTAGTACAAAAGCTGAATTCATACATAATTTCCGTAAAGCCAATTTACCCTTACCGACTATTTGCAAAAAATGGTTCCACGAAGTAGATAACGAAGAGCTCCCGAGTAAAATTGCGTTCGCGTTTCTCGACGGAGATTACTATAAGTCTATCCGATCCTGCTTATCCCTGGTGCTTCCAAGAACAACAAAAGGCGGGGTGGTAGTGGTTGATGACTACGACAACCCCGCTCTTCCTGGTGCTAAAAAAGCAATTAGAGATACAAAGTTAGAAATAACAGATGTAAGATGCTCCCTGGGAATTGCTATCAAGTCGTAATTATGTTATAATCTAGTAATGTCTAGCCGCCGTCGCGCACTATCAATCGAACACCTTGGACCAGAAGTTTGCAGGCAACTACCTGATGATTTACCAAGATCCGTAGGTGAAGTTGTTCTTCGAAATGATCTTTACTCCACAGGCGAATCTCCTACGCTTAAGTTCCCTCAAGTATTTGAATGGCTCAGGGATAATCCTATCCACCCAAGCGCAGAGCTAATTGCAGAGTTGGATAGAGTAAACTACACGATTCTTGTAGGATTATCCGGTGGGGGAAGAAACAGCCACATCGAAGAGATTTGCAGACTGTACCCAGATCTATACTCGCAAAGCCGTTCTGTAACCACTCGGCCATTTCGTTTAGACCCAAAAACCGGAACTTGGGAACATCAAGGCTCATCGTATTTTCACGAGTCTCCAGAGCATGTTATTGAGGAGATACTATCAGGACGGTTTTTTGAGTGGGAAATTATTCACGGACAACAGGTTTCAGGCACCCATATACGCTCACTTGAAGGCATACCTGACGGGTCAACTGCCATCAATGAAACAGAGCCAGTTGGGTCGAGAACATTATTTGAACATACCGGCAAACCATCAATCTTTCTGCTTCCTGAACCCTATGATGCATGGATAGGAAACAGGATAGCTGGGCTCCCGCTCGAAGAACAGAAACGTCGGTTAACTACCGCTATGCGCAATATAAAAGTGGGTCTCGATAATCCGTACTATGCATTTTTCGTAAAAAGGATTGTCCCTGATGAAGAGCACGAAAAAGCTATGTCTGAATCAGCAATAAAGTTACACAGCCTCATACAAACACTCCGAGAAGGTGGCATTGACCTATACGGTCTGAACTATCAGGATGAAGATATACGGGCTCGTATAATTGCGGAAGAATATGTGGAGAGAATTAGTTCTTTTCTAGTAAATGCCTAGGTTCGATACACTTTACTATATAATCAACTTGTAAGAAAAGGACTCTCCTCTAATGAAATTTATCGACGGGCATTCTCCCTCTTTTGATCTGACATACAGTGATGTGTTTATGGTGCCTTCAATGAGCAAGGTAAAATCAAGGTTTGATGTTGATCTCACCACCCCAGAAAATACCGGTACAACATTACCGATTGTGGTTTCTAACATGAACGCAGTCGCCGGTAGACGTATGGCAGAAACAATTGCCCGTAGAGGTGGCATAACCGTGCTTCCCCAAGATCTCCCAAACGACGAAATCGAAAAAGCAGTTGAGCGGGTAAAGTCTTCGCACGTTATTTTTGATACTGCACTTTCGCTCGAGCCAAACGAGACTATCTATAAAGCTATGGCGCTCATCAACAAACGATCACATGGTGCAGTCGTCATCGTAAATGACAAACAGGAGCCAATTGGTATCTTTACGTCTAGTGATGCTGACGGCAAAGATTCATTCGCCAAGCTCGATAGCGTCATGAGACACGGAGTAGTGTGCCTCGATGCATCGCTCACACCCGAGCAAATGTATCGCGAGCTCGAGTCACAGCGCTTAAGCGTTGCGCCAGTTGTAGAGAATGGCAAGCTAGTAGGAGTGATGACGCTCAAAGGTGCCCTTCGCTCTAATATCTATAAACCAGCAATCGATAAAAAAGGCCGGCTGATGATAGCCGCCGCAATTGGTATCAACGGGGATCCCGCAGCGCGGGCCGAATGGCTACTTGGTCTTGGTGTCGACGTACTCGTTATCGATACCGCCCACGGTCACCAACAGAAAATGATTGATGCCCTAAAAGCAGTACGTAAAGTCGCTGGCCCAAAAGTGCCAATTGTTGCTGGGAATGTTGTCACTGCCGAGGCAACAATCGACCTTATTAATGCTGGCGCAGATATTGTTAAAGTAGGTGTTGGCCCCGGGGCAATGTGCACAACACGCATGATGACAGGCGTCGGCAGACCACAGTTTTCTGCCGTGCTCGAGTGCGCAGAAGCAGCACGCAAACTTGGCAAACATATCTGGGCCGATGGTGGAGTTCGCCATCCCAGAGACATCGCACTTGCCCTCGCAGCGGGCGCATCCAGCGTTATGATTGGATCATGGTTTGGCGGTACTTACGAAGCCGCAACTGACGTCTTGCTAGATGAAAAAGGACGTATGTACAAGGAAAACTACGGCATGGCTAGCAACCGTGCAGTCAAAGGCCGCGTATCCCAAGAAGACACATTCGCAAGGGCCAAAAAAGAGTTGTTTGAAGAAGGTATCAGTAGTTCCCGTTTATATCTAGATCCTAAAAATCCAGGTGTCGAAGACATCATTGATGACATCGTTGCCGGCGTGCGCTCATCGTGCACCTACGCCGGGGCATCCACTATAGACGAATTCCACAAGCTAGCAGTCGTCGGCCTACAAACAAGCTCAGGCTACCACGAAGGCACCCCCCTAATAACCAGCTGGTAACCCTTTCCCACGGCCTAATTGTGCTTCTGGTGTCTGCTGCTCATGCCTTAAAATAGCAAATTATGTATTTGCCCATATTCCTCGGGGGTTTGGGGTGAGATGAGCCAGTGGCTCATTGCAAGGCCGGAAGCCCTGCGTGGCTTGGCAGCCACCAGAGCTGAGGCGGGGTCGAGACGGATTTTGAGCTCCAGCACAAAGTACGATCGTGACTATAGCATTACTCCCCGGTTTTGGACACTTTATCAAAAAGTGTTAGTTATGTGGTTCTTTAAAAAGAACACCTACCTACAATCATCCATCCCACTATCCAAAACATCACCATAGGCATTTTTATACTGCCACTCATAACGCCCCGGGAAAAGTTCAAGATATAGATACCCAAACTGATCATCAATAGCCTTTTCTTGTCCGCTAGGGTACGGCTCGGCAACTTTACGTAGACTATACCCGCCCGCTCCTGATATAAATTCCCTAATCCCGTCCTGCGATACCATCCCGTCAGAAAGCTTCGGCGCAAAGCGTTCATAGTGGTGGTCGTGACCATTGAATACCATGTCGGTACCAGCGAACTGCAAAACATCCCAAAATGGCTTACGGTCCAGTATGTCTGCATCTCCCTTATGGGTACCTGATGTAAATAGCGGATGATGCCAAAATGCTATAGAACATTTGGCTTCTGAATTTACTTTACTTGTTAACCACTCATATTGAGACGACCCTGGACCACATCCTCCTACATATGCACAGTTACTATCAAGGGCATACAACTGCCATGGCCCAAGATTAAACTCGTAGTATGTCTTTCCTTCTTTTTCATATGTCGCATTCGGAAAGTACTGATTAAATGCTTTCTTATACCCACTCAGATCACCGGCAGGCACCGCGCCGTTTCCATAGTCATGATTGCCAGCTGCAACATAGATGGGCGCATCAATTTCGCGGAAATACGGTACAAATGATCTTTCAAAATCTTCAAACTTTCCATACAGATACTGGATGTCACCGAGCAGCAGCACCGCATCGGCGTGCTCACGCTCCATTGCCCTTCCTACAGATTTCTGAGCACAGGCGTCTACAATTCCATTGCCTTCATTAAAGTTAGCATTACTAGGCTCACATGCTATATCGCCAACAGCCACTACTTTCCATGAATGCTTTCGTACGACATCCTGCCCCGGGATGACGCTATTGTCCTGGATCACGGTAGTTTTTAGGGCCACCATAGACACGAGCGATACGATGATCAGTATCAAAGGTAGCCACAACAGCAGCGGCACCCTACTAGTGGCAGTCAGCCTGGGCTTACGATACAAACCGTTTATTTTTTCTATCTTCATATTTGTCCTTTAGCTCTGTTAGTCTTCTGATAAATGTATATGCCGGCCCATCGAGTCCAAGTACTTTGAGAGCACCGACGAGTACATACAGTTCATCAATTTTTGATCCCTCGATGAGCTCGCTGGCTTCTAGCTCAACAAAAAACAGCTCAACTTTCTCAACGAGCCATTTTTCCTCAGTCTCACTCACCTGCTTAATAATTACCTTGTCTTTTTCCGGGATAGATATGACTTCCAGTGATCTCGCAGACCTATCTCGTTTTCGTAGGTGCCCACGAGCAATGAGATTTTGTATATGCTCAGCAACCGTAGCTACTGATGTATAACCACAGCCCATCATGATCTCTCTGTAGCTCGGTCCATAGCCATGCATCGCCACAAACTCTGCGATATAGTTCATCATATGGTACTGCTTCATCGTAGGGCGTACTTTATCTGCCATGTTTCACTCCCCTAAACACCCAGTACTTATAAAACACCCAGTTCCAAATAGTAAACACACCGGCGCTCGCAAACTGAGCTAGCCACAATTCTACGCCCCATCCCTGTAGGGTTTTCAGGATTACATAGCTGAGCCCTAGATTCACGACGGTCAGTACTGCGAATTTCCATCCACTAGTAAATAGTGTTGGTCCACCACTAAATGTCCAATATCTTTGCACCAAGTAATTCAAAATGATACCCACAAGATTCCCAACTATATTGGTCCAAAAAAGTCCAAATTGATCACTCCCAAATGTGATAATGACCCATGCACTCCAGAAATATAATAGCCCGCCAAAGTTATACTTTAGAAACTGTATGAGACCCGAGGCTGTCACGAATTTTTTCATTATATAAACTCTAGCATGTTCAGCACAGTAAAGACTACTGTGACCATCTAGAGTAATCTTTACTGTACTGTATATGCACCCCTGGCTTCAGTAATGTTGATACGGTATATTCTTCATCTTCTTTCGCCATCATATCTGCCGGAAATTCTTGCATAGCTACGAGCTGTTCCTGAGTAATAAACGCCGTGCTTAGCATTGGATCGATTTGAAGTTCTCTGCCCGAATACAGCGCTACAATGAACCCCCATTCTCCAAATGTTGGCACATATGTATGAAGTGGGTATGTTTGTAGCCCTGTTGAGCTAATGGTCTTTTCAATTGTCCAGTAAGTGCGCCGTGCAAAATATGGAGAGCTTGACTGTACTATGATCCCACCCTCCGGACGAAGTCGTGCTTTGAGACTTAGATAGAATGTATCCGAGTACAGCTTAGCCAGTGAGCTACTATTAGGATCTGGTAGGTCAACTATAATTGCGTCGTATTTATCGGTAGTATTTTGGATGTATATAAATGCGTCCTCATTCGTGATACGTATTTTATTATTGAGCAATGAGTCCTTATTGAGCTCCCTAAATCGATTGTCATTCTTTGCTAGATCCGTCATAGCCGGGTCGAGATCTACTAGATCAATAGTATCTACATCCTTATATTTAAGTATTTCCCGTACTGCAAGTCCATCACCTCCACCGAGCACGAGTACGTTATCTCTTTTTGCTATATTACTCAGTAGTGGATGGATCAAACTTTCATGGTACCTCGCTTCATCGATGGAACTAAACTGTAAATGATCATTCAAAAAGAGCCGGAAATCATCCGTGCTCTGAGTAAGCACAATTTTCTGATACTTAGTCTGCTGATGATATACAACTTGGTCGGAGTAGATTGATTTATTAAGTACGCCCTGAAGTTTGGAGTCATACAGGTATCCACCTATCAGACTGAGTGCGATAGCTAGTGTGGCGACAACCAGTTTTTTAGGTATGGCATGAGTCCCTCTACGAAGTAGCACTATCATAGACACCATCACCAGATTCAAAAACGCAGCCATATAGGCTGTACGTATCAAACCGAGTTTTGGCAAAAGTAGTATCGGGAATGCGATTGATGCGATTAATGACCCAGCGTAGTCTAGAGATAGTACGTTACTGAGTATCCTCCTGGTACCCTTATCGGATGAAGAACGTATTGTCTCCACAAGAAGAGGGACCTCAGCTCCGACTAACGCCCCAACTGCAAGACTTAGCAGGACAAGCAAAAACTGGGCATTTAGCCTATACGCAAATGCCAGGCTAAGTAGCGTAATACTGTGTCCGCCTAGTAGTGAAAGCGCAAGCTCATTCACCACAAACAGTTTCTCAGCGGGCTGACGTAACCTCCCAGTTAACCAAGCACCAATTCCCATACCAAACAGAAATAGACCGATTGTGAGCGAAAACCTCAGCACCGTATCACCGAGCATATAGGATGCAGCTGTTGCAATCAGAAGCTCATAAATGATCCCACCGATAGCTACAACACCAGCGGCAATAAATAGCGGGCCAGTCGGCATCTTACTCGTACCCTTACCCAGATTATTTCTCGAGCTAGAGGGCATTATTATATGATCGCGGCGGCAATGATGATTGCGATTGCGATAAACAGTCCACCAAATAGACTGCCGTATGCCTGATTATTGTCCTGTGACAGTTCCTTGCGTATATCCATTCGGAATATCACGTTCACGATTATTACGCTCAGCGCCATGACGGTGACTCCGAGAAGTGCATATATTACTGTTGAGAGTACCCCGTCCGTGTTTACTGTTGCTATTGCGAAATTCATACTAACTCCTTTATTTATTACTTGCCACTACTTGTCGAGCCACCAACAAAGCTTCGATTACGATAGTACCTACCGGTCGTTGAGTCACGACAGGCGGAGCCACTATCAATTTCAGCTTGCTGCTGGCTACTTGATGACCACTCGAGTGGTTGCGCCTGATTTATATCCGAGGCTTGGCAATCACGTCTACTCGTTCCTTCATCCAGCCCCCCAATTGCCGACCCTAGACCGAACAGGCCCATAAACACTACAGCCGTAACAGCGCTCACGATATTCTTTGACTTCTTTTTAGAACTAGGCAATTTTACGGTTTTTCCGTGTGTTTTTGTAGCTGCCAGCTCGATGTCTTTTGTTGGCAGTAAAACCATTTCATATAGTTCGACCATACCACCGTAAACTTCAAGACCATAGTTTGCTCCTGAGCCTATGCCGTCCATGTATGGGATCTTGTCGCCAACGTTAACATTCCAGGGATTCTCACCCTCAACGACTGTGACTTCCCCTATATTTGTCTCGCTAATCGATACTTCGATTACTCCGTCTTCAGTATCTAGTGAAACTTTTGTGCCTGCAATGAGTGCAGATATGTCGGGTTGTCTTGTAATATCTATTTCTTCATTTATTGCATACGTTTTTTCATAGTGTTCATATGTGATCCATACTTGCTCGCCTTTTGGAGATATAGCCAGATATTCTTCCCATGGATAATATAGGCCATCTTCAGGATCTTTTGACCTAAGCACCATTCGGCCTTTTACTGCATATACTCCGTCAGCAAATGTGTAGGAAGATCCTATTTGGAAGGGCGCCTCAAATATACTCATGATTCTTCTCCGACAAGTCCCACTCGGGTAGTTTTAGCACTTACGCTACCTTCTATCTCTAGTCTATTTCTCATATGCTCAACTTCTTCAGTCGAAAGTGGCTTACAAGTAAGCAGATCAACTACTGCAAAGTTTTTCTCCGGCCAGGTATGAACGGCTATATGCGACTCAGCTAGAATCAAAGTTGTAGTCACGCCTCCGCCATCAAACTTCTTAGTAGCTTCACCCACAACCTGAAGACCTAGTGTCTTTGCGGTATTCCGCAGTACAACTGTCCAATCAGAGTCGCCTACGCTACCCTCGAAACATATCTGTATAGACTGTAATGCCACATATCCCATTCTTGTAACGAGAATACCACCAGGCCATGGTTTATCCTAGAATTTTGGGCGTTTAGACGATTTTTCAGCAACAAGTCCAAGCCCAATACCAAGCCACAACCAGATGTACATGACATTGATATAGCTCCCAAAAAATAAATACTGCGCCAAAAAGCCCAAAAGACTCAGAAATGCTATTTGACAGAATTCTTCATGCACTCGAAACAGTCTATACAGTGCTTTGCTATATAGAGCGAGAACCAGCCCTAGTCCTAGTACCCCCATTTCTACGAGTAGAAGCACGTAGTATATGTAGACTGTTAGGTCTCTAGGTGCACTTGCGTCGACGTTATCCACAACATATGGGCCGAGGTTGCCGAGCCCCACACCGAGCAGGCTATTTGCTGGCATACGCCATACATTGAGCGCTATTTCCGCAGCACCAAGTCTATCATTTCCGGATGCTTCAACAAGACCCTGACTAATAAACGGTTCAGGGTTTTCTGTAACTGGTTCTGCGATTGATTCGGGTAGCTTTTCGGGCAGATCTACAACTCCAAGCGTCATATGCTCGGCCATACCTCTGACAGTATTGTATGCAATATACGGCGCATCGTTATATCGCACCACAGCGGATACTACCAGTAATGTGAACCCCGCCAGTATGCCGACGATAGCGACTACACTACCAGCGAGGCCTTTAATCTGCTTTGACTTATATAATTTCCCTACTACCCAGACTACTAAGATCACGGCAATCGCCAGCAAAGCCCCACGTGCAAATGTTAGTGCGATGGTGGCACTGGTTAGAAGTAGTGCATATTTAGCAGTTTTATATTTTGGATAGTTTATAAGTGCAGCAACAAAAAACGGTATAGTTGCATTGGCCCAAAATAGTGGCTCTGCAGCAAATCCACTTATGCGAGGAAATCCAAATACACCATCACCACACCTACTACAAAGTAGCGCAGTCTCAGTAGACGTAAAGGTGCCGACCACAAGTTGGACGATAGATACAAAACCAACTACACATCCAGCGATCAACATGTATTTCTGTAGTGCCACCAGGTCAATAACTGTGTTCTTAA
>JAYSUL010000037.1:0-32784 GCA_043719125.1 Candidatus Saccharimonadota bacterium | reverse complement strand
ACAAATTAGTAGCTTTAGTACTATCATCTTCGCTTAATCCGGCCGAGGGAACTTTTTCCATTTTTTTATTTTTCCTATTATAGCGTTATATTACCATTATGCTTGATAGCGGTTTTTTGTCAATGAAATGCTTTTGGTTACTTTAGGAGTTCGAGGGCTTTGGCTTTTTGTGGATCTTCACCTGCTTTGGCTTGGTCTACTGTGATCTCTACTTTGTGGTCTGGCTCTATGCCTTCCTGATCTATGTTTTTGTCTTTAGGGGTAAACCATCGGGCGATTGTGATTTTGAGAGATGTGCCACCTCCGAGCTGGTCAATTTCCTGCACACTGCCCTTGCCGTATGATTTTTCACCAACCAACGTAGCAAGTCCATAATCTTTGAGCGCTCCAGCCACAATCTCACTTGCACTAGCACTGCCTGAGTTAATTAATACAACTGTTTTCATGCCTTTGAATTCCTGTCCAACGCCAGCTGAGTGTGTCTTGATTACTTTGCCTGCTCGTTTTTCCGTGACGACTGTTTTACCCTGATCTACCCAGTGACTTGAGACACGGATTGCCTGGTCGAGATAACCACCTGGATCATTCCGGAGATCCAATAGTACTGATGTCGCAGACTTTTCTTTACAGACTTTTGCGGCCTCCTTAACAAGCTGATCGGTGTCGTCAGAGAACCTTGAAATACGTATATTGCATACTCCCCCATCAAGCACTTCATACTCAACACTTGGTATTTTGATCTCTGTGCGGGTGATTGTAAGCTCTATTTGCTCACTGCCTCGAAGTAAATTGAGTTTGACTGTTGTGCCGGCTTCCCCTCGAATCTTCTTGACGGCTTCTGAGATAGAAAGCGAAAGTGCGTCCTCGTCGTTGATTTTGAGGATAATGTCCTTTGCTTGCACACCGGCTTTTTCTGCTGGGTAACCTTTGATTGGGGAAATAATCACAATCGCGTTGTCTTGTTTGCCCAGCTCTGCACCAATACCTGTAAATGACCCGCTAATCTGCTCTGCAAACTCCTTTGTTTCCTCGGCCGGGAAAAATTCCGTATATGGATCACCTGTCGCTTCTGCTAAACCTTTTTTGAGACCATCTATGAGTTTTGTTTTATCTAACTCTCCATCGTAATTTGCTACGAGCGTATCGTATGCTTCTTCAACAGAGTCATAGTCGAGATTATCGTTATTGTTGGATACCGAACCGTTTCTGTCAGTCAGCCCACCAAATATACTACTAAACAAACTCTGAGAGTTTTCTGATGAAGTACTAAAGTTGGCCTTTGAGAGTAGCCCAAGTGTTACTCCCCCAGCAAATATAATCACAGCACTAAGTGCATAAAAAAGCCGCGTTTTATGAGTTTTCTTTGTTTTCTCCATTTACCTGATTATACCAGATAGCGTTAAGCGAATAGCAAATAGCGTTTAGTCCTGTCGCATTTTTATTTGCATCGACATGAGCATCTTCTGAACCTCATCTAGTAGATCAAGTTCTATTTTAGTTGAAACATTATATATATCCTCTATCAGTATTAACTGAGTCTCAAGCTCAGCAGACGATCCGGCGGCTATGCCAAGAAACTGTAAATATTCTTTAAGGTTTCTACGCCGGTAACCCTCCGCAATATTAGATGGGATGCTTACTGATGATCTTCTTGCCTGAGAACAAATCCCATATTCTTCCGACTTGGGTAATGTAGCGCATACCCCATAAACCATTTTCACCAACATCCTGGATTTTTGCCAGACTATAAGATCCTTAAAGCTTGCGGTTTTCATGCTAATCACTATACGCTATTCGTTAAACGCTTACACTTACTGAACGTTAGTTCAATAAGTGGGGATAGTGGGTAAATACACCATTTCCATGGTCAATGATCACAACATTTCCCCAGCTTGGCTTAAAACCCCTGAATATAATGTCTCCATCAGCCGCTGCGATAACTGGATCACCGTACCAGCCTGCGATATCAAGACCATTATGAAAATGCCCACCCGGACATGAGGCAGATACGGGCTCTAGATCGAAATCTGTACATCCAAATGGCTGAGTAATGTCAGCCCACACACTATTAGGTAGAGGCCACAGGAATCCGTTGACTAGCTTACCTTCTGATTCTATAGGATTAGTCCATTTACCATTCATAAATACCGTGAAATGTGTATGAGGACCCGTAGACAAGCCGCTAGACCCAACGTATGCAATCTGCTCGCCAGCTTTTACTTTGCCGAGCGATGTGAATTTTTGATCTTTGAAAAATGCCTCCATCAGCGCGTCAGCTTGACCGTACTCTTTATCAAGTGACTTCATAATCTCTAGATATTTTGACTGCTCCCCTTTTGTATCTGCAAGTAGTTTATTAAGATCACCCTGTCTCGTTACAAGCGTAACTCTTTGCGCATCTTGACGCTTATATAGTGCCTTTTGCGTGAACCTTTGAAGCTCTAAATCCTGCTTAGTTTTAACAACTGCTATCGCAGAAACCTGTATGCCGTCTTTTACCGTCTGGAGATACGACTGGTCATTGACGTATTGAGAAAAGCTATCGCTCGAGACTAAAAGCTCAAGGTCAGATGCACCTCCAGATTTATACAATGCCCTAATATTAGCCCTTAGTAGCGCCTTTTGGTTATTGAGCTCCTCCTGTGTTTTTGTAAGCGTACCGTCAAGCTCGTCTATCTTGAGGCCTGTTATCTCGATTTCTTTATTTGCCTGAACTATTTCGAGGTTGATCTGCTCAAGCTTTGCTTTTAGATCACGTTCAGTCGTGGCCAGCTCTTTAATCTTTTCATAATTGGTGTCTATTTCCTGCTGAAGAGCTGTAGTCTTGTTACCGAGGGCCTGAAGCGCTTTCGTAGGGTCTTCTTCTGCGCGGACACCTCTGCTGGCGCTATTTGGATACAAACTAAAGCCCATGAACAAAACAAGCAGTGATGCAACAGTAAAAAGACGCCTTACAGACATGCTTATAGTATATAGTGCTTACGGCTTAAAGTGTACAAAAGTTATATAGTTTCAACAGGTTAAAGCTACGGAAATTACCACTTTTTAAGACGGAGGTATTTTTCCATTGCGAGTATGCTCGACAGCATGCCAACGAGTATTCCCGCGAAAATACCGCCCGCAAGCATACTAAACATCGTACCCGTCGACGTAAAGTACTCATACGTCTCAGCAAACTCTGCTTGCGATGACAGCTTACTCCCGAAAGATAATATTCCGGCATAGACGACCGCATTGGCAGCTAGTCCAGCTATCACACCGTATAGAGTAGTCTCAATGATAAATGGCCCCCTGATGTAATTGGGAGTCGCACCAATGAGTTTCATGGTGCGTATCTCTTCGCTCCTGGTAAATATGGCCATCCGTATAGTGTTGAATATGATCAAAATGGATACCGTAGCAAATACCGCAGATGCAATTATACTAGCCCTGATAACAAATTTCTGAGCCGCAGCTGCCCTATCAATCGTGCTTTTGACATTTGTTTTACCCAGAGAAACCTCTTCCACGACACCCGCATACTTTTGTTCTTTTGCTATTTCACCTACTTCAGAAATCTTCTCGATATCGTTTACGCTTATTTCATATGATGCCGGTAGGCTTTCTCCACCGACGAGCGCAAGGCCCTCGAGAAGTTTTTGATCGTTCTGGAAACTATCGGTAAAGTTTGCCTTTGCCTTTTCTCTTGAAACAAACTCTACTGTACTTACATATTGGTTACTCACAAGCGCGTTTTTGAGGGTTTGCTGATCTTCGCTAGAGGCATCGTCTTTGAGGTAAACTGAAATCTTTAGATTTTTTGATAACTCCGAAATGGCATTTCTGGCAGTAACGTTTAGTACTATCGCAGTTAAGACTATCGCAATCGTCACTATCATCACAGCTGTTGCCGCAATACTCAGCCACGCATTACGCACAAAGTTCTTGCAACCGACTCCGAATAACCTTCTGAATGTAATAAGTTTTCTATACATCTACATTTCCCTATATCCTGCATTGGCTTTATCACTTACAATCGTGCCGTCTTTGATGGTAACGACTCGCCGTTTAAGCTTGTTTACGATTTCCTGATTATGGGTAGTAAGTAGTACTGTCGTGCCGTATTTATTGATCTTTTGCAGTACACGAATAACATCCCAGGCATGTTTGGGATCAAGGTTACCAGTTGGCTCATCAGCGATAAGTATCTTTGGCTGACGTACGATGGCGCGAGCTATCGCTACTCGTTGCTTTTCTCCACCAGACAGCTCCCACGGCATAGCATTTGCCTTGCCTTCAAGCCCTACAATTTCTAGAACTCTGGGTACGGTGTGCTTAATTTCTTTGTTCGACTGACCGATTATCTCTAGTGCAAAGGCTACATTTTCGAATACGTTTTTGTTTGATAAAAGCTTAAAATCTTGGAAAACAACACCTATCTTGCGGCGCAAATATGGTACTTCTTTGTCACGTAGAGATTCATAATCGATGCCTCCAACAATAATTTTGCCACTATCCGGCTTTTCTTCGCGGGTCAAAAGTTTCAATAGAGTTGATTTGCCTGCACCTGACTGGCCTACAATAATAACAAATTCCTTTGGCTCAACGTGCAAAGAGACATTCTGGAGTGCTACCCCACGTTTTTTATAACTCTTTGTAACCCTATCGAGTAAAATCATTACGCTTATTATAGCAAGTTAGCGTCTAACTAAGCTATAGGATAAGTTGGCGGGTTGCCTAGGCACTAATCATTTTCTCCAAATATGCACTAATTAATTGGTTTAACTCTCCGCTGAGTATTGCGTCGACATCAGTTGTTTCATACCCACTCCTACTATCTTTGACCATTTTGTATGGATGAAGGACGTAGTTTCTAATCTGGTTACCCCATGCGGCTTGTTCATTTGGTCCTTTTAGTTCACTCACTTTTTCTTTGTGTTGTTCTTCCTGTAATTGTGCAAGCTTGGATCTTAGGATTGTCATGGCTGTTTCTCTGTTCTGTAGCTGTGATCGCTCATTTTGAATTGCAACAACTATGCCAGTTGGGATATGCGTGATACGTACCGCCGAATCGGTTGTATTTACCGACTGGCCGCCCTTACCACCGCTCCTATATACATCGACTTTCAGATCTTTTTCGTCCACCTCAACTTCACTCGTATTCTCAATTTTGGGTACCACCTCAACTTTTGCAAAACTAGTCTGTCGTAGTGCATCGGCGTTAAAGGGACTAAGACGGACAAGTCTATGGACTCCGTGCTCACCTTTAAGCTTTGCGTACACAAACTTACCAGATACATCAAACGAAACGCTTTTTATTCCGGCTTCATCGCCTGGTGACCTATCAAGTATTTCAACTTTTAATTTGTCTTTTTCTGCATAGCGCAAATACATTCGCTCAAGCATCTCTGCCCAATCCTGCGCGTCAGTACCACCTGCCCCAGCAGAAATAGTCACAATAGCGTCGTGATCATCATAGGGTCCCGCAAACTTCAACTCTTCTTTGAGCTCCATAAAATTATCATTGATCTGGGAATAGCTTTGCACAAGCTCATTTTGCATGGCCACATCACCCAACTCTGCAAGCTCTACTAGATCTGAAAGTCCGTTCTTTATAGAAAGCCACGGGGATAAACGTGAGTCGAGTTTGGCTAGCTTCTTGCTAATGAGCTGGGCAGAGGATGGGTCATTCCAAAAATCTTGGCTCTCAGTTTGAGACTTTAGATCTGCGAGTTCGCTCTCCAGTGTTGCCCCACCTATTGATCTATAGGCATCAGAAAATTGACCGTCTAGTTCGTTGATATCTTTTGTGAGTGAGTCCATTAGTATAGTCTAGACTATTTTTCCCAAAGACTAGAAATTTGTGCTTGGGCCGAACTGCGTGCTTTTTCTGAGATTGTCCCGAGA
Organism: Candidatus Saccharimonadota bacterium; assembly: GCA_043719125.1. GTDB lineage: Bacteria > Patescibacteriota > Saccharimonadia > Saccharimonadales > JAGQMS01 > JAGQMS01. The sequence goes on along the minus strand of JAYSUL010000037.1, from coordinate 26,898 downwards.
AAACCTATACCCCATACATTATCCGCAAACATTTTATTTGCTACATCAGTCATATTTTCTCTTGATATCTTTTTTAGTTTTGCCTCGAAGTTGGTGTAATAATCTGTGATTCCACCATTATAGAAATACATATTTCCGTAACCACCGACAAGAGAATTAACTGTCTGAGCATCACGCTGAAAGCCGCCCAATTGATTCATCTTTGCCGCATCGATATCTTTGTCGGTGATTTTTCCTGCTTTTGCATCTGCTAACTCTCTAACAAAGATGTCGAGGAAAGGTGCGAGTTGTTTTTCCGAAATCTGGGATCCAAACCACCAAGATGAATGCCCGATATTACGATAATAATTACTAGACAAATAGTAAATTAACCCTTTCTCTCTTGCCTCACCCAAAATGCGAGAATAGAGTGTATCGGTCAAGATTGTCTCGAGTAAACCGAGTGAATACAGATCTTCCATCTGTAGCTCATAGTTACAGTATGTATCAATGTAAAAGTACGCGTTAGGAACAGAGTTATTTTCAACAAACAGAGGCTCTCCAAAATTATTTGGAGTTTCACTCGGTATTTCAAATCTGACACCTTTGGCATTTTTGGGCAGTGTCATGGACTCAAGTATGTTTTTTAGCTTTGTCTGTCGTCCTTTTAGCTTTCCTGCAATAATAAACCGCATGTTTTCTGCAAAGTGAGTGTTTTTGTAATGTTTTTTTATGTCACCTAACGTGACATTCTGCATCAAATCAACACGTTCCTGAAACGTTTTCATCCTAAAACCATATTTCTTTGCCATCTCGAGCCCTAGCCTACCCGCATGGTTATTACCACGACCGATAAGTTCTTCATGTACATTTCCACACTCTGCCTCAAATTCCGACTCTAAAAATAGCGGTTGTGAAATCCCCAAAGTAAAAAGTTCAGTGAATGACTCCCACTCGAAGTCAGCACACTCAGCTTCGTAGATCATATCAGTCTGGCCAGTGCTTGCATTACTATAGGCACCATTTTTCTCGAGGAAAGCCTGGTATTCCCGAGCTGACTTGAACTTTTTATTTGCGCCAAGTGAAAGATGCTCCATGATATGAGCTGTTTCCCATTTTTCATCCGCCTCAACGTAGACATCTCCTGCCCTGAAATTGATCCGATAGCTCATCACAGAAGCGTCGGGTATATCGATGAACAAGCCTTTTGCGCCACTACATAGTGTGACTTCAGATACAGTATGCTTCAGCATACTACCGCTTTTTGCCTTTTGCTCGACGCTTGCGCTCTTGTTTACGGGCTTTTTTAATTGTTGTCTTAGCTTTAACCTTTTGTGCTGGCTTCTTCTTGGCGAAGTCTTCTTCGTGTACAATCTCTCCTTCGATAATCTTGCTGGCGTTATCAACTGAGCTTCTTGCGGCACGGGTAAGCTCTGTCTCTGTTGGCGCTAATAAGTCATCTGGATCGATAGGTGTCGCGTGAAACAGAGCCCTCAGCGTATCATGACGAAGATTGTGCTGCATTGATTCGAATAGTAACTGTGCTTGACGGCGATACTCTACAAGCGGATCACGTTGCCCTACACTGTACCAGTGAATTCCCTCGCGTAAATGATCCATATTTTCAAGATGTCTCATCCATAAATCGTCGAGGACCTGGAAATATATATCGCGCTCAACTTCACGGATAACATTATTGGTGAAGACTATCTCCTTGCTTTCATATAGCTCCATCGATTCTTGCTTAAGAACCTGCTCAAATCGATCTGCCTCCGCATCAAATAGCCGATCTAATGTTGCATCATCAAATGGGAATACTTCAGTAATAGTTTTCTCATACTCGGCGTCTATACCGGGAAGTGAGGCAAGCAGTTTGGTCTCTTCGTCGATGAACTCTTTGATCTTACCTGATACATCAGTATCGTTAAGTAGCTTTTTGCGCATTGCATAGACAGCGCGACGATGGCGGTTCATAACGTCGTCGTACTGCACGACATTCTTACGTGAGTCGTAGTTGAACCCCTCAACTTTCTTTTGGGCTCCCTCTAAGCTCTTACTAACAAAACGATTTTCAAGTGGCGTGTCTTCGTCAACTTTGAGCCTGTCCATAACTTTTGCGATGCGGTCACCAGCAAAAATCCTCATCAAACTATCTTCGCACGATACGTAAAACTGAGTTGTTCCTGGATCGCCCTGACGACCTGAACGGCCACGGAATTGGTTGTCAACACGGCGCGACTCATTCCGCTCACTACCAATTACATACAGACCACCCAGCTTCCTGGTCTCGTCGGACAGCATAATGTCCGTACCACGTCCGGCAATGTTGGTAGCGATAGTAACGGCACCTTTTTGCCCAGCTTCCATAACGATCTTTGCTTCACGTTCGTTATTTTTGGCGTTAAGCATCTGGTGTGGGATGCCCGACTTCTTAAACATGGCACCGAGCACTTCGTTTCGTTCGATACTGGATGTACCAATTAGGACTGGCTGACCCTTACTGTGCAGCTCTTTGACGAGTGCAGTAACTGCTTTAAATTTTGCTGCTTCAGTTTTATATATACGGTCTGCTAGATCTTTCCTGATCATTTTTTGATTAGTCGGGATCTCGACTACATCCAGTTTATAGATCTGGTGAAACTCTTCGGCCTCTGTGGTAGCAGTTCCAGTCATACCTGACAGTTTTTCATACAAACGGAAAAGATTCTGAAACGATATAGTTGCCAGTGTCATCGACTCTTCTTGGACTTCTACGCCTTCTTTGGCTTCAATGGCCTGGTGTAGCCCTTCGTTATATCGCCTGCCCTTTAGGAGACGCCCCGTGAATTCGTCAACAATGATAACCTCGCCATCATTCGCAACAACGTAGTCTTTATCACGCGTAAACAGTGTCTGAGCCCTAAGTGCCTGATCGAGGTGATAAATCATCCTGATATTATCTGGACCATACAGATTATCGATACCGAGGAGCTTCTCAACCTTTTCTACACCTATTTCGGTGAGGTGCACTGCACGCCGCTTTTCGTCTTTTTCGTAGTGTTCGGGTTTTAGCTGCATCGCAATTCTCGAGAACTGCTGATATGATGCGGCGCTTGCTACAGATGGTGCGGAAATAATAAGCGGCGTCCTGGCCTCGTCAATCAAGATCGAGTCCACCTCATCGACAATAGCAAAGTGTAGGTCACGCTGACGTAGCTGAGCGTCTTCTCTAACCATATTGTCACGCAGGTAGTCAAAACCAAACTCGTTGTTAGTACCATAGGTGATATCTGCACGGTACGCCTCTTGCCGACTGCATGGGCGCAGATGGCTAAGTCGCTCATCATCGTGTGATTCATCGTTATGATTTTTATCGTAGATATATGATGCGTCTGGCATGATAACACCAACCGATAGACCCAAGAAGTCATATATCTGACCCATCCAGCCAGCTCCAATTCGGACGAGATAATCATTGACAGTTACAAGGTGCGCACCCTTACCAGTTAGTGCGTTGAGATAAAGAGGTAGCGTCGCAACAATTGTTTTACCTTCACCGGTTTTCATTTCAGCGACCTTACCTTCGTGGAGCACCATGCCGCCAATAAGCTGCACATCAAAATGTCGCTGGCCTAGCACTCGCCTTGCTGCTTCGCGCACCACTGCAAATGCGTGTGGCAAGATTGTATCCGTAGACTTTGTCTCAAGTTGCTTTCTAAAATCGTCAGTCATAGCACGAAGCTCAGCATCGGACTTCTCTTTATAATCATCTTCGAGTTTATTAATTTCAGCTACTTTTTTGTAGTAGCGTCTCAAGTTGGCTTTTTGATTATCGCCTAGTATGACTTTAAAAAACTTTGAAACAGAACGGTTAGACGCTTTAAGTTCAAAGTCCTTATGATCGGCTTTTTGTGTCTTTTTGCTGGCAAACTTTTTCATGTATATAAAACCCCTCGGAAACCTTATAGTAGTAAACCCCACTCCGCTATCGGTATAGATCTGGAATATATTATACCTTAGGGCGACTACTCTTCGCTAGAGCGAAAACGTCGTAAAATACGCTTTATGGTACTATGCTTGGACTTTTTGTGTTTGTCCTTGTATTTCCTTAGCTGGGACTTTAGCTTTTCTTCGACAATATCAACAGCCGCAAACATGTTCATGGTAGCTTCTTTTGCGGTGATATTCTCACCCGGCAAGTGAAGCACTACTTCGCACATACACTCTTTTTTATCTTTTACTTTTTGCTCTCGTAGTTTTACTTCTGCATGAGCAGTCATTCTGGCATGGCGAGGAATATATTTGTCGAGCGAACCAAACTTTTTGTTTATATACTTAACAATGTCTCTGTTACCTAGGTTGTGTGTGCCATCTATTTCTAGTTTCATATCTCGGTTCTTCCTCCCATATATTTTTGTATAACTTCAGGAACTTTTAATTTGCCGTTTGGTAGCTGGTAGTGCTCGATAATAGCAATGAGTGTTCTTGCCATCGAAACAACCGTACCGTTGAGCGAATGAAGCATTTCAACAGTACCGTCATATCTACGCACCCTAATATTGAGGTTTCTTGTTTGAAAATCCGTGCAATTCGAACAACTTGTAAGTTCCTGATACTTTTGCTCTACTGGCGACCAATACTCAATATCGTATTTCTTTGCTGCCGGTGCGCCAAGATCTCCTGATGCGATATTGATAATGTGATACGGGATATTAATAGCCTGCCAGATCTCTTCCTCAATACCCAATATTTCCTCATGCATGTTAGTGCTCTCTTCGGGTAGTGTATAGGCGTACATTTCAAGTTTATTAAACTGGTGTACCCTAAATAGTCCCCTTGTGTGCTTACCGTAGGTACCTGCTTCTTTACGGTAGCACGGTGAATACCCAACATAACGGATTGGTAGTTCTTTCTCGTCTATAACTTCGTCGGCGTGGTAACCGGTCATCGGCATTTCGGCGGTAGCGATTAGTGATAGATCTTCTCCTTCGATGTAGTACTCATCTGATTGATCTGTGCTCCTTGGAGCAAAACCAGTACCCGTAGCAGTACGCGCATTTACCATGTGTGGAACAGTCATGTACGTAAAGCCTTTAGCCGTTATGCGCTCTAGTGCGTACTGTACAACCGCGTTTTCTAGTAGTGCGAGATCACCCTTTAGGAAATAAAACTTTGCACCCGCGACTTTAGCACCACGCTCAAAATCAACCCAACCCCTATCCGTTGCATAATCAAGGTGGTCAATTGCTCCTGAATTCTTTTCACCAAATGTCTTGATTTCAACGGAAAGTGACTCATCACCAACAGGCACATCATCAGATGCAGGGTTTGGCACACTTGAGACGAGCTGCTGCCATTCACTCTCAAGTCCACCAAGGATATTTTCCCGCTCTGATAACTCTATTTTTATGTTTTTACCTTCGTCTATAAGTGACTGATCTGGCTTACCAGTGCTGGCTGAAGCTTTCATGCTTTCAGCGTTGGCGTTCTTCTTTGCCCGGAGTGCCTCTACGAGCTGGAGGGCGTCAAGTCGAAGACTATCGACTTCTAGTAGCCTATCTACATCAACAGATATGTTTTTTTCCTTAGATTTTTGTCGATAATGGTCTGGGTTTTTTCGTAAGTTTTGGATATCTATCATGATTTTAGTATATAGTACCTACAAGTAAATGAGGATAGGGGTTTATGTTAAATACGATCTCATTGTTCGCGCAAAGTAGCTCAGGTGAGGAAGCAGCGGGCGCCGCTTTAGGACTTGGTGTTGGACTATTTTTTGTCGTTTTTTGGCTAGCTGTTATGGCTCTCGGTATCGCAGGAATCGTGCTTTGGATTATCTCTCTCGTTCACGTACTTCAGCATAATGATGTCAAGGACAGAGTCATGTGGATAGTCTTACTGCTTGTTGTTGGAAATATAGGTGGTGTCATATACTTTTTTGCGATCAAGAAACCATACGACAGAGGTGGTATGCGTGATCCGTTAATGGTGGCGGCTAATGAAGCTGCCCAGCACAAAAACAAGCACTAGTTCTTTTTCTTTGCCTGAATTGCTTTGAGTGTCATCTCAGTACGTTGTCTGGCATAAGAACAAAACTCACAACCTTTACCAAGTTGCCCCATGCCAACAGCGGGTATATCCCCCTCTAAGCAGGCCTTAAGATCAACGATCGCCTGATCTACCCAGCTAGAGTCACCAATGTATGGAAATGTATTTACCCTAAACTTAACAACCTCGTTAAACGAGGGCTCACTTGCATCACCATTCGCGTACACAAAATACCCTGTATCGGACACCTTTAGGTCATTACCGCGCAGTAGCCACTGATATATCTCCATCTGCTTACGATATGCATCGTGCCAGCCTGGACTAGGATCAAGATCAGTAATCTCTTTATCCTTGGCGGTTGCCTTATAATCGACAACAATGACTTCGTTGCCCTTCGTGACCCATAGGTCATCAACCGCACCAAAGATTAATAGATTAGTTGGTTCGTGTAGGTACTGTACGCCGGTAAAAACATGGCGCCAATCATCTAACTTGGGGTGCTGGAACGGAACCGCATCAACCCCCGCCTTAACCATGTATGGATGTGGCTCACCTTTTGCTCTATATATATCAAACTCTTTTTTAAGAAGATCATCTATTGCCTGATTAATCAGAAATGACGGTATACTTGTGCGCTTAATTCCGAGTCGCCTATCAAGCCAAAAACATCTTGGACATTCCAAGAAGAAATCGATCTTTGACCGAGATATTTTATAGGCAGTCTTTTGCCCGGGTGTGTAAGTAGAGTCGTATTTTTGCCAAGCCATAACTACTAGCCTATAGGGTTTAGGCGGAAGCGTAAAGGGTAGAAATTACAATTTAGGACCTGCGTTTGAACCAGCTACCCAGCCAGTTGACCAGCAGAGTTGCAAAGAAAAGCCACCAGATGGTCTGCTAATATGCAGCAAGTCACCCGTGACAAGTAGATTGGCTACCAGCTTGGAGCGCATGGTGCGCATGTCAACTTCGCTTAAAGCTACACCACCGTCAGCAACAACCGCTCTGCTAAATCCCATGAGACCATTTACTTTGATCGGCATAGCCTTTAGGGATTGTACAAGTAACTTTCGGTTATCTTTGCTGAACGAATGTACCTTTTGATCAATATCCATCATGCCGGCAAAAAACTCTACTATGCCCTTATGAGTGCCAGTTGGTACAATGGCGCGAAGAACCGTTTTAAAGTCCTTGTTTTTGTTTGTATCAAACAGTTCGATGATCTGTCTTTCGAGTTGCCCGGCATCCAACTTTGGAAATAGGTCGATAGTTGCCGTCACTTCCCCATACTTTATAATATCTGCGACCTTATGAGCACTATTGAGAATAGTCGGCCCCGTCACCCCAAAATGCGCACAGAGCACATCACCATCAACCCTGAACTGCTTTACCCCGTCCATAAAGAACGTCAACCGTACTGCAGGAAGCGTGATGCCTGCGAGCAAAGTGATCCATTTATCACTAACGGATAGGGGGACAATGGTCGGTGTTGGGCTAGCTACGGTATGGCCTAGCGACCTAAGCCAGCCAAAACCATCGCCCGTAGAGCCCGTCTCTGGCCTAGAAACACCACCGGTTGCGTATAGATAATCATGGGCTTCAAACACTGTACTCTGCGTACGTATACCTCGAATCATTTTGCCATCCTGGATAACTGTCTTTACTTCTGTGTCTGTGCGTACATCGACACCGTGTTTAGCCATGTATTTTTCGAGAACTGTCACGACATCATTTGCGTTATCACTAACAGGAAACGCTCGATTCTTGGCCTCAATTTTGAGCTTAAGCCCCTTACTCTCAAAAAACTCAAACGTGTCCTTCATACCAAACTGCGAAAACAACGAATACAAAAACTGCTCGGACTTGCCATAATTGCTCAGAAGTACACGCTCGTTTTCTTCAGCATTTGCTATATTACAGCGTCCGCCACCTGAAATACGGACTTTTTCCCCAAGAATATAGTTTTTTTCAAGTAATAGTACCTTGAGTCCGCGCTCGGCCGCACGGCCCGCTGCCATCATCCCCGACGCACCTCCACCTATAACAATGAGGTCGTACATCACGATACCAACAAATTCACTGCCGATAAACAGGCCGTTTCAGCACGGAGGATAAAGTCAGAAATGCTAATATGAGGGATATTTTTTTCTGCGAAGTACTCACGCTCTTTATCAGACCAACCACCCTCTGGTCCTACGAGTACGACCACCTCATGACTGCCGTCATCATCATATAGCTCACCAGCCATATCGGCTACACAAATAGGCGTACGTTCATGATACTGACCTATCACATCTTTTATACCTTGTGGTTCATTTATGAGCGGGATCATATGTCTACCACTTTGCTCGATTGACTCAACGACTATCTTATGCGCCCTATCTACATCAAAACCAGTTTTCTCCGTACGATCTGTGATCATTGGTAAAAAATGCGAGACACCGAGCTCCGTGCACTTTTGAAGCACCCAGTCATTTTTGTCTTTTTTAAGTAAGCTCCATGCCAAAATAACATTGCGCTCCGGATTTTTAGGGGTAAGGTCAGTTACTTTTTGTAGTCTCAATGCGAGAGGCTCAATTTCTGTTATCCGGTATAACACTTCCTTATCTTCTCCATTAAACAAAACTACTTCTTCCCCACTACGCATCCGAAGCACTCGAAGCACCTGATTTACTAGCCCCTTATCATTTACCCACATATCATGAGTGAGAGCAATTTCCCCACCCCTATCTTTGGTGGTACCTGTATAAAATCTGTGTATCATTTATAGAAATCATACAGCATACGAGCTAAAATCTTTGGCGGACTTTTATCTACGCGGCGGTACTTATTTTCATATCCTTTTGTAGCCCAATATATTTCTTTTATAAATGCTGTGGAAGGAAGCTTCAACTTTGAAGTATTTGCGTTCCTGAGAGCATCCCTTACGCCGTCTAATGTATCGTTATACAACACTACCACTGAACCGCTGACTGTTCGCGGTAGTAGTCTAGTTTCCCATATGTATATGTCATGTGTGAGCTCAACGCTTTTTGGACGCCGACGATTTTGGTAGATAATTTTTATAGGATCGGTTTTTTCAAACTTGTTCTTATTTCTCTGTGTCATGGCATGGTAGTTATCGGGAATAATTACCGCAAGTACCCTATTACCCGCAGATTGTACCAGTAGTTCTTTTTCTCCGTTATATACGATCGGATGGAGGCCAAGGTTTTCAATAATCTTGCCAAAACGCCTCACGAGCCCCCGTTCGATTACTATACCCATACCTGGGTGTCTATCTGGAAGATTCTTTAACACTACCTTGAGCGCAATTTCGGTATTGAGTACCAATCGAACATTGTGGCCAAATCTCGCTCTGAGTTTTAGTAGATAACCGTTGCTGGGTGCTATATACGAATAAAAAATAGCCCTCATCAGGGTACTAATCGATACACTTCGCGCATGCTTTGATTTCACAAACATAAGATCACTACGGAGCGGCCATTTGGCTACTGCCCTAGGAGATCTACTATAGCATGACTAGTACTGTATGTCACCGAAGCAATAGCATGCTTACTTCTTTGGGGCTTTTACTCTATACTTGTCTGGTGCTATATACTCATATTTTCGAAAAAACAGCCGGATCGAAGCTTTTGCTTAGAGATTTTGAGCTACGCTTAAATGATAATGAAAAGTTAGGCTTTATTGGGCGTAATGGTACGGGTAAAACTACGTTATTTAAAATACTCCTTGGATTTGATAGTGATTTTGATGGTAAAGTCGAAATACCAAAATCTGCTGTCGTTATGGCGACTATGCAGGAACACCATGGACTTGAAGGAATTTCGACGCTTGCCTACATATCATCACGCCTGCCAAAGTTTGCCGAGCTCAAGGAAATCATTGATACCTACCCAGAAAAGATGGGCGAAAATGCTCATATGCAAAATATATTTGCAGAAGCACTCCAAGATTTTAGCGATAAAGGATACTACGAGATTGAAAACGAGATTGAATCTCTGCTCAGTAGTTATCAGCTAACTCACGATGTTCTCCATAGAGATTTCTCCACACTCAGCGGTGGACAAAAACGGCTTATTGATCTGATTGCTATCCAAATTGGAGAACCTAGTATTGCACTACTTGATGAGCCCACAAACCATATGGACTATATCGCTAAGGACGTGTTTCTCAACTGGCTTAAGACTACAAGCTGTAGCTGTATTGTCATTAGCCACGACCGAGATGTGCTCCAAATCGTTGATCGTATTATCGAGCTCAGAGACTACGATGATCATTCATTTAACGGCAACTACGACGCCTACCTTGTACAAAACTCCGTACGAACTGTTGGCCAGATGCAAAGCTTTGAAACTACAGAGAAACGAATCGAAAACATCAAGGAGCAGATCCGCTACTCTAAGATTAAAGCTAAAAGCAAAGCCGGTGGTAACACTGGTCGAAGTGGCAAAAACCAATGGGTAGTACTCCAGGAACGCCTCGAAAAAGAGCTGAGCGAAATAATGGATACCCACGAAAAACCAAGCTTTTGGATTGACCGTGAATCAGCTGGGCTACTCAATCCCAAAATCACCGAAAAGTATGAGAAATACAAAGCCAAGAATATTAAACTCAAAGCAACCGACGACAACACCACCGGCATACTGATAGATGTTCACGACCTGTCATTGGGCTACAACAATGAACCACTTTTTGATGGTCTATCATTTCAACTCCGTGCCTCAGACAAACTACACATCATTGGGCGTAATGGTGCCGGTAAGACTACTCTTGTTAAGGCAATCATGGATACTACTGCCGGGGCTAAGCCAGCTACTCTGATCGGTAAAGGGATTATCAACCCGTCTCGTGAACTTCGAGTGAGCTTATACGAACAAGAGCTGTCAGGTGAGCTTATGCCACTGACTTTATTCCAGGCAGTAGAGCACATCTACTACGAAAAAGGTGTTCAAGTGAACGAGCAGGCGGTACGCCAAGCAATGAGCAACTACCTGTTTGATCCTGCCGCTGACTCCTCTACACTAGTCTCAAACCTCAGTGGTGGACAGAAGGCTCGTCTACAACTTATACGTATGCTAGCTGGGTCCCCGAACCTATTGATACTAGACGAGCCTACCAATCACCTCGACCTACCAAGCATCGAAGAGTTAGAAAATGCCCTACTTAAATACCAAGGAGCGGTAATCTACATTTCCCACGATTCCTACTTTGCCAAAAACATAGGCGGCGTATCCGTCAAAATCGGCTCGTAGTCATTCTCCTGCCAATCACTAATATTCCACTGTGAAGTATTCATTAGCTTGAATTCAGAACAAGGCGAGAGTCGCGTCGGGAGACCGAGCCGTACAAAAGTACGGTGAGAGAGCACGATGAGACGCCAAGCGCAGTTATGAGTCAAGATAATGGATGCGCTCTACCAACTTATTCGGTACGTAGGGCTTCGATAGGGTCAAGCTTGGCTGCTTTTATTGCTGGAAGTAGTCCTGCAATAGTAGCGATCGCCATTAAACCGATAACCAAGATACCGAGTTGAGCAGGCTTATTAATAAGCAGATCATTTCCGGCACCAAGATTTAAAGACTTATTTAGTACCGGATTTAGAACAAATGTCATCCCAACAGCCACCACAATACCGATCACACCACCAAGGAATCCGATTGAGGTAGCCTCTAATGAAAACAGCTTCAGTATATCGCCACCACGCATACCCAGTGATTTCATTAGACCGATCTCGCGGGTACGCTCAAGTACGCTAATGTACTGTGTATTTACAATTCCGAACACCGATGCAATTAGTGATATGACGGAAAATACACTGACACCAATCGTCAGGAACTTTACTATGTCGAGCAGGAACTTCTGCGTGTCTTCAACGCTCTGTACGTTATAGTTCAGCCCAGCTAGCTTGTCTTGCACTGCCTGACGGTTTGACTTTGTAGCACCGTCTTTAACGCGTACGTATGCTACAGCGTACTTTTGGTAGCTCGGTGTATCCTTTGTAATAAATTCAGTCATGACTCTAGCTTGCGTAAAACCAACGAGAAGCGGTTTTGCCGCGAAATTTAACTCTGTTGCCGCTTTTTTGGTGACCGCAGTTATAGTCAGTTTATACTCCTTAGTTTCAAAAGCAGTCTTACTGAGTTCTTTAGTAGCAGCTTCTATACTCCCACCCGCAGTGGCAATAGCAGCCTGAAACTGTTCTGGAGTTGGCTGGGTAGCACTGCTTTTGCGCATCACTACGACGATACTCTTACCTACCGCATCCTGAGCGTCAACAAATCCGAATGCATTCAAAAAATCATCAGGAATAATTACCTGACCTTCGGGTAGATCTCCATCCGGCAGTGACCCATATGACAGTACGGGCTTCTGACCTGCGCTATAGCTCGAGATAGTTGAGTTATACTTCTTTGATTCTGCATCACGGGTCACATACTGTGGACTAATCTCATATACTTCTTTGACCGATTCCACACCATCTGTCTTTGACAGAACCGCCAGATCGTCGAGAGTCAATGTCTCTACCTTAAACCCGCCCTGCTCCACTACGCTATCGCTATATTCTCTAGGTCCCGTAGAGCGATCTTTGCCAAATAGCTGAAAGTCCTTTGCGACGATTAGCTCACTAGGATCAAAGTTTGAACTTATTAAGTTGTTTGCGTAATTGGTAATACCATTACTGGCTGCAAATGTCATCGCTAGAGCAAACCCACCCACACCGATGGCTGACGAGGTTAGTAGCGTCCGTACCTTTGCGCTCTTGAGGCTCCTAGAGGCCCTTCTAACTAGATCGTATAACTTCATTTAAACTACCCTCCTTGCAGGCGTGAGCTTTTGGGCTTGTGCTTGTATGTTTTTTTCGGCTGCCGTACGTGCTCTCGATATCGCCTTGACCTTGCCGTCAGCAAGTTCCACCTTTATCTGGCACCTATTGGCCAGCTCATGGTCATGAGTCACGATCACGAGCGTGCTACCCATTGTTTTATTCAGATCAAATAGTAACTGTACGACTCTCTCGCCTGTTTGGGAGTCTAGATTGCCAGTAGGCTCATCGGCGAATATAAGTTTTGGCTTATGAACAATAGCTCTCGCAATGGCCAGCCGTTGCTTTTGGCCTCCCGACAAGTCGCGTGCACGATTTTTTTGCTTATCCAATAGCTCAACACTTTCAAGGGCCGCTAAAACAAGTTCTTTTCGTTTGCTGACTTTGATCCCGCCTATCTCAAGTGGCAACATTACATTTTGGTAGACACTTTGATTTGGCTCAATAAAAAATGACTGAAATATAAAACCCATTTCAGTAGCGCGAAACTTTTCGGATACTTTCTGCTTCATGGCCTGAATATCTTTGCCGTGAAAAATTATTTTACCCTCGTCTAATGAATCAAGACCGCTCATCGCGTGCATAAGAGTTGACTTACCAGACCCACTTTTGCCAATAATTGCTACTATGGTGCCTTCGGGGACAGCAAAAGAGACATTATCAAGTGCCTTGAATCTGGCATCTTTTTTCCCATATGTTTTCGAAACATTCTTGATCTCTAACACTGTTGTTACCCCAATTTATATGCTCAATTAAGTATATCATTGTTGAGGGTAAACTATCGAGTACAAAATGTGCACATATTTTTGATATACGCGCGGTGAAGCTTGGTCAACCTCTAACGATGATAGCCCATACCTGGTAAACCATTTTTGACTTCCACAATCGTTCCAGACGCAGATGGCAACTTTCCGCTGATCAGATCTATACATGTTTTAGCCACAATTTCAGGTGATTGAGCAGTACTACTAGACGCGGGATAAAACTTTTTATATGCTTCCGTAGCTGTATCAGCTGGAGATACGCCTATGACCTTTACTCGTTGCTCATCTAATGCAAGCCCAGTAATAAAATCTTCGAGTGCGCGCTTGCTAGTATAGTACGGAAGCCAATTTGCTCCACCATCCTGGAATGTGCCAGATATATAGACCATTGCTCCACCATCTACCATAAACGGTAGTAGGCGCGCAGAGAAGACCATTGCACTAGTGACCCCGACGTTCATAGTCCTGGTAATCTCAGATGTAGTAAATTCATGAAGCTTCTTGCCAGCCAAAACAGCATTTTCATCGTGCCATACGCCTGCAACATGAAAGAATGCATCAATTGGCCCATGCTCTTCACCTGCTCTCGTAGCAACAGGCTCAACCGCCTCAAGGTGCGACAGATCTACTTCATATCCTACGTCATCGAGTGGTAGGTGGCGGGATATACCCACAACCTTCCAGCCGTCGTTCTCAAGCTGCATTTTTATTGCTTGACCTATACCTGATGATACACCCGTAATTACGGCTGTCTTCATAGTTTGATTTCAGCGACTTCACTACCGAAATATGACGGCTCGTATATTAGCGTTAGGCTCGTGTCGGACTGCGGTACCTCAAATACTATAATCCCACTTGTCGTACCGCCATTTGCCGATAGACTGCCCGACTCTAATTCACCAGTAATTGATCCTACATATGCGTCATTAAGCTCTAGGCCTGCGCTATCTCTAACCTTGAAACTAAAGCTTGAGAAAGTCTTGCTTTCTGATCCATTGTTTTTAAGATCAACATTTACAGCAATATATTCCTTGCCTGTATCTGGCTTGTAGTATTCACTCTCGGCAACGTAGCCACGCTTTACTTCTTTGACGGTTAGCTGTATATCTTCAACCGTGACTGTTTCGGCTACTTTACCGCTCACAACCTTTGTCTCATCTGAGTTTAATGAGCTAAGTGAACTAGAGTTTGAGCTTGTATAGTTATAGTCATTTGTGTTTGTGTCAGATACAGCAGCAATTATAAAGATGACAACCCAAAATAGTGTAGCCAACATACCCAGTATACTAATGACCAAACCAGCTACTGCAAGGCCTCTACCTCCACGCTTGTTGTCCTTTGTTTGGTTTAGGCCGATGATCGAAAATATCAGGCCAAACAACGGTGCTATAAATGCACAGACGAGACCAGCGATAGCCATACCACTCGTAGTACTCTCTAGTGGTACTGTTGCTCCGGATGCCGCTGGCATAGCCGGTGATGGGGTATGCATCGGCGTATGGGGTTCTCCGCTTGCTGGTGGTGTTGGGACAAACTGATCCTTGTTCTCTGGGTGGCTCATATAACTAAAACTCCTTTATTACTGCTTATGGTATACCAAGCTAATGGACATGACAAGTGTAGTTACGGTTTACGCATTGTCTCTACAACAGTGAGGAACTCTGCTTTCTCTGCGGCAGTAAGCAGAACTTCAGGGTTTTCTGTATATTGCAGAGGAGTTACAGAGCCTAATTCGCGGCGTAAAGCGACTTTTACTACAGGATAGGCTGTACCTGATTGATTAACTAGTGCACTGTAGCAAAGGCCAAAGAAGAAGGAATTAACGTTTTCTTGTATAAGATAAACACCATCTTTCTTTAATGGGTAGCGAACCGCTGCGGTCAACTCACTATCAGCAGAATCTTTAACCCAGTTTGTGCTATATAAGCCGAAGTTTGGAGGCGTGTTCTCTGGATCTTCGCAACGTCCGTCACGACCTATTGTGTTTATATAATCAACGGTCGCTGAGGAGATTGTAACTTCATCATTACCGGGAAAAGTGACCTCATATGCAGCACCTTCAATACTCTGTGATTCGGGTACATTTCCTCCACCGGCAATACCCCAGGAAATAGGATAGCAAAACTCCAGTCCGGTCTGATCCTGATATAGTATATATTCATCAATACTTGGACATGGGATGTATCCGCTTGGGTCTAAAGAACTGGGATTGCTATCATCAGCTTTTTTCTCGGGTCTAGTATCTGGTTCTCTCATGACCGACTTAGTTGCACTTTCTCTCGTGCCATACCAGTAACCGATTGCTCCGATCATGCTTCCAGCCAGCACAACCAACAAAAGTACAAGTACACCACTGCTAACTTTTCTACTCTGAGTATTCATTTATAGCTATACCTCGCTTAGATGTTCCCAGCATACTCCTGAAGTGCTATTTCTTGCTAGTTTTGCTAAGCCATTCTTCGCCCAGCAACTTCTCTAGCCTTGAGCGTATACTTCCCTCGTGCCTACCAAAGTCTTTGCTCATTGCTTTGATTGTCATACCCTCAGTAGCTTTTTTGACAAGACGTAGATCATCGAGATCTTTCCATGGCATATAGGCATTTGGGTGGCCTTCGCGCATCTTGCTAAGTTTCTCAGCCCAGTCACCGGATGATTCCTTTTTCTTTGGCTTCTTCTTTACAAGTTTGTCCCAAGTTTTTGCGAGGTGCTTTAGTTTTTCTTCGTCACTCGATGATTTCTTACGTAACTTTTTATCAATCTCACCAGCTTCCATATTCATCGTAAGCGCCATTTTATTAAGACCACCTAGTGTTAAAGATGCGAGTGTTTTGACCCTAGAAAGCGCAACATAACCCATACCAGGTACAAAGGCATTGGATAGATCAATGTGTGCCCCATCCAGTGTCATACCTTGGCTTTTATGGACAGTGATTGCCCATGCCAAACGAAGTGGTATCTGACTTATGCTAGCTATCTTTTTTTCACCATCACGAAGCTCCCAAGTATCTGGTTTTGCTGTAACTGTTTTACCATCTTTTGTTTGCACAACCGGATAACCGGTGAGATTCTCAAAATCTACAACAGTTCCGAGGGTACCGTTAACATACTTCTTCTCAAGCGAGTTTTTGACGAACATCACAAATGCGCCCTGTTTGAGCCTCAGTACTTCTGGAGCTAGACAGCTTTTCATGAGCGACTCTACGCCCGAGGCCCTACCGGTATGTGTCATTTCAAATTCATGCAGTTCTGCATCGACCTCTGAAAGTTTCTGGTCGTTTATCCGGTCTACGTTTTCGTTCCTCGTATATAGCTCAGTTACAACCTCATCGAAAGGCGTCCTGAACATTTTGCGCTCCAAAAGCGCTTCAGCGTGACGACGACGAAGATCGTTACCCCGTAGCGCGGTCAAAATTTCAAGTAGTTGGTCGTCTTCCTGGCGATGCTGTTCATCGAGATAGCAAATCACTGGATCCAAGTCTTCCCATGCTTGGGAGCTAACGATAAACCCACCCTGCTTGCCTTCATCTCTGTTGATAGGGGGTAGCTGGAAAAAATCTCCGCAAAGTACTACCTGCAACCCGCCAAACGGCTCTGCATCACCCCGAACTTCACGACAGACCTGCTCGACCATATCGAGACGGTAGTCATGAAGCATAGAGACCTCATCAATCACCAGTATATCCGCACCAACGATCTGATCTCGACGTGTTTTGCTCATTTCGGCGATCATATATTTTTTGACTTCGTCGTGGATACCAATCCCTGCCCACGAGTGGATCGTATTGCCCCCGAGGTGTGTAGCAGCTAGACCGGTACTAGCAGTGACGGCAACCTTTTTACCGTTATCTCTAGCGTAGCGTACAAATTGGTTCAGGACATACGTTTTACCACTACCAGCAGGGCCGGTTAAAAATACCGACTTCCCCTCCGCCAAAATCCCAAGTGCATGTGCCTGTTTCATCTGTACTCAATTGTACCAAGTGCATCGATCGAATACTGTAGTAGATTTTGCCAGCTCAGGAACCTAGTTCGTAGCTTACGCGGATCTGACCGTCTTTTTTCTTGATCTTTGTGATAACAACTTTACCGATTTGCGATACATCAGATACATGTGTTCCGCCACAGCAAATGTTGAAATTATCAGGGTATGACGCGATGTGTACATTTTGGTAGCTTTTAATCACATATTCTGGGATATACTCAGAAAACTCGCTAGCTTTTTCACTCGGCACGCGTGCAACCGAGACACCTCCACCATTATTTATATAGTCGTGAAGTATAGATTCAATTTTAGGCGGTAAGTCGACAGGGTCCTGGTCAGAGAAATCACCAGAATACTCCACAAAGCTCATATCTGGATAGTGCGCACCTTTCCCGCTTTTCCAGCTTTTTCCAGCTTTTAGAACTGCGTAGTCAATCAAGTGCCCAGCGCTATGCAGGCGAGAATTTAGTAATCTCCGATCTGAATCAACGAAGCTACGGACCGAGGATCCATCGGCGCAAATCACTCCCTCCAGGATTCCGTCATGATACACAACACCTTCTTTGTCTTTTGTAATGCTTTCGATCTGTAAAGACCCATCATCCCATGAGATCACTCCAAGATCATGATTTTGCCCACCACCGCCTGGGTAAAAACACGTTTGGTCTAGGATAAGACGTAACGATCCCTCGCCCAGATCCTCTGTCGAAACAACTACCGAATCACATTCCAGAAGTGAATAGTCATCGAGATATAACTTTTTAGTACCCTGCTCGACAGCTGAAACCGGAAGATCACCTTTTGGTAACTCGATTTTCTTTTGGTTTGTATCGTGAGGTGAAAAAGCAATCTGCGGATAAATACCCCTAGTTACCTCATCAACTTCTGTGCGAAGCTGCGGAAACGGTACTCCTTCACGAGCAGTAACCCCCTCAAAAAACCAAAATACACGCTCTGAGATACCAAAACCACATGTAGGAGGCATGCCATACTCGAGCATCTCGACATAATCAATATCAAGCATCTGGGCCTCTGCATCGCCACCGGCACGGAGCTCTTCTTGCTCCTGAAACCTGTTGAGCTGATCAAGGGGATCATTTAGCTCTGAATAACCGTTAACAAGCTCACTACCCGCAATTACAGCCTGGAACCTTTGGACTGTGTTAGGATCATCGTCATTGGATTTAGCTAGGGGGCTGATGAATAGCGGTGTATTGATGAGCCACGCAGGACCACCGGTGGTTGCTCGTACCTTTTTCCATAACTTGTCGATACCACGGGGGATATTGTCTGTTTTCTCAACCTCAAGTTTGTGTTCAGCAAGTTTAGCCTGGACATCTTTTATTGAGCAGCTGAACACATCAAGATCATAATTGTCTTTGATAACCTGGGCGTAGTCTAGTTTTACCCATGGCTTAGAAAAATCTATGTCAAAACCTCGCACATTAAACGAGGTCTTACCAAAAGTGCGCTCCATCACAAAACTAAACATTTTCTCGACTTGCTCCATGCCCATGTTCCAGTCAGCATAAGCCCAATACCACTCCATTGCGATGTGCTCAGGTAAATGCTCATCAGAATAGTTCTCGTTTCTGAACCTCGGGCCAATATCAAATACTTTCTCATAACCACCGCCTATAAGTCTTTTAAGTGGAAGTTCGTGTGAAATACGTAGATAAAAGTCCTGATCAAGCGCATCCATATGAGTGACAAACGGGTTTGCATCTGCACCGCCCGTAGTGTGCTCCAGAACAGGTATGTTGATTTCGATGAAATCGTCCTGAATCAGGAACTCCCTACATGCCTGCCAAAATTTGCTCCTACGTATATACCTCTGCTTAACATCTTCATTTACATTTGTATCAATATAGCGTCTACGTTGACGTTGCTCTTTATCAGTAAAACCGTCCTGGGGTGATGGCATAGGACGTAGCGCTTTAGTGAGAATACGAAGACTAGAAACATCAACCGATATTTCGCCCGTCTGAGTTTTGATAACAGTACCTGTCGCTTCAACAAAGTCTCCGCTATCAAGTAGACCTATCTCGCCGGGCATCAGAAGCTCAGAATTTGAGCGATTTGGTTCTGCGGAAGCATTACCTTCTTTGATAAATAATTGAACTATGCCACAACCATCTTTAATCACGATAAAGGCGAGCTTTCCGAATTTACGGATAGACATTATGCGGCCGGGAATCGTAACTGTTTGACCCTCTAGACTAGCAAACTGAGACACTATCATATCAGTCGTATGTGTCCGATGGGCCACGGCTGGGTATGGATTAATGCCAAGTTTTTTTAACTCTTCTAATTTGCGTAGTCGTTCGTCTCTGAAGTCTTTGAGTGTTGCCATAAGTAGTAGTTTACAGGAATAATCCCTGTGATTATAGTATTTAGAACAGTCTTGATCCGGTTATAGAGTCTTGTCCTGGGTCGACAAGGATAACGTCGCCGTTTATGTCTGGGGTACCGAGAGTTAGAACCTGGCTGATAAATGGGCCGATTTGCTTCTCAGGAAAGTTTACAACCGCAAGAACTTTTCTGCCAAACAGTTCATCTTTTGTATAGTGAGTAGTGATTTGTGCACTGGATCTCTTGATGCCAATTTCTGGCCCAAAGTCGATAGTTAGTTTGTACGCAGGTTTTCGTGCCTGAGGAAAATCATCAACTGCAGTAACCACGCCGACACGAATATCGACTTTCTCAAAGTCAGCGTACTCAATCATCAGGCTATCGAAATAACTTTATAAGTTGCTGTCTCAGCGGGAGTAGTAATCTCAACCTCTTCGCCTTGTTTTTTGCCGAGAAGAGCCTTACCGATAGGTGACTCATCGGAAATTTTGCCGTTTAACGGGTCAGCCTCGACAGTACCGACAATAGTGAAGGTCTTTTCCTTACCATTATCGCTTTTAAGTACTACAGTTGAACCCTGGCTGACCTTATCTGCAACCTTTGGCTTTTTAATAACGGCCATATTCTTGAGAATGTGCTCTAGCTCCCCTATACGAGTCTCTTGTCGCTCTTGATCTTGCTTGGCCGCCTGATACTCGGCGTTTTCTGATAGATCACCCTGTTCTCTTGCAACTCGGATAGCATCCGCTACCTCCGTCCGATTAGATAGAAGTACCACTAGCTCAGCTTTTAGCTCTGTGATTCCCTCTTCAGTTAAATGAAATTGTTTTTTCATGATGCTTTCCTTATTCTCCCTTATCTAAAAAATTACCCTCTAATGTCCTCTTAAAAAAATCATTCGCTAGATTATATCACCAAAATCACCATTACCTAATCAAATTGCTAAAATCCTTTGTATCAGGCTATCTAACTTCATGGATTCAACCTCTCCTGATCGCCTATCCTTGACCTCATAAGCCCCTCCCTCTAGTGTTTTTTTACTCACTACTACTCTAAGTGGCATACCCATCAGATCTGCGTCTGCAAACTTTTCGCCAGCAGATACGTCTCGATCATCCCAAAGTACTTCTATACCAGCTGACTTACATGATTCGTATAATTTCAGCGCGTCTTCCGTAACTGCATCGTCACCCCCAAGCGATGTAATGTGCAGCTGGTATGGTGCGATCTGTTTTGGCCATACAAGCCCTCTATCGTCACTCATAAGCTCTGCAATCGTCCCCATTACCCTCGTTACACCTATACCGTAGCAACCCATAATAACTGTGTGCTCTTCACCATTCTCATCTTTTACAGATAGGTTGAACGGTGCGGAGAATTTAGTACCCAGCCCGAATATATTACCTACTTCAATGGCCCGTACCTCTTCTAGCTCATCCTTCGTAACGTCAAGCTCTGCTAGTATGTCGTCTTCAAGTACTTCCTTGTTAATCGCGATCTTTTTTTCACGGTTAATGTAGATCGTATCCTCGCCCACATCGCTAAGAGTTTGAAATTCATGGCTATATTTACTGAAGCTACCGCCACTCGCAAATGCATAGTAGGTATTGTGCCCAATCCCGAGCCTGTCATAAACCCTCACATATGCCTGTTTAACCTTCTCATAATACTCATCATGTTGGTCTTGGGTGAGTGAGAAAGAGTACATATCTTTCATAAGAAATTCACGCCCGCGCATAATTCCACTCTTACTACGGAGCTCATTTCTGAACTTCCACTGGATCTGATACATAGAAAACGGAAGCTCTTTATAGGAATTAAGATAATTTTTGACGATAGGAACGAGATTCTCTTCGTGAGAAAAACCTAGCCCAAGTGTTGTCCCGTTAGCTAGCTGAGTCTTGAACCAGATATCTACTGCTTTATCATCCCATCGGCCGGTGGCTTCATACCTTTCTGGTAACTGTAAGGACGGCATCAGAAGCTCTTGTCCACCAATAGCATCCATCTCTTCTCGGATAATCTGAGAAATCTTATTTAGCGTACGTAGTCCAAGTGGCAGGAAACTATAGACACCCGCCATTTCCTTGTTTACATAACCAGCTCGAATGAGTAGCTGAGCATTCTTGGCCGTCTCGTCGGCAGGTGCTTCTTTTCTAGTTTTAGTTATAAGTTGTGATACGCGCATTGTTTACTCCGAATTTTATGTACTGAAAAATAATTAAAGAATAATATAGTCGGCCTTAGCCGGCATGTTCTTCGGGGTAAATGATGTGCGTGTCATTTTCATTTCCATATAGTGTACCTCATACGATCTTAAAAACAAACAACCATCTTAAGGCGGTGAAACCGACCTGATGGTCTCTAGGTTTCCCCGCCTTAGCGTCCGGGAGATCTATAGATCTCTCGGCGGATCCACCCCTTCAAGGAAATATATTTCAGAAATAAATTCTAAAATATATCGTGCTATTTTATACGATCTTAAAAACAAACAACGCCAGAAACGCCACAGTGTTCTTTATGGAGTGCAGAAAGATAGTAGACCATATGTTCTTTCGTATCTCGAGAATATAGATCATAACCATGGATAAAATGAAGGTATCTATACCGACATTTAACTGTCCATGTACAAGCCCAAAGACAAGACTGGTGATTATTGCTCCTACGTATGGCAGTACTCTATGCTGTTTTAATCGACCGTAGAGAAACCCTCTAAACAGCAGCTCTTCTGCCAAGGGAGGGAGCACGGCTAGGGCAAAAAATACTGTTAGTAGCTGTGAATCATCTATATTCTGAAGGCCGAGGTTCTGGCTTTGGTTCAAATCTAGGCCCGGTATAAGCCTAATGATACTTGTTACAACGAGAGTAATAAGAAAATACGTACCAAATCCCATCAGTCCATAGCCCAAATCACCCCACCTCGGCTTTTTCAGTTGTAGAATCGATACATTTATCTTGCGTACCTTTAATAGCCCATACAAAGTCAGCACAATACTATAACCAGATGCAATATACGCAGCCAGCAGAACATTTGGGTGGAAATCTAATTCACTAGAGTCGGAAATACCCGCAAGCGACAGAACAATAACGATTACAAGCTGACTTACAAGATACACGAACCCAACACTCAGAAGATCAACAAGCACCCCAAATAGTTTTTGCCTTATGTCGGTTTTAGCTTGATGGCTAGGTTTTTTCATACTAGAAGAATCGTCGGACGTCGACGAATGTTATCACTACAAATAACCCCATGAGAAGCATGAAGCCACTGCCATGGATCCGTTCTTCTAGCTGGGGTGTCAAAGGCTTCTTTATCGCCCGGAAAAGTAGCATAACGGCCAGCTTACCACCGTCGAGCGCAGGAATAGGCAGTGTATTCATGATGGCCAGCGTCAGTGATAGTAGGGCAATAATTAGCAGAATATAACTCGGACCAAATGATGCACCTTCCTTGAGCACAACAAATATGCCGATTGGACCAGAAACATTTTCACTTGCCTCACCACCTTTGCCCTGAAATAGACTAGCAACGCTTGATCCGAGTGCAGAGTACGTAAGCCGAGAGTACTGTCCGATTAGACCCGCACCAACAATCGGTGCTGACCAGGTAGAGCGCTGTACCGTATAGTCATACGGTACAATTCCGAGGTACCCTTTAATCGGTGGACAATCTCTTTGAATATTTATCAATTCCGCTTTACATATCTGATTAGAATCTATTGATGCCTTAACTTCGTTTAGCGATCGAGAGCTAACACTCGTCCCATCCGTAATGTTGTCACGTATATATAGGACATTGATATCCGAAGCGCCGCTTCTGAGTAGTTCCTCCGTTGAACTACGTAAGTTTGATGCTTTTTCAGTATACCTAAACGCATCTTCCGTGTTACCGGACCGCAACGATAAGAGTCGATCACCAGTTTTTAGCCCCGCTTTGTCTGCAGGACCATCTGGTTCAACGTATCCTACAAAAACTTTATTGCTGACAATTTTAGTATCAGATGCGACCGTAAACTGCTCTTCCCCCCCTGGTAACGGAAGCTTTGGGATGCCAACTACTGCGAGTAGCGTCAAAAGCACCCAGGCTGTAAATAGATTCATCACCACGCCAGCCAAGATTATCTTTGTCTTAGCCCAGAAACTAGCCTTTCCGAAAGAGCCTTTTTCTTTATCTGCGTCATGCTCGCCCTTTAAACGTACAAAACCGCCCAATGGGAACCAATTTAGCGTGTACTCAGTACCATGTTTATCTACTTTGAGTGTTTTGGCTTTAGGCGGAAACCCTACTCCAAATTCTTCTACCTCAACACCATTGCGCCTGGCCATTATGAAATGTCCGAATTCATGTACAACAACTAGAGCCACAAAAAGTATCAGCCCCACTATAAGCAAAAGTATTTCCATTACGACCTAGTATACACTAGCTATTTGCCAAATCGACGGGTTCTATTCGCGTATTCTTTGATGTAGCGATCAACGTCAGTCTCGTCGATATCTGGCCAATGTTTTTTGTTTTCAAAAAGTAGCTCTGCATATTCACTCCTCGCAAGCATAAAACCGCTAAGTCGATGTTCGCCAGACGTTCTGACAATTAGGTCACATGGCGGTATATCTGACTGATATAAATAGCCCATCAGTGAGTCTGTGGTAAGTGTGTGTATATCAACACCGCTATCAACTACTTTTTTTACTGCATCGACGATTTCTTGTCTACCGCCGTAGTTAAAGCAAAGTGCAAGAGTGCCATTCGTGTTGTTTTTAGTTTCCTCCTCTGCTCTATCTATCGCTTCTACCACTTTCTTGCCCAGCCTATCTCGAGTGCCGATTATCACGATTCGTATACCTTTATCGTGAAATTTCTTGAGGTATGTTGTGAGTATTTTTGTTACGAGACCCATTAGGAAGCCAACTTCTTCTTGAGTACGGGACCAGTTCTCAGTAGAGAATGTATAGGCCGACATATACCTAATGCCCTTCGCAAAACATGCGTCAGCAACTCGCTCTAAAGCATCAACCCCTGCTTCATGACCTTTAAAGGCTGGCAAATTTCGTGCTTTTGCCCACCGTCGATTTCCATCCATAATAAAGCCAATATGGCGCGGAACGTTCAAGGAGTCTTCAGAATCTTTCATGTATTTAAACTATTGTATCAAACTTACTAGACAGTCATTATCTCGACTTCTTTACCCTTAGCATGTGACTCTACATCTGCTTTAACTTTGTTCATCTGCTCATCGATGAGTTTTTCTGCTCTATTTTGCTCATCTTCGCCAATTTCTTTGTCTGTTTTAAGTTTTTTGAGCTTATCCATTCCATCATGGCGAGCCTGGCGCATAGAAACATAACAATCTTCTTTTTTCTCGCCAAGTTGCTTTACGATCTGTTGCCGACGTTCAGTTGTTAGTGCAGGGATCGTGATACGGACTACTCGACCATCGTCGCTTGGATTAAATCCGAGGTTTTGATCATTTCTGATTGCTTCGGCGATTTTAGCTACATTGCTTGGATCAAACGGCGAAATCTGGATCTGCTGAGCCTCAGGAGTAGTTATGGTGGCCAGCTGAATGAGTGGAGTTGGAACGCCGTAAGCCAATGCCATCACACCTTCAACCATACTGGGGTGTGCACGGCCTGTACGAAGTTTTTTGCATTCATCCTGAAAATGAGCGTATGCCTTATCAAAATCTTTCTTAGCATTCTCTACGATTTGGTTTTGTGTCATATATGTCCTTATTGATCTAATTAGTATAGCAAAGACTCACAGTGTACACCGTGAGTCTTTGCTGCGGTTAACTAGTTCAGAGAATTAGTTAACTTCACCAAGCATAAGTCTAGAAAATCGTCTTACGACAATGTTCTCACCCAAGATAGCAATGCCTTCTTTGACAAACTGTTCGACAGTTTGATCGGGGTTCTTGATAAATGGCTGTTCAAGCAAACAGCGTTCAGCAAAATGTTTCTTGAGCATACCTTCGACAATCATGTCAGCTTTGTCGGCTGGCTTGCCTTCTGCAACAACCTTGTCCTTGAACTCCTTCGCGAGAGCCTCTCGATCCTCAGCAGGTACATCCTGAGCAGAGACGTAGAGTGGCGCAGATGCTGCGACATGCAGACATACGTCCTTTACTAGGTCGGTAAATTTCTCGTTGCGAGCGACAAAATCAGTCTCACAGTTTACCTCTACAAGTACACCGATTCGATTATCGTGTACATAGCTTCCGATTACACCACTTCTAGCTTCGCGCTCACCACGCTTATCGGCCTTTGTCTGGCCTTTTTTGCGCATTGCTTCTAGCGCCTTATCAAAGTCTCCGTCTGCTTCAACGAGTGCTACCTTAGCATCAGTGATACCGACACCAGTCAGCTCTCGAAGTCTTTTAATCAAATCAATTGTAATTTCAGCCATACTACCCCCTCTTTATTTTTCTTCAGCAGCTTTTTCAGCTACAGGTGCTTTAATTTTTGCCCGGCCAAGTTCGATGGCAGCTACGACATAGTCACAAGCAAGTTGGATAGTCTTTACCGCATCATCATTACATGGGATTGGATACTTTACGAGAGTAGGATTTGCATTTGTATCGGCAAGTGCAACGACTGGTATACCGAGTGTTGTTGCTTCTTTGATAGCATTATCGTCTTCGATCATGTCGAGGACAAAGATGACTGCCGGTTTTGCAACCATCTCTTTAATACCGCCGAACTTCTTGTTCATCAGATCAATTTCTTCTTGGAATCTTTGAACTTCTAGTTTGTTGTAACGGCTAGCAAGCTCACCGCTGTCCATCTTTGCTTCTAGATCTTTGAGATGCTTGATACGTACAGAGATAGTGTTGCGGTTTGTAAGCATACCACCGAGCCAACGCTCGACAACAAATGGCATTTTAGCTTTTTCTGCTGCAGCCTGAACAATTTCTTTTGCCTGACGCTTCGTACTTACAAAAACAACCTGCCCGCCCTTGCTTGCAACTGTCTCG
>JAYSUL010000036.1:0-3592 GCA_043719125.1 Candidatus Saccharimonadota bacterium | reverse complement strand
AAGTTGTCATGTGTCCTTCCCGGTTAGTTTGAGCGTATTCGACTCGTCTCGATGTGTACCTGTTGGCCCCACATGTTTGTCGCCGATCTTTGCGCCGTTTTTTATAACATGCGTGATGGCATTAGCGTGGCCATGGCCTAGCGCATAGTCGTTTTTTAACCATGCCATAATCTCATTATGTGCCGACAAATTTTTATGCTTTGCCTCTGCGATAAAATCGTTGGGGGTCTTTCCCGTCTTTTCCTCAACATTATCTAAGTAAGCTTGAAACGACATATTTATTTACTATCTCTCTGCTTCTTCTGGAACACTAGATGAGATATAAGTCTTTTGATTAGTTCTTCGGGAAGTGGCTTGTCTACGGGAAATCTCGCTGTTGCCTTCCCAGAAAGATAGGGCGTTAGCTCATCTCCAAACATGTCTTTGATACCATGTATCGGGTAAAGGCTGACATGCTTTTCATAGCCAGCAAAATAAACAATATAGCCCTTGTCCCAATACGCTGGTATTGCATAGGAGATGCGCTCTTCTGTCAAAGGAAGCTCTTGTCTAATAGTCGATCGGAGTTTAATTAACTGGGCTTTTGTTGGGTCATTAAACGTGTGAATATACGCACTAACCTGCGCCTCACCATCAGAAGAAGTTTTTTTGGTGACCATATGAGTAGTATATCCTAGTTCTAACTTACAAAAAATACTACTTGCGGGTATACTCTCTGATATGGAAACAGCGATCAAAGCAACAAATCTAACAAAAACTTTCGGTGACAAAAAAGCCGTTCGAGGCATTTCATTTGATATCAAAAAAGGTGAAATATACGGTTTTCTTGGCCCAAACGGCGCCGGTAAATCAACCACAATTCGCATGCTAGTAACTCTTGCCGAACCAACAAGTGGAGATGCATGGATCTTAGGCAAAAGTGTCACAAACGAAGAAGGAGATGTTAGGCTCAAAATTGGTGTAGCCCTACAGGAAGCTGCACTTGATGAGCAGCAAACAGGTGTTGAGTTTTTGCGTCTGCAAGCTCAGCTCTACGGACTTCGTGGTAAAGAGGTTGAGTCACGGCTCAAAGACCTCACCAAACTCGTAGATATAGGTGATGCACTTACTGAGCGGATCAAAACTTATTCTGGTGGCATGAAAAGACGGCTGGATCTTGCAGCTGCACTCATACATAATCCCGAAGTATTATTTCTAGACGAGCCAACAACTGGACTCGATCCAGTTAGTCGTGCAAAAGTTTGGGACGAAATACGCAGGCTTAATAAAGACCTAGGTATGACCATTTTCCTAACAACCCAGTACCTCGAGGAAGCAGATCAGCTCTGTAATCGTGTCGGCATCATAGCCGATGGACAACTTCGAGCAGAAGGCACACCAACTGAGCTCAAGAAACTTATCGGTAACGACATAGTCTCATTACGCCTTTCAAAAGCTTCAGCTACGGTTGTTAAAAAAGTTGAATCACTTAAAAGCGTCAAAAAGGTAGACGTTAGTGGTACAAAGCTTTCAATCTCGATGGCAAATGCATCAAAGAACGTCTCAGAATTAGTTTCGAGCGTTACGAGTACCGGGCTGTCAATCGAGGAGCTATCAATACGCACACCAAGTCTAGACGATGTATTCCTGCACGTTACAGGCTCTCATCTAAAGGAGGAGGAATAATATGGCATCAGATACAGCTGTTCAAGCACACCCAGCAGGTTTTTTTAAAGATCTTATGACAGTCGCAGGTCGCGCCCTACGCGCTATTAGCCGAGAACCAGACTCCATCATCCCTGCACTTTTAATCCCGCTCTTTTTCTTTATCGTAAATATTGGTGCACTTAGTAAAATTTCTGGTTTCGCAGGAATTGATGACTATAAAGCCTTCCAGATTCCAGTTGCAATTGTGTTTGCGGTGACGGGTATATCACGTGCATCTGCACTCGTTACGGATATCAAATCTGGGTACTTCGACAGACTCTTGATGACACCAATAAGCCGTGTCGCCCTATTGCTTGGACTTATGGTCGCCGACTTTGCACTTGTGATCGCACTGAGCGTACCAGTACTAATACTCGGTCTTGTTGTTGGTGTAGATTTCGTAACTGGTCCACTCGGTATGCTTGGATTCCTCCTAATCTCTGGTTTGTGGGGACTTGCATTCACGGGTTTTCCGTATGCAATAGCCCTCAAAACCGGCAACCCAGCAGCCGTAAATTCATCGTTTCTTCTGTTCTTTCCGTTTTCGTTTCTAACAACTGCGTTTTTACCAAAGGAAGCTCTATCCGGGTGGTTAGCTACAGCTGCTACATATAACCCGGTTACCTACCTTCTCGACGGTCTTCGTGCCATCATATCCGAAGGATGGAACTGGGACAGTATAGGCAAAGCACTTCTTGCGACAGGAATCATTATTGCTATATCATTCACACTCGCCTTCCTTGCACTTAAAGGCCGAGTAAGCCGTAAATAAATACAACCCTCTTTGCGCTAGGGTCGTATGTATGTTAGGTCCTATTTGTTTTTTCTTGTTACAGCCACTGTCCGAGAATGCCACCAACTATTCCAAGCGCCAATACATCATGTGCGCCATCAATCCATGTCAGATCTTTGCTTTTCTTTGCAAATCCATTATGCATGACATGTGTACCAAAACGGTATGCAAATCCCGTAACGAGTCCGAATACCAAACCATCACTCCAGCCGGTGGTTTTTGTGGCAAGTAGTAGAGCACCCATTACCGTGGCTACTATAAATGATTGTAGCCCTGTCATTACATAGACTTCGGTCATACCCTTACCGCTGTTCATTTCCTTTACGGTCATTCCTACCAGTTTTGCCCACTTAGCACCAAGAACACCTTCTGAGTACCATGCAGCACCAACAACAAAAGTTGACAGAGTCGCACCAATAACAGCCCACCAGTTTAAATCTCCAATATACCCAGTCCAGTCCATATGACCTCCTTAGTTATAAGTTAAATATACTCTTATTATGACAGGAGCAAAATTTGACTAGTGTTAGTGATTTGTACGTACGATGTGCGCTTTTGCGTACTCGAAGCTTCCGCCAACTTTTTTGCCCGGGTTGAATATACCAAGCGGATCAAAAAGCTCTTTTATTTGGGCCATCAAAGTATAAACTTCTGGGCCGTAGAACTGCTCAAGATATGGTGTACGAATTAGCCCATCATTATGGTCGACGCTTATCGATCCGCCAAATGCCATGACTAGGTCATTCACTTTTGTTTCAAGTTCCATTATTAAGTCTTGTGCGCCCTCGGCTTCCATATTGATAAGCGGTATTAAGCGTATGCTACCGTCACCGATATGTCCGGCATAGGTATAGACGAGATCATAATCGCTAAGTATAACCTCTAATGACGCCAGAAACTCACCATAGTGCTCTAGTGGGACAATCGTATCTTCTAGGAATGGCATGGCACGCATATTCTCCTGTGGGTGCTCCAGAAGCATCCTAAAGCTCTTACGGCGGATAAGCAGAAAGCTCTCGAGCACAGCTTGATCATCTACCCATAGCACCTCTTTACCCAATTTTTCTACCGACTGTTTTGTTTCGTGAGCAACTCTGTCTGCTACTCCTTGAT
>JAYSUL010000035.1:0-3596 GCA_043719125.1 Candidatus Saccharimonadota bacterium | reverse complement strand
TGTACCCGGCTAGTGAGGTCGGCGTAGATCTCTCTAGGTCTGGTTATGCTCGATGGTATGAGCTCTACGGCGCCACTTGCTTGCCTGATATGAACTTTTGCGTCAGTAAAGCTCTGCTTAAAGTCCGCTAGGCCCTCGAGTGGATGCCTCATGAGTCCTACTCTCCCACAAAACCCCTTGTGCTCGTGATCATCTGGTAGCCAGCTCCCTAGTTCGCTCAGAAGTGTTGGAGCAATGAGCTCAAAAGCAACATTTGGTATGTCTATTGGCATGGGAGGCAGAGTGTACCCTAGGTTTTTACTGGTCCATACGTAGCTCTGTAGCTGATCAGGGTTACTATGTACATCGTTGCCTACTTGGCGTAGTGCCTTTCCCACATCTCCTAGGCTGATGGCTCTCCTTCCTCCGGTGTTTGCACGTGCATCGTACTGTATCTGGTTAACTATATTTGATATGTCTCCCACAACCATCTCCTTCGGACTTCCTGGGATTGTCTCGAATATCTGTAGATATTGCTCCATTTTCTCGTCGATAGCCGGCATCTCCGCACGGAGCTTTTCCAGAGCTCCCGGTATATGGTCTACGATTGCCTGGTCTAACTTGCCGTTCAGTTTTTTGCGTAGCGGTATGCCGACACCGACGAAACTGAGTACTTTGCATCCACGATCTGCCCACCTGAGTGCTGCAGAATGCCTTTTTGCTATTTTTTTGAGCGCTTTTCTGTTTGCCCTAATATCCCCTAGCTCGATAGGTTGGCCACTCAATGCTTTCTCTGCCAACTGAGCGGTCCTCAGTGTATCGTTTGTATGGAAGTAAGCTTGCCATCCTGCCTTATACGTTGGTGTGTCGTACTTAATCTTTTTAGAGTAGATTGCTGATCTGCCCAGTACACGCAGCACCCTTCTAGCATCATCTGTTTCATAGCCAAAAACTTGTGGTGGCATTTCTGGGCGTTTATCAAAATATCCTGGTTTGTAGGGTCTGTTGTTTTTCATAATTTTAGCATCAGCAAACAAGCCTCCCGACTATATGGGGGTGTGTTTGCTATATCTCCTTTCACTGAGATAGGTTTATATTTCCAGGCATAGCGAATAATGGCTCGTTCTAATAACTTCGAAGGAGCCCTAGCGTATTAACCCTGGTGTTCGAACACTAACTAACCGATAATCTCACGGTTTAGTGTGCCCGGATTTTTTCTTGTGATCAAATGAGCCAAAAAGCTCGATGTTTCTTTTTGTGAAATCCTGCAGTAGCCTCTCGCCCATAGATGAGATACTGTACTGTTTTTTTGCAGGACCATTATTGCCTGGGACGAGCGTAAAGTTTACAAGGTCAAGTGTGTAGTTTTTGCGAAGTACACGGTACAGTGACTGCTCTGCTGGCTGGTAAAGATTGTTTGTGAGCCGTGCTATTTCGTCGCATAGCTCCCCTACGGACATACTGGTGTCTTTGAGTGCAGTCAGTATCCAGAAATTTAGTAGTCCTTGTCGAAATACTTCTTCCCAGTCTGTAAGTAGTTTGTTCTCGGTGTCTTTAGTCATAACATCTAGTATTATACACCATGAGAATACTGTGTCAAATGTAGCAAGAATGCGAAAGCGCCAGACCCCTTTCGGGGAGCTGGCGCTAGTTCGACAAGTGGACAGAACAATATAGATAACTCAGGAATGGGTATAGTATTTCTATACTCTTCTGCCCACTCGGCGGATCGCTACATATTCAATCCCCCGGTCCGCAGGATGGGTAGAGACTGCATACGCCCGAGAAGCCATCGGGTGAATACTTGGCCGCAGTCATCCCGCACGATGAGCACCAACCAGATACGCCGGCGGTTGGTGTATTGGCGATTGCGGTTGCTAGAACTTCACCACCTACCTGGTCAACATCGCCGGTGAACCGTACGATGATCGTTTCATCGGGGCCTTGCCGGGCACTTGTGACATCTGGAATCTGCCTGAGACTGCCGGCCAAGATGGCACGCTTCGTGCTGTCCAGGCCGGGGACAACAACGACAAGTACTTTGTCGTTGTTGTCGGTTTGAGGTATTCGTACGATTACACGATCTTTTCGCATTTTGTACATCCTATTGGTAACTCACTATTCTTCACAGCGAGACTATATGCTCTAAAAAGCAGGTAGTTTCGCTGTGAATCTATTGTTCTCACTTGTCAAAGTACTCTGGAGCATCGCTCTACAGTGCCCCACTATTCTATCATAATCATAGTTAATATTATATAATATGTATATGAATGTTAGTCGTTTTGAACTAAAAGATAAATACACTAATTTAGTAGATGCCGTTGGTGATGGCTACACGCCTGCAAGCATCGACGCTGTAGCGGAGATGACACGCTGTGCTTCGCTCTTAGAAATTAGAGCTTTGGATTTCTATGGCATGGAGATGGTTATAGATGATATAGGACCAAAACTACCACACTTTGATGACCCATCATCATCAGAGTGTGTTCGAGAATTAGCGATCCTAGCGCGACGTGAAAGACCGATCAATAACCCTGACATGAGAGTAGTTTCTTTAGCCAGAGCCATTGCACAGTCTTTTGTCAGAAATGATGTCAAATTGGCCATAAAAGAAGTAGATCCTGCCAGTTTATTTGTTATTGCAGCTTTGAAAAATCTATATATACGTCAAGAAATAAAAGACCCCCACGATCTCAAAGTAATGTCCGTAGAACTCGCTCTTGAAGACCCAACCGCAGCACAAGCATATGTAGCGGATGGCCGCCTATGTAGTGATGCATTGTTTGGGGGCTCGGCGTACGTGTTACAGGGATTATTGCCAGATACAGATATGCAAGAGTTGGCTGCGGGGATCGAGGGGTGGCGGGATGAAATTAACACACCAGACTTTTTGCGCGGCCTAGTCAAAGCTTCTGGATTGGCGTTTGCTGATATGCATGCTGCGGCTTCTGTAGGCGCACTTATGGAGCCAAGTGTAGAAATGATCGGTCAAAGGGTGCGCGAAGTATCGAACCGTACATATCCAGACATGCCTAAGGTTGGATGCCCTGCCCGCCACAATGTGAAAGTGCTCTCATGGGGGCCAAATATGCTACTGAGTGCCTGCGAGGCGCTTATCACGCTTGAGCCCAAGCCCTCTCGCCGTACAAATGGACGACCCCCACGACGTCGATAGCGATACCTAGTTTGAGTATGATAATAGTTTACTTCAGTGTAATCGTCGAAGGTTGATGAATGGGTATACTTTTCGGTATGTCCATGTTGTTACACTTGTTACTTCTTCTTTGTTGTTTTGCGCTTTACTACCCTTTTGGTGGTCTTTGGGGCGGTTCTCTTTTTGGTAAATCTACCTCGTCCTCCGGCTTTTTTGGCTGGTGCTTTTGATAGAAGATCGAAACAATCGGCTTCGGTGAGTGTCTTAGGGTCGGTGTCTTTGGGTATTTTGGCATTCTTGGTGCCATCGGTAATGTATGGCCCGTACTGACCGTTTAACACCTGTATATTACCAAAAGTTGCGATGTGCTTCTCTGCATCTTTCCTCAGTTTTGCAGCGTACAGCTCTTTGGCTTCCTCAAGTGTTATATCGTGCGGATCGAGGGGCTTGATCGATACAAATG
>JAYSUL010000034.1:0-3604 GCA_043719125.1 Candidatus Saccharimonadota bacterium | reverse complement strand
TTTTCCTGCGAGTACATCCAATAACAGTGATGCTTCGTATACGGTGCGTGCAAGCGGACCGATAGTGTCAGTTGAGCTTGCCATAGCGACAACGCCATAGCGTGGTACGAGACCATACGTGGGCTTATAGCCTACAACCCCGCAAAAACTGGCGGGCTGCCTGATAGAGCCTCCCGTGTCTGAACCGATAGCAAATGGAGCTAGCTCAAGTGCAACAGATGCTGCTGACCCGCCACTTGAACCACCAGGTACTCTTGATGGGTCTTTTGGATTTAGGGTCGTGCCAAAATCACTATTCTCAGTAGACGTACCGTGTGCAAAAGCGTCAAG
Source organism: Candidatus Saccharimonadota bacterium (assembly GCA_043719125.1). Taxonomy (GTDB): domain Bacteria; phylum Patescibacteriota; class Saccharimonadia; order Saccharimonadales; family JAGQMS01; genus JAGQMS01. The sequence goes on along the minus strand of JAYSUL010000034.1, from coordinate 3,274 downwards.
ATTTGCTTTTGCTACACATATAGCACCTTCGGCTTCAAGCCTCTCAATAGCAGTAGATTGGTAAGGTGCTTCAAAGCCTCTCAAAATATTACTACCCGCTGTAGTATCCAATCCAAATGTTAGAAAATTATCTTTTGCGATAAACGGCACACCAGCAAGTCTTCCGACACTTTTCCCGGCGTCAGCAAGTTCGTCTATATCACGTGCCCTTTGCCTTGCCCTATCGGCAACTACACCTATGACAGCGTTATACTCTTTGTTTTCATCTATCAACTTCAATGATTTCTCAACAAGATCAAGCGCCTTCAACTCACCCCGGTTAACTTGGGTAGCGATTTCATCAATTGCTGGCCAAGTGTTTATATTAATCATCCTACCATCCTACGTACTTTAAAAAGATCTTTTTCTGTATCTGGAGCATTCTTAAGAAGGCTTTCCTTAGTAGTCGTATAGTCAATCACCTCGTCTGGCCTGGTAACGTTTTCAAGTCCAGATACTTGGTATGTTGGCTCAAGCCCTTCCGTATCAACACTTTGGAGCTTATCTACAAAACTAAGGATAGTTGTGATTTCGGTAGCATATTTTACTAATTCATCATTAGACAAATCAAGTCGAACAAGTCGAGCCAATTTTGAAACATCCTGCACAGAAATAGTAGTCATATCGTGTACCTATTCTACCAGAGGTTAACCACGCTTCAAACTACAGTTTTGCTTGGAGCTCAGCAATTAGATCTCTAAGTTCAGCTGCTTTCTCAAACTCTAGGTTCGCACTTGCAAGCTCCATCTGTCCACGCAGATCTTTTAGAACATGCGCATACTCGTCTTTTGGTATCTTGCGGAGATCAAGCTTGTTCTTTGGTTCTTTTTCACCTTGCTGCATTGTTTCTGCAATTGCTTTTTTAATTCCTTCAGGGGTAATTCCATGCTTTACGTTGTAAGCTTCCTGTATTGCACGACGTCTATTCGTCTCGTCGATACAAAATTGCATAGATTTCGTTATCCGATCACCGTACATGATTACCCTTCCGTCGATGTGCCGTGCAGCACGTCCTACGGTCTGGATAAGGGCTTGGGAGCTTCTAAGGAAACCTTCTTTATCAGCGTCAAGTATAGCGACCAGTGATACCTCTGGTAAATCGAGCCCTTCTCGGAGGAGGTTAATCCCGATAAGTACATCAAATATACCAAGCCTCAGATCACGAAGTATATCTGTACGCTCTAGAGTATCAACATCGCTGTGAAGGTACTGTACTTTGATCTGGAGCTCCTGAAGATACTCCGTTAGATCCTCGCTCATACGTTTCGTTAAGGTCGTTACGAGTACCCTCTGTCCCTTTGCTACTGTATCGCGTATCTCAGCGATTAGGTCGTCAACCTGGCCATCTACCGGACGGACGGTTATCGGTGGATCGAGTAGCCCAGTTGGCCTAATTATCTGTTGTATCGGCGCCGGAGATTGGCCCAACTCGTATACTGCAGGGGTAGCCGAAACATATACAACCTGGTTTATGTGCTTGTCGAACTCTAGGAACGTCAGCGGGCGGTTATCAAGTGCACTTGGCAAACGAAAGCCATGTTCGACGAGTACTTCCTTACGCGCTCTGTCACCATTGTACATACCGCGTACCTGCGGGATTGTCATGTGACTCTCATCTATCATAAGTAGGTAGTCGTCGGGGAAATAATCCAGAAGCGTTGCGGGCTGTTCACCTTCCTCACGATTTGTGAGGTAACGTGAGTAATTCTCGATACCTTTCACAAATCCGGTCTGCTCCATCATCTCAAGATCAAATTTTGTACGCTGTTTGATACGCTGAGCCTCAATGAGTTTATTTTGTTTTTCAAATAGTTTTACCCTAACATCGAGCTCGCTCTCAATTTTGCCAAGTGCTTGTTTCAGCTTATCGTGCGGAGTGACATAGTGTGAACCAGGAAAAATACGATACTCATCCAACTTGGCTTCAACTTCACCGGTAATGGGGCTAATCTTCGTAATTTTCTCTACTTCATCACCAAAAAACTCTATACGATACGCCGACTGCTCGCTCGCCGGCATTACATCAACAACTTCACCACGGACCCGAAATGTTGAGCGGTGAAAATCAATGTCATTTCGCTGGTACTGTATATCTGTTAGTTGACGAATGAATTTGTCACGCACTTTACGTTCACCAACCTTTACGTGGATAGACAGGTCATTATAGTCCTCGACCGAACCTATGCCGTATATACAGCTTACGCTCGCGATAATGATTACATCCCTACGAGAAAGTAGCGAGCTAGTGGCCGCATGTCGCAAACGATCAATCTCTTCGTTGATCTGCGAGTCTTTTTCTATGAATGTGTCTGACCTCGCAATATACGCCTCGGGTTGGTAATAATCAAAGTAGCTAACGAAGTAATGTACGGCGTTATTCGGGAAAAAATCTTTAAACTCATTAAAGAGTTGCGCAGCAAGTGTCTTATTGTGTGCAAGCACTAGCGTTGGTTTTTGTGTGCGAGAGATGACTTGTGCCATCGTATAGGTCTTGCCAGTCCCCGTAGCACCAAGTAACACCTGTTCCTTTGTGCCCGACTCAATCCCTTTGACTAAAGCCTCAATAGCAGCAGGTTGATCGCCTGCAGGTTCATAACGGGATACTAGTTCAAGTCGCTGACTCATATCCACACATTTTACCTCAATCAACCGCAATCGACCTAAAACGGTAAATCTGGTATGCAGATATATACATATACCACTACTTAGCTATTGCCAAATAGTGGTATATGTATATTTTACCTACTGCTCAATTGGTATCTAGTAACCGTTATCTCGTAACGAATACTGACATAACTCCCATGAAAGAGAAAGCTACTAGTGCTCCGCTGACGAATAAATGCCTTATGTCTGTTTTTATCATTTTTATCTCACTTTTTATATGAACTTTGTATATTCAGTATACCATAAGCATAATTACATTGTGTAGATTTTTTGTTGTAATGTTTACTAGCCGTTGTGAGTTTTAGTAGCTACCTGCGATTCGTCCATCCAGTCAAAGCAAACAGTAAGTTCGCCTTTGATATCTTTGTAGTCGTTCTCGAGTACATCAGTAATTCTTTCTACGAGGTACTCAGGATTACTCTCAAATACAACAAGATGCTTAAACTGAGGTTGTAGGACTTCGAGTAACTCACGAATGACATCAGATGAACCACCGCTGTCCATCAGTACGCCCACTACTTTTCTTTGCTCTACCGCCATTATAAATTCGTTGAGCGTACCAAGCCGACCA
>JAYSUL010000033.1:0-3753 GCA_043719125.1 Candidatus Saccharimonadota bacterium | reverse complement strand
TTAGCAACCGTAGAAAGTTTCATGATGTTACGCACACCATCAGCATTAGACGCGATAAGTATTAGGTGATACCTTGCCCTGTCTTTGGATGGATCCTTATCATAAAGACTACGGTGAGCCATATACGTTTCAATTCCAAGTAGTGGCTTGATATCCGCTGACTTGCACGTCTTGTAAAACTCAATCCAGCCAGAAAGTGTCCCATGGTCGGTTATAGACACCGCCTGCATGCCAGACTCTTTTGTAAACTCTACAAGCTTACCTATTTTAGTCAGACCATCAAGTAGCGAATACTGGGTATGGTTGTGTAAGTGCACAAAATCAGAAGCGAGAGGAACAAGCACTTTTCTCGAAGCACTTTTCTCAACAGCCACATTCTTTGGTTCCCTTATATTCCCCATATTGGTACTTAAAATTATACTCTCAATCTGGCTTTGTTGACGATAAAAATGTTGTATTTAACAAATTATAAAACCTCCCAATTTGGAAGGTTTTATGCATTTTGTGTTACACCTACTCTATTTAACAAATTTCTTGAGGTGATCTAGGGCTGACTTCGCATCCTTTAGGCTTTTTGCGAGCTCTGGATCTTCAGATGATCCACCATCACGGAGTGCACTGAGGAGTTCTTTGACCTTTGCCTGTTTTTCCTTGGCTGATGCGACAGCACTCATAATATCTTCTTTGGTTTTACCGGTTTTACCCTGTAGTAATTCCTTAGCATCCTCAATCACAACGTTCATTTCTGAATGAATCTTCTTGAGTTGTTTCTCTGCTTCGCTAACTACACGGTTAGCAGTATCCTTTATATCTTCTCTGGTTTCTTTACCACTTTTTGGTGCAGTTAATATACCTGCAATAAATCCTGCAAGCGCTGCAATAACTGCTCCAACTGCCCATTTCTTATTGCTATCCTTAGACATAAATTATTTCTCGCCTCCCTTATTCTTCTTTGACTTAATGACATCAATCGCGTTACTGATCATTTTTGCGACTGCTGCCGCACCAGTAGTGTTTTTGAAAAACTCTGCAGCATGGCCGATATTATCTGCTGCCATAGAAGCCTTCTCGGTGATATGCCGGATATCTCGAATAACTTTAACAAATATAATTGCCGCAACGGTCATCGCGACCAACATTACTGCAAGTATCGAAGACAGTACAATAACTAAAATTTCAAATGCATCCATAGTACTAGTAAGTATAGCACCTTACTCTACCCGATACACTAAGGCGAGCTATCGACCACAGATGATCAACTACGATAAAATCTTCTTGATCATCTCCTGGACAACTCCGGGATTAGCCTTTCCTGCACTCGCTTTCATAACTTGTCCAACCAAAAAGCCAATTACTTTTAGCTCCCCGGCTTTTACCTCATCAGAGGCCTTCTGATTTTCGCTTAACACCTGCCTGATAATTATCTCTAGCTCTGCGCTATCCGAAACTTGCATCAAGTTACGAGATTCAGCAAGCCCTTGTGCTGTCTGGTTACCCTTCAACAATTCTTCGAGTAGCTCCTTTGCCGCGGTAGAGCTAAGTAAACCACCATCAACCATAGCAGATAGCTCTATAAGACGTACTATGTTCTCTAAAGCTTTTTCATACGTTAATTTGTTTTCCCCGACGAGCCTAGCGATTTCTCCGCTTAGCCAGTTTGCTACCGTCTTGGCTGTCTTGGCATCGTGTGCATCAATTATCCTACTAAGCTCAGAAGCAACCTCCGGCTCTTCTAGTAGTGCCTCGGCCTGACGATAATCAAGACCAAGTGCCGTAAACTGAGCCCGTAGTTCACTTGGCGTAGTTGGCATTGTCGATGCAATTGCATCAACAGTCGACTGTACAATCCTCACCGGGGGCAAATCTGGATCCGGAAAGTATCGATAATCATGCGCGTCTTCTTTGCTGCGCTGACTAAACGTTTTTTGCTTGGTATCATCCCAGCCACGAGTCTCCTGGATAATTTTTCTACCAGCTTCAAGTTCTTCGATCTGTCTTGCCGTCTCATACTCTACGGCTTTTTCGACAGATTTAAATGAGTTAAGATTTTTTGTTTCTGTCCTTGTACCGAGCTCATCTGTATCACTTACTGATACATTTACATCAAATCGCATGTTTCCGTAGAATAAATTTGCATCTGAGACTCCCGCATATTTCATCAATAGCCAGATCTCTCTAGCATAAGCCTTGGCTTCCTGTGGTGTGTGCATATCAGGCTCCGACACGATCTCAATCAATGGGGTTCCCGCACGGTTAAGATCAACCAAACTGTAGTCTTTACCTAAGGGATGAGTAGATTTACCCGCATCTGCCTCTAGGTGGGCATGGTGTACGCGCACTGTCACAAACTCACCGTCTCGTAGCGGTGCGGTCACGCTACCTGCAAGTATTGTAGGCTCATCAAACTGTGTTATTTGATACCCAAGCGGTAGATCTGGGTAAAAGTAATGCTTACGATCAAACTTAGAAAAAGGTGCGATTTTTGACTGTAACGCTAAACCCGCACGTATCGCATACTCTAGCGCCTTTTCATTAAGTACCGGAAGGGTACCAGGTAAACCGATGCATAGGGGTGATATGAGAGTATTCGGCTCCGCTTCCCTAGCATCATTATCAACTCCAGCAAAAAGCTTTGTTTTTGTACTGAGCTGAACATGGCACTCAATACCAATTGTCGTAACGTACTTGCTCACAGCGCACCTAAGTCCTTCAGCGCGGTTCGATAACCGTATAGCGCACCGTGCACTTTCTTTTCTACAACTTTAACTTCTTCGTGTACAAGCTGATTGCGGAATTTATGCGCTTCCCAGACAAGCTGACGACGAGAAAACGTATCTTTTGCACTTACCATTCTCTCGGCCATCGTAGTGCCGATAAAACCTTTTTTTCTCAACGCATGATCAAGGAGTTTGTCGGCATCGATAACCGCCAAAGCCCATGTCTCATCGGCCTGGCCTTTTATGTGTATCTTCTGCCAAGCGTCAAGGTAATACGCCCGGTCTAGCCCAGGCTGATTTCGTCCTATTAGATTCAGCAGTGCAAGTAATACGACACCTGCTACCGCAACCGACATAATTACTACAGTAGTTTCCATTAGTTAAATGCCTCCTCGCACATCTGTGCGAATTGTAAAAGTTCTTTATCTTTTTGAACAGGCGCAATTATCTGTAAACCAACAGGCATGCCGTCTGTTGGCGCTGGTATAGAAATAGAAGGTACTCCTACTAGGTTTATTGGCACGGTCATAATGTCTTCAAGATACATTTTTAGCGGATCAGCAGTGTTGTCTCCGATCAAAAAAGCAGTAGTTGGCGCGACAGGACCGAGCAGAAAATCAACCATTGAAAATGCAGACTCAAACTCCCCGATAAGTTTTGTTCGTACCCGCGCAGCTTTTTTATAGTATGCATCATAAAATCCGCTACTGAGCATGTACGCCCCGATCATAATTCTCCGTTTCGCCTCAGCACCAAAACCAATACCGCGAGACTTAGAGTATGATTCTTCAAGATTTGAAGCTTCACTTTCGGAAAATCCATATCTCTGACCATCATAACGGCTAAGATTTGAGCTAATTTCTGCTGGCACGATCACATAGTATGCCGCTAGTGCAATATCGATACTCGGGATACTTACTTCAACGATTTCCGCACCTGCTTTTCTCAATAGTGCTATCGAGTTATCGATGCTTTTTCGTACATCATCATCTAGGCCAGCTGCCATAAATTCTTTTACAATACCTACTTTTCGACC
>JAYSUL010000032.1:0-3757 GCA_043719125.1 Candidatus Saccharimonadota bacterium | reverse complement strand
CGATAACCGCTGTCGAAACTGGCCCTACGCGAGAAGCCGACCTAGCGATCGAGTACGTGTTTTGACCACGTCTGTAGACCTGATTTTTTTGGATTGATAAACTTTGAGAATACGTCATTTTGTTTTTGTTTTGGTGCCCTGCCCACGCTAGAGACAAATATCTAAAGCGTGGGACAAAGCTTTTGTTTTTGTGTTCCTACGACTGTACAGATACTTTGATCTGAACTGCGTGAGAACGACCCTTGACCTTAATGCGCATAAGGTAGGTCCTTTCTTTTTTATTTTTTTGCTACGGCCCGTAACTTTGAGCTACGTGCACGCGGATTAAAACTAATTTCATTGGCGCCAGGGACAATAGGTCTTTTGGTCAGTAAGGTAACTTGTGCCTCGTATCCCATATTTTCGTGGTCAGCAAAGAATTGCTTGACGATCCGGTCCTCAAGACTATGAAATGTGATAACCCCTAGTCGTCCTCCAGGAGCCAGTAATTTAATAGCTTTTGGTAACACATCCATAAGTAGCCCTAGTTCGTCATTTACTGCTATTCGCAGCGCCTGAAATGAACGTATTGCTGGATGATGCTTGGTATAACCACCATATACACGCTTTATTAAACTTGCCAGTTCAATTGTCGAAACAATTGGTCGAGCGAGTATAATTTCGTGTGCAATTTTTCTTGCTTTTGGTTCTTCTCCATACGTACGGAGTATTGTCTCAATTTCCTTCTCGCTAGCGCAGTTCACTATGTCTGCGGCAGTGCGTCCAGCTGATTGATCCATACGCATATCAAGCGGCCCTTCGCTGAGCACGCTAAAACCACGATTCGCCTTATCAAGGTGCGGTGACGATACGCCTAAGTCTGCGAGTACTATATTAAACTGTCTTTTTTCGCCTAGTAATTGGTCACATGCTTCAGAATAAGTCTTCTGGATAGTAGTAATTTTTTTACCAACGAAAAGATTGTTTAAATATGCAATCGCTTCAGGATCTCTGTCACATAGCACTGACTCCGTATAGTTTTTTGTTATCTCAAGCACGGCAGAAGAATGCCCACCATACCCTGCTGTTAAATCTAGGTATGATTCTCCTTCTTTTGGCGCTAAGACTTCTAATACTTCTTGGAGCAGCACTGGTGCATGCATCACAAATTCATTTTGTTTTTGTTTTTTCATTTTGTTTTTGTTTTTGCAAGATCACCGAATCAGCAGTCAACGTTTTGTTTTTTGGTTGTTTTTGTTTTTGTTGGTAACACGTCCATTAAATGTAGGCTGGTAAAGTCCTGTTTATAAAACGCCAATTTAAAAAAGCGGCGTATAACGGCTTTATAGTTCCAATCGCTACGAACGTGCTTTCTATTTTTGAGAGACTTTTGTGAGGTGGAGTTTTGGGAGGTGTTTTTTTAAAGAGTAATGTACTACGGGTCTTTTTTATGATGTTCCCGTCTGATATCACCAGTTGACTGCCAATTCGCTAATCTCGAATCGCTAAGGTTTGTTGCTGATTTTTGTCTTAGTTGTTAACGTACCGCAAAAACGCTAGGAATAGATCTATTTAGCGACAAGTCGCCAATATTTTCCTGCACGTACCGCTGTAAGGTCTCGACTCATGCTAGCAAAGTCTAGTAAGTGTTGCTCGATGGACACACGTCCCTGTTTTTGATCGAGTTCACTCTCAACTTTACCCATCCTAAAACGCACATTTAGATCAGCTACTTTTTCGTCAAGGATAGAACCTTGCAGTTCTGGTTCGACAAGCTGGTCCCATACACTCTTGGGATACATGTGTAGATAGTTGTCGAAGCCACGCGTTATGACTATTCCAGATGCAAACTCATTACGAAGTTCGGTCGGTATGGTTAACCGCCTCTTGTCGTCGAGTTTTCTCTCGAAGTAATCCATTACGTAACTAAACAACCTTTCTTACATTGATCGTTAGTTTTTTAATTTTTGCGAGTGGTTTTTATTTTTGGTCGAGGCTTAGCTTATTTTGGCTACCCACGATTACCCACTTCCAGGAGTATACAACCCACTGCTACCCACTGCAATACCTTTTATCTAAATTGACCCACAAACTACTCCGAGTTATCCACAGATAACAAAACAACACCATATCTATGGTGTTGTTTTGTTATCTGTAGCTATTTCTTAAGTTTATTGCGCTTCAAACAAACGGTTATTGGCATCTATCCAACCCTCGAGCGTACCACCGTCCATAAATACAGCCTTAGATTCGTAGACCTTTATTTTTCCACCATCGTTAACGTAGTCATTTATCGGGTCAATGATCATATATTCGCCCGTTCTTTGAACGTTGCAATATTCATACACTTGTCTAAGTGCGCCTTGATTCAATATGTACTTGCTTACGTTGATCATGGACGATGGAGCAGTACCAGGGCTCGGATGTTCAATGATACGTATGTAATTCCCATCTAAATCCTGCTCTATGACTCCGTATTTTTCTAACTCATCAGGTGCGATACTACTACCGATTATCCCAGCACCACCTGATGTATAGTCCAGAAACTTCTTTATCTCGTTTGTACCGTCTTTATTCCAAAGAAAGTCATCACCCATACAGATCAATACAGATTCGTCAGTACCAATAAATTCTTTTGCTACTTCGATAGGTATAGAGGTTCCGTAACGTCCATCTACCGGCTGAGTAAGAAATGTAAAGTGAACGTCTGCTGGTGGGCTAATACTAGCAAGTAGGTCGCCCCTGCCCTTTTCGACTAGATATCTCTCGAGCATTTCATTATGCGAATAATACTTGCGTACTTGTTCTGAATCTTCGCCAACAATTATGCAGATCTCTTTTATACCCGCACCTATACAGTCAGAAACTATATAATCAATGATCGGACGATTGAGTATTGGTAACATACATTTCTCTATAGCCTTAGTGATAGGAAGTCGTCTCGTACCAAAACCGGCAACAGGAATAATAGCTTTTGTAATCATAGTTTCTTAATTCTAACAGACAATTTGGTATATATGAATGTTAATCTTTATATCACAGTGAGCATAAATTGTATGTGTTATTATGTGTGTACACGTAAACAAGGGCATAAAATGTGCGGAATAATTGGTTATATAGGCACAAAGCAGGCTGAGCCGATACTGCTCACCGGATTGAAGCGAATGGAATACCGCGGCTATGATTCCGCCGGAGTTGCCACGATAGATAGCGGAGAGATTCGCATAACTAAAGCAACGGGCAATGTCTCTAAGCTACAAGAAGCACTAAAAGCCGACAGGAATCATGACGGGACTGTTGGTATTGGCCATACTCGGTGGGCTACTCACGGAGAACCGTCAGATGTTAATGCCCACCCCCACCGTAAAGGCTCAGTTTCAATCGTACATAATGGTATTGTCGAAAATTATTCGGAAATCAAAAAGACACTTGAACAAGCTGGCTATACATTCGAAAGTGAAACCGATACGGAAGTACTCTGTGCGCTTATAGACAGCGAGTATACCAAACATAAAGATCCTCAAGTAGCGCTAGCCAACGCACTTCGACGTGTTCGAGGCACTTTTGGGCTCGCAGTTTTATTTAAAGACCAACCTAATCTAATAGCTGTCGCAAGACGCTCCAGCCCGATCCTGATCGCTAAAAATGGAACAGCGGTTTTTATAGCATCAGATCAATACGCCCTAGCCGGACATGCCTCGAACGCACTTGTGCTACAAGATGATGAAATAGCTCTCTGCACCCCAGATACGGTGGAAATAATCTCAATGCACGACCA
>JAYSUL010000031.1:0-10816 GCA_043719125.1 Candidatus Saccharimonadota bacterium | reverse complement strand
GGTCTACTGGCTGCGGGGTTTGTTCTGGATTCATACTGCTAGCGTATAGACAATCGATCAAACCGTCAAGAAGATAAGATGTTTTAGTTTCAGTGATGCCTATCTGGCATTGAGCGTAGGGTCAAGATCTCTAGTCTTGTCGAGTATTGTTTGTATTACTTTGATTCCTCTGGTGAAAGTATCTAGTGCACCCTGGGCTCTGCGTAAGTCGAAGTGTTGGCTATGCTCCTCTGCTTTTTGTCTAATAGAGTCGATATGTTGAGTAATTTGTTCCGCACTTGCAACCATATCCGCGACACTGTATTCCCCGTATTCTTTTGCGTATAGGCTAGTGTGTTCAAATCCGCAAAATCTATCGCGCCTTGCTCCCTTTATTAGCCCCAGTAGCCTATGATCAAACTCAAGACTGCAGATGACTGAGTCATCTTGGTCAAGAGCATCGACGTAAAAGTGCTTTATAAAATCCGTTAGAGTCTTTTTAATCTCTGGATCCGGTAAGACTCCACGTGTAGATACTGCGTCTCTCAGGCGATCTAAACGGAGCTTATCTACATTATCCTCAGAACAGTGCATCTCCATTAGGAGGTTAGTGTATAATTGCTTTTTTTCAGCGTCCTCTTGTCCTAAAAATGACGAATAAACTTCGATTTGATTTGCTACAAACTGTGGGCTAAGCGCACAAAACATGATCCGGTACATCGACGCTGCGCGATCATCTGCGTGGATTTCACGTGCAAGAAAAGGGGCTATATCGGCTAAAAATTGGAGAGGTGCTTTCTGCAAAGCCTCTGCTCGCAGCCTCTTATCGTAGTTTCTATCATTTCTAATAGTGGGCAGAAGTTTACTAAAAATTGAATGAAACCTTGGATCAACAGATAGAACGCTAAGCTCCTCTGGGCTAACTCCAAGTAAACTACATGTTCGAGCAAACGCTTCACCTCCAAGCGGGATTTCAATGAAATAACTATTATTCTTCGTAATATGTACTTCCGGTGATGTTAGCATTGTTATCACATCTGACGCAGTTGTCGGATCTGTTAAGTGAATGCAACTTGTACATCTTTGACCTTCACAAGGTTGTGTGTCGCCGTCACTGGGCATAGAAAATGCGCCTAGTATTTCTTGTGTATTAGGCGGAAGAGATTTTATTCTTTCTGGCCAGACATCTGTTAATGGACTGCATTTAGCAGGACTACTCATAACAATACTATAACATTAAAACGCTATAAATACAGTGTTAGTGTCTGATTAACAGAAAGGGCAGTCACCTGCGGCTTTTTTGGCTTCCATTTTACGCAGCATTTCAGCTGCTTCGTTTGCTTGCGAACTTTTTGCAGTCTTTTTGGTGACTACTTTACTCCGAGTAATGCTAGATTTTGTCGTCTTTGATTTTACGGGTGATTTCTTTGTACCTAGTCCAAATATCATTGTTTTTCATCCTTTTTGTTTTAATGTCAACTATAGTATTATAGCATATCGCTTACGCTTTTGCAAGCTCGCGGTGGTCTATCTTGTCGAATAGGGGATTTAGTAGCTTCATTATCACAAAGAGTACAATCGATCCGACAATCATAATTACCCAGTCGTGCTTTGACAAAGGGCCAACTTCGAAGCTGTCTGCAAGTTTTGGTATATAAAGTACGGCAATTTGTAGCGCTACTGAGCTAACCATCGCAACGGTGAGCCATGGATTAGAGAACCACCTGATCTTGTAGTCTGTGCGTATGTCTACGAGGCGTACCATTTCAAAAATAACCATCGAGGTGAACGCCGCACTGACGGCTGCAAAGGCACTTTCGTGCGTGTGGTTGTACCAGAACTGCGCGAGTAGTATGACTGACATCAATACGCCGAATACGACCATCTCGACCCAGGTGCGCGTCGTGATGATAGTCTGCTGGAAGTGTGAAGGTTTTTGCTTCAGTGCGTCTTTTGGTGCCGGGTCAGAGCCGAGTGCGATAGCTGGTAGGCCATCGGTTACGATGTTAATGAATAGTAGCTGTGCTGCGGTGAGCAGTAAGTTGTTGAAGAACACAATACCGAGTACGATTGCGATGACTTCTGCAATGTTGCAGGATATGAGGAAGTTTACGAACTTACGCACATTGTCGAATATGCCACGGCCCTCCTCGATTGCTGCGATAATCGTCAGGAATTGATCATCGAGAAGAATTAAGTCAGCTGCTTCTTTGGCTGCGTCTGTGCCAGTGATGCCCATGGCGATGCCAATATTGGCTGCCTTAATGGCCGGTGCGTCATTGACGCCGTCTCCTGTCATAGCAACTTGATGGCCGTTGGCTTTGAGTGCCTGTACGATCTTAATCTTGTGCTCTGGATTGACGCGTGCAAAAACTGATGTTGTCTCTACTGCCTTTTTGAACTGAGCGACGCTCATGGCATCAACGTCTGCGCCGCTGAGGGCTTCGCCGATAATACCAATCTCTTTGGCAATAGCTTTAGCTGTTTCGATGTAGTCGCCGGTAATCATGATGACACGCATGCCTGATTCTGTCTGGACGCGTCCGATGACTTCGACAACTTCTTTGCGCGGTGGATCCATGAGCCCCTGAAGACCTGCGAATACTAGGTTGCGCTCGTATGCGTCTTTATTCTTCGGTAGGCTAGACGGCTCACTGTAGGCAAAGCCGAGCACGCGTAAAGCCCTAGTAGCTAGACGTATGTTTTCTGCTAGGAACTTTGCTCGAGTTTTAGCATCTAGCGTAGCGATTGTTCCGTCGCTTTTTAGGTATCGATCACATGCCGCAAGAACGTTTTCTGCCGCACCTTTCATGGCTATCATGTGGCCTTTTTGCCCTTTATGTATAGTAGTCATCATTTTGCGTTCTGAAGAGAATGGAATAACGTCGGTACGGGTATAGTTTGCCTGTAGTTTTTGATAATCCAGTTTGAGTTTGGCTGCCGATACCAGCAGGGACGCTTCGGTAGGATCACCAAGTATTTTGCCATCAGATTTCAACGTTGCATCATTACAGATAGCACCTATTAGAAGTAGTTTTTCTAGTGCTGGGTGTTTAGTTATATTTTTCTTACCTATACTGAATAGGCCTACTGTATCGTAGCCTGTGCCTGAAATTTCTATAGCTTCGTCGCTAAGCGCACATTCGCGTACAGTCATCTCGCCTTTTGTGAGTGTGCCAGTCTTATCGGAGCATATTACGTCCGTTGATCCTAGCGCTTCCACGGCACTCAGGCGTCGTACAAGAGCGTTTTTGCTGGCCATACGACGCGCCCCGAGGGCGAGGCTGATACGCACGACAAATGCCAAACCTTCTGGAATTGCGGCAACGGCAAGCGCAACTGCCGCGGTAAAGGCGAATATAAGCCTGGCTACAAAATCGAGCTCGCGTGCTTCTTTGACAAATACAAGGACGATGACGAACACTACGGCACAAACAGCCATGATCATGAGACCGAGCTTTTTGCCTAGTTCATCTAGTTTTCTTTGCATCGGGGTTTGCTCTTCCTCGACGTCGTTCACGAGTGTTGCGATCTTGCCTAGCTCCGTAGATTGTCCTGATAGCACTACGACGCCCTCAGCCGTACCTTGCGACACAAATGTGCCGGAAAATGCCATGTTTATACGGTCTCCTATAGGCAGTATTTGGGCCAGTACGTCACTTGTTTTTTCTACTGGCAGACTTTCGCCTGTAAGTGACGCTTCGTTGATGAGAAAATTATTGGTGATAATTAGTCGAATGTCTGCTGGAATCTTTTCTCCTTCAGCAAGTATGACGATATCGCCTGGGACGATTTCGCTGGCAGCTATCTGGACTTTTTTGCCGTTTCTGCGGACAGTTGCGTTTTCACCGACAAGACGCTTGAGGGCTTCGACAGTTTTCTCGGCTTTATATTCGTTGAAAAATCCGATAAGAGCAATGGCAAATACGATCGCTATTATAAGTATCGCTTCCTTTGGTCCTTCGCTTGCTTCTTTTATAGCCCGTAGTTCATTGCATAGATCTTTGGTGGTTTCAGCATAGTCACTAGAGCAAATTTTGGCAGGGGAGCTACAGAACTGATCGGTGGCTCGACCTTCTTTAGTCGTGCGATTACATTCTATGGAGCTCCCAATATTTGAAGTTACCTGATCGGCGGTCCTGTCGGGCTTTGGAGCCACGAGGCTAAGTGCAAACGATACGAGCGCGCTGACAACTAGTACTATAACTAGAACATCTTTGAACTGATTGAGGAGGAGCTTAAAAGGGTTAATGCCTTTTTTAGCCGCCAGTGCATTAGACCCGTATCTCTCAAGTCTAGCGTTAGCTTCTTTTGTGCTAAGGCCATCCTGCGGATTAACCGATAACTCATCAAGTATGAGTTTTGATTCTTTTTGATACCATTCAGTTGACGTCATATACTCCCCCACATTTATGAAAAAACTATTTTCTTTTGTCTATTAATAGGTATAATACGCTAAAGGTTATATATAAGAAAAGAGATGGGAACATATATGGGTTGGGAATTTTTAACGCAACTTGCTACAACGTTAGATAGTAAAAATGGATCAGATGATCTCGAATCTATGCTAGCAAGCTGGAGTATCAGGATAGTTGGAGTGTGTTCTTTACTAGTTGTCATTTTACTGCTGTATAGCTCACGGCAGAAACGAATGAAAAATGCTAAGAAGAAGGCACTTTTCTTGTCTATGACTAGCCTCATCGTTCTGACGACAGTCTTTTTGTTTGGCTCTACTATATATATTAATACGATTTCTGACTCAAAAGGTCCAGTTCACTGGCACGCAGATATAGAAATTTGGGCATGTGGTACAGAGGTCGAGCTACGTGAACCCACAGGACTGCTGAGCAACAAGATAGGCAGCGCGACGTACCATGAGCATAACGACAAGCGCATACACCTCGAGGGGGTAGTAGTCGAAGAATCCTATGACGCATCGCTGGGTAAGTTTATGTATGTAACTGGTGGTGATATCTCACCTGGCTCGCTAACTATTCCGACAAATTTCGACTATGTTGAGGGTGATGTCGACGGTGATTCTGTGGCGGGCGACAGCGCACAACTACGGCAATATGTACGTGAACTAGACAGCGGATACGCTATGGAGCTTAAAGATGGAATGCTCTGCAATGGTGTTGCGAGTGAAGTTCAGACCTATGTATATAGCTATGATAAAAAATCAGATACATATTCTCAGTCAAAGCTAGCCGACCCAAAGAGCTATATTATGCGTGATCAGTCGATTGTTCCTCCTGGTGACTGTGTGATTGTGGAGTTTGGCCCTAAAAGCGAGCGCACTAATAAGCTTTGCCTCCAGTACGGTGTCCGTGACAAAGAGAAGTGCGGTAAGTTCTCCGGGACTGAGGGCGGTGGTAAGCTCTGTACTATGTATGAAAAGGTGAACACAGGGGGACAAACACAATGATAGATTTACCAACACTTGGACTGGTAGTCATTTCTGCAGCAATCGATTCAATTAACCCGTGCGCAATCGGTGTATTGATACTCATGGTATCGGTAGTACTCGGTCAGGGTGGCACGCCGAGAAGGCTATTGAAGGTTGGACTTGCGTACATATTTGCTATATTTGCTACATACTTGATTGCTGGATTTGGTCTAATGTACTTCTTCTCAACTATTCCGATCCTTGTAGCCCAATATCTGAGTCTCGCAGTTGGTGCACTCGTGGTGATCGCTGGGCTACTCGAAATAAAGGATTTCTTCTGGTATGGCAAAGGATTCTCTCTACAGATCCCGCCAAAATTCGCAGCAATGATCCACGACTGGTCCAAGAGCAACCACAGCATATGGGCTGTCATGGGGCTCGGAGCATTCGTTGCTGCAGTAGAGCTACCATGCACAGGGGCACCATACCTCGCGATAATCACGATACTCAGGATCAACTTCAATCTACAGGCTGTGGGTCTGATGTTCCTCTACAACTTTATATTTGTATTACCACTACTTGTGATCTTGGGAATGGTAGCCGGTGGTACAAAGATAAGTAAAGTTAGCAAATGGAAAGAAGATGGCAAAGGTGTAATGAGACTGTTCATGGGACTACTCCTTGTGTCATTGGGCTGGATGCTAGTACTTATCGCTAACGGGACAATTAACTTCGGATAAATTAAATGAAACTTATAGTCAAAAGAGCTGGGCATATTGAAACGTACGATGAAAAAAAGTTGTATGCATCTGTTTTCGCAGCATGCCTAGCCGTTAGAGAGCCAGTAGGGACTGCAGAAGTACTTGCTGATCGCATAATTAGCGACGTTAACACCTGGATCGGTAAAAAACATGAAGTCACATCAAACGACATACGCCGGATTGCAAGTGAAAAACTTCATAGCTATAACGTAGAAGCAAGTCATCTATATCATAAGCAAAGGGTAATTTATTAATCATGTATACGGTAAAACACAAAAAGCCTAAGATATTTAACTACGATCTTGTTGTGATTGGTTCTGGTTCCGGTGGTGGTGTCGCTGCACATATCGCGGCGCGTGGTGGCAAAAGTGTCGCAATCGTAGAGCAAGAAAAAGTAGGTGGTGAATGCCCTAACTTTGGATGTGTGCCGACTAAGGCACTTCTGCAGTCAGCTGAAGTTTTCAATACGATAAAGCAGGCTGATGATTTTGGTATCCGCGTTGGACGAGTTGACGTAGACTACCCGGCGATCCGTGAGTGGAAGCGCCAAGCAGTCGACAATACCGGCGTGGAAGACGGCAAGCAGTCATATGAAGACGATGGCATCCACGTACTTACTGGTCATGCCCACTTTATCAGCCCGTGGATCATCAATGTCGGCGGTAAGAGAGTCCATGCGAAACATTTCGTGATAGCCACCGGTACGCACGATGTTGTCCCGCCGATCAATGGAATCAACGACGTCAAATACTGGACATACCGCGACGCTATTGAGCAGACAAAAGTACCAAAACGTTTATTCGTCATCGGTGGCGGTGCCATCGGACTTGAATTTGGTCATTTGTTCCAAAGCTTTGGTGCCGAGGTTACGATTGCGGAATTTGCGCCAAGATTATTGATACGCGAAGATGAGGAAATGGGAGAGTTAGTAAAAGCAATTTTTGAATCTCATGGAGCAGAAGTGTTGACTGGTACGAAGGTGACTTCAGTTAAAAACAATACTGATGGCTCAAAAACAGTTGTCTATGAAAAAGACGGTGTAGCTCATAAAAAGATTGTCGATGAAATCCTACTTGCAGCTGGCAAGGCAGCAAATACAGACCTCGGGCTCGAGAATGCTGGCGTGAAGTACTCGCCAAGGGGCATCTTAGTTAACGATTTTATGCAGACGAGCACTAAGCACATCTATGCAACCGGTGACGTAACCGGCATGTATATGTTTACTCACACTGCATCGTATCAGAGCCGTATCGCAGCAAACAATATGCTCCACCCAAAGTCCAAAATCTCAGCTGACTACAGTGCTATCCCGAGATGCGTATACCTCAGCCCCGAGTGTGCTGCAGTTGGCGCAACAGAGTACGAACTCGGTCAAAAAGGCATCACCTATAAGGTCGGAGCTGTGCCGATATCGATGATCGGTAGGTCTAATACATCGCAGGAAGACACCGGCTATGTCAAAGTACTTACAGATAAAATGGGCGTATTACTCGGTGCATCCATAGTGTCTCCTAGGGCCGGCGAAATGATCCACGAGTTGACTTTGGGCATCAAAATGAAGCTTAAAGCCTCAGATATCAGTAACACCGTACACGCATTTCCTACCTGGTCGGAAGCGGTTCGTCTTGCCTGCAACCAAATAACAAACTAACACTGTTATCGGCTTGACTCTATGGGCTGATTTCGTGTACCATATATCGGTAATCCCGCGTGAGGGCTTTTGATTCCTGCGTCCTATAACGCAGCCAAATATGGATCGCTGGTACACAACAACTAACAAATTATAGGAGTTACAATTACATGGCAGAGAATTTTGACAGAAGCAAGCCACACGTAAACGTCGGTACTATGGGTCACGTTGACCACGGTAAGACATCGCTTACGGCTGCAATCACAATGACGCTTGCAAAGCGCCTACCAAGCCCAGTTAACAAGCCAGTTAACTACGACCAAATTGACAATGCACCAGAAGAGAAGGCTCGTGGTATCACCATCGCTACTTCTCACCAGGAGTATGAGTCAGAAAACAGGCACTACGCGCACGTCGATATGCCAGGTCACGCCGATTACGTAAAAAACATGATCACTGGTGCTGCACAGATCGACGGAGCTGTACTTGTCGTATCAGCTGCTGACGGCCCTATGCCACAGACACGTGAACACGTTCTCCTCGCTAAGCAAGTTGGTGTACCAACTATCCTTGTTTACCTAAACAAGATGGATCTTGCAGACGCAGAGCTCGTCGAACTAGTCGAAATGGACGTTCGTGAACTACTTGCGAAGTATGGTTTTGATGAAAACTGTCCTATCATCAAGGGATCAGCTACAAAAGCTATCGCTGGTGACGCTGCAGCAGAAGATTCAATCATGGAACTCGTCAAGGCTATGGATGATTTCATCCCTCAGCCAAAGCGCGAGCTAGACAAGCCATTCCTTATGCCTATTGAGGATGTATTCTCAATCAAGGGCCGTGGTACAGTCGCAACTGGGCGTATCGAACAAGGTATCGTCAAGGTCAACGAAGAAGTTGAAATCGTCGGTATCCGCGATACACGTAAAGTTGTCGTTACTGGTGTTGAAATGTTCAAGAAAAACCTCGACCAAGGTCAAGCTGGTGACAACGTTGGTATCCTCCTTCGTGGCATCGAGCGTGACGACATCGAGCGCGGACAAGTTCTCTGCAAGCCAGGTTCGATCACACCACACACTGATTTCGATGCTGAAGTTTATATCCTCAGCAAAGAAGAAGGTGGACGTCACACTCCATTCTTCAAGGGCTACAAGCCACAGTTTTACTTCCGTACAACGGACGTAACTGGCGAAGTAGAACTTCCAGCTGATAAGGAAATGGTTATGCCAGGTGACACTGTCACATTCAAGGTATCTCTACTTTCTCCAATCGCTATGGAGCAGGGTCTACGATTCGCTATCCGCGAAGGCGGCCGTACTGTTGGTGCTGGTGTCGTTACGAAAATTAATAAGTAATTTTCTTAGCAGCCAGTTGAAAAACCCGGGCAATCATCCCGGGTTTTTCTTTTGTTGATATATATTTATGTTATCGCCACTGAGCGCAGTAACCACCGTAAGCATTGTTCCAGTTTGTGACTATAAAGCTATAAGAGCTTCCGTAGTATGCCTTGCACGCATCTCCTGGTCGAATCCAATATGGCAATGGATTTGATCCATTTCTTGGGAAGCAGTACCATGCATCTGGTCTATTGCTTAGATTTGATGCATACATTGTGCTCGGACACTTACTTGACACCACACTGTAGCTAAAAGTTCTTTGATTTACCCATGCTGCGCTAGCTTTGTTTGTTTGGAAGACTGTTAGTATACCCAGAGCTGCAACTAATGCTGCTGCAAATGCCAAAAACTGTGCCTTGTTTATATTTGGTAGTCCTAGCGTATAGCTCATAGCACCTCCTAGTTAGTAGTTGAATAGTAATCCACATATATAGCGTGGTCAATACAAATCCAACGCTACTTATCCACATATAGTGTCATCGCAGTAGTTAGCAGTACTAGGTATAGTTACTTTCTTAAAGGAGATGTACACACGTGAGCTTCGTATCAACAGTCCGCGCAGTATAGTGTAGAATACGTATATAACAGAGAGGTTTATATGAATCCGAACATTCCCGTGGTGCGTTTATCAAAGAACTTAGTAGTACGAATTGTATTCGTGGTCATTCTGGTACTTGCCCTACTGACAAGCATACGGCAAGTCAATACTGGTCAGTTGGCTGTGGTGACACGTTTTGGCAAGGTCACCAATAGAGAACTGGGTGAGGGCATACATCTTGTGATGCCATTCGGTATAGAACGGGTGGCGCGGTATGACGTCAAGGTCCAAAAGGACGAGTCAGAAGTCAGCGCTGCGAGCAAAGACCTCCAGGATGTTACTGGTACAGTGGCGCTCAACTACCGTATTGATGCAAAACGTGTAAGCCAAATCCACCAAGAAATTGGGCCAAACTTTGCGCTCAAGCTGATCGAACCGGCACTGCAGGAAACATTTAAGGCTACCAGCGCTAAATACTCGGCAAGTGAACTGATCACTAACCGCTCAGAAGTGAAAAGTGAGGCACTCAAGGGTGTGAAAGAACGACTCGAACAGTACGGAATTATGGTAGACGATCTATCAATCGTGGACTTTAAATTCTCCCCTGCATTTGCTAAAGCAATCGAGGAAAAGCAAGTTGCCCAGCAAAATGCTGAACGATCGAGGTTCAACCTAGAAGCAGCTCAGATTGACGCTCAAGCACAACAGGCGCAGTCGCTTACACTATCGCCACTCTATCTACAGAAACAAGCTATCGAAAAATGGAACGGCACAATGCCACAATACCTCGGCAGTGGCACAGTATTTAACATTCCACTACAGTAAACTAGCGTATACGCTAAACTGAACAGCTATTTACCGAACAGTTCTTCTGACTTATCAATCCATATTTTGATCGCACTTAGCTGAGAAGATAAATCTCGTTTGCACTTCTCCATGTTTGATATCGCACCCTCTACTTTCGAGATAACTTGCCTCATATGTTCCTGGTTGGACTTTAAATGCTGTATATATTCCTGAGCATTCTTGAATTCAGCATGCTTTTTGATTGAGTAAGCATCTCCCATAGCGCCCTCAAACCCTGAAGTTCGTGTGATATTCTGAGCGACAAGTGACTTGATTTTA
>JAYSUL010000004.1:0-6381 GCA_043719125.1 Candidatus Saccharimonadota bacterium | reverse complement strand
TCTTTGGTGCTTTGACTGTTTTGACAGCGTCTTTACGCTTGCCTGATTCGTTCTTCGTGGTACGGATACGTACTGGCGAAGTCTTGTTAACCATGCGCTTCAGCTTAAGCAGAATATGGCTACGGCGAAGGCCGGTTTTTCGCGCACTAGTGCGCTTCTTTGGTTTACCCACGTCTATCTCCTCTACATTATCTCTGTTATTTACCTGAAATTCTAGCACATACTAGCCGATTCTACAACTGTAGTGCACGGTATTGACAAATCATAAGCTATTTGCTATAATATATTTATGAAAAAATCACGAAACATTATCGCTGGACTAAGTATGGCCGTAATGCCACTGACTTCGTGTGGCGCAGAAACGAAAGAAACAGCTATATTTGCAAATTACGAATGCCAAGGCGGAGCGGCGGCGGTCAACCTAGCGCCGAATACGTCATGGAATGATTTTGATACCGGCATAGAAGATCCTTCTGCAGAATCTGCAATATTATCTTCACTAAATGGGCAACCTGTTGCAGGTGAGAATGCGACTATTCTTTTGGGATGCGAGAAACAACCCAGTGTAGTTTCAGAGGAATATCCTAGTGTGCTCGAGAGACTAGTGCAAGCCAACAGCAAATTAGAGATTGGCGTACAACTCTCAGACTTCGAAATACGGAGTGCTGCACTTGAGGAAGTGTTCCCTGAATATACTTTTATCACAGCGACTCAAGTTGAGCTCACTGGGCCTGATGGCCCAGAGCTACGCGATGGAGTACTTGTAACTATCACCCCCTAACTTCATGAAGCTGATATGATAAGCACCCCTTTAATCAGGGGTGCTTATCATATTGTAGCGCCAACTAGACAACAAAGCTGACTAGTTTGCCTTGTACGAAAATAACTTTTTTTGGCTCGCTGGTGATATATCCGGCGACTTTTTCGATTTCACGTGCCTTTGAGACAACTGTTTCTTGATCGGCATCTGCGGCAACTTCTACTTCGCCACGGACTTTGCCGTTTACTTGTACTGCGTAAGTTACGGTTTCGTTGATTAGATACTGCGCATCATGTATAGGCCAATGACCTTTATGTATCGTATCGTCATGGCCCAACTGGCTCCATAACTCCTCGGTGATATGTGGGGCAAAAGGAGCAAGTAGCTGTGCGAGAGATTCTAGTGCGTGTTGCCATTCACCTCGGGCTCCGTAACCATCTTTTGCTTTTATAAGATATAGGTCGTTCACAGCTGTCATCATAGCTGCGACTGCCGTGTTGAAACTCAGCCCATCCATGTCGTCGGTCACTTTTTTGATAGCTTGGTGAGCAACTCGTCGTATTGCTTCTGAGCCTGAATCGACACTGTCTTTGCTCTCAAGATACTCCTGCGTGAGCGTCCATAGTCGATTCAAAAATCGATACGTGCCTGGGACGCCATTGTTATTCCAGCTTGTGTCTTGGTCGTACGGTGCGATAAATAGCTCAAATACCCGTAGCGCGTCGGCGCCATAGCCAGAATTGATGATATCCATCGGATCTACCGTATTGCCAAGTGATTTGCTCATCTTGCGCCCATCGTCGGCATTGATATAGCCGTTATAGACTAGGTTCTTGATCGGTTCTCGCACATCGGCCAAACCAGCATCGCAAAGCACTCTTTGGAAGAATCGGATATAGAGTAGGTGCGCTACTGCATGGTCTCCGCCAAAGTAAAAGTCGATTGGGAACCAGTAGTTGGATTTGCTGGTATCAAATGCTTGCTCAGAATTATGTGCGTCAGTGTAGCGGTGCAAATACCAGGTACTACAAACATAACCGTCGAGTATATCGGTGTCACGCTTTGCTGGCTTTCCACACACTGGGCATGCGGTATTTACCCAATCATCGACTCCTGCGAGTACTGATGAGTTCTTACCATCTGGAATGTAGTTTTTGACTTCTGGAAGTCTCACGGGCAACTGATCCTCGGGGACCAAAACTTCTCCATGTTCTTCGCAGTACACAACTGGTACCGGTGCTCCCCAGTAGCGTTGACGGCTAACTAGCCAATCGCGGATCTTGTACTGTGTTTTTGCCTCGGCATACTGCTTTTTTGCGAGTATTTCTACGATAAGCTTTTTAGCCTCATGACAATCGACTCCGGTAAATTCTCCGGAATCTGTCAGCTGACCATAGCCACCAAAACATGGATTATCAAGCAACTCAATCGCCTGCTGGTGAGATGTAGCCGTCAAAAACGAATGAAATTCATTCTTTTTTAGCCAAACGATTTCATGCTTTGAGACTTCCTCATACGATACAGCATCTCGCTGGTCATCCTGGAGTTCAACGTAAAAAGTCGGCGCATGGCCAAACCGATTTTTTTGCTTTGGCTCATGATAATACTTGCTGTGGATCGTGCCTAGTGAGCGAATGATCTTGGCATTTTTGTAACCTGTCTCTTCACGAATCTCTTTGAGTACCGTTTCCTCGGCCGTCATTCCTTCGTCAATTCCACCAGTCAGTAGAGTGCCCCATCCAGGACCAGCCCATTTTAACCCCATGTACTTTTCTTCAGACCAGTGTTTGATGATAGCAATGATGCCATTACTGTCTTGTACTGGCTCGTTTTCCCTGAAAGTAGCCGATCCAGTGGTTTGAATTAACACTGGCTCAACAACTTGGATAATTTCTAGATCATACTTTTTAGCAAACTCGTTGTCACGCTCATCATGAGCAGGCACACCCATAACAGCACCGGTACCATAACTGGTCAGTACATAGTCGGCGATCCATACCGGGATCTCTTTGCCATTTATAGGGTTTTTGACCGTGATACCCACGAGTGGGACACCGGTCTTAACTTTTTCGATTTCACGCTCAAGCTCGCTTTTTCGGCGGGCTTTTTCGACGTACTTTTCGACATCCTGTGGATTATCGCATTGCTCAATTAACCTGTTAACCATTGGATGCTCAGGAGCGATAACGACGAACGTTACACCAAAAAGCGTATCAACTCTCGTGGTATAGGCCTCAATCCGTTCGCCGTCATTTAGGTCAAAACGTACAATGGCACCTTCACTCTTGCCTATCCAGTTTTTCTGCATGGTTTTGATTTTTTCTGGCCAATTAAGCGCATCGGTTGCCTGCAAAATTTCATCAGCATAGTCAGTGATCTTGAAAAACCACTGATTGACACTCTTTTTAGTAACTTCTGCATCCTCGGGTCCTTCATGGCGCCAACACTTACCGCTTGCATTGACCTGCTCATCAGCAAGCACCGTATTGCACTTGTCACACCACCACTGCTGTTTTTCAGCCTTGTATGCCAGCCCACGTTTGTACATCAACGAGAACATCCACTGAGTCCAGCGGTAATACTCAGGATCTGACGTATCAAATTCGCGAGACCAATCATAGCTCATGCCTAGTCTCTGTAACTGACTTTTGAAATACGTAATGTTTTTTGCAGTAGACTCGGCAGGTGGTGTACCAGTTTTGATCGCAAAGTTTTCAGCAGGTAGACCAAATGCATCCCAAGCTATAGTACTCATCGTATTAAAGCCCTTTTGGCGATAATAACGTGCTACAGCATCGGTGATTGAGTAGTTACGCACATGACCAGTATGAAGCCCTGTACCGCTCGGATATGGAAGCATCGGTGATGCATATACCTTTTCCCTTGTCGGGTCTTCATTGACTTCGTAGGTTTTGTCTTTAGCCCACTTAGCCTGCCATTTAGGCTCTAATATTGTCGGTTCATATCGTTTTGCCATTAGTTTGCTCCCTGGAACTATATATATTCATTTTAGTAAGTGTAGTTGATTAAATTAGAGAATAAAAATATATCGCCTAGGCGAGAAGAGAAGTTTGAAGCAAATTTTGCTTGTACATAGTGCTTAGTATAGCGTACTTTAGTAGTCGGATTCAAACTCCAGCTCAGCAAAGAAATAATCTCTAGATGTCCTGAGAAGTTCCAGGATTTCTTTATTGCCTTTGAAACCCTTATCATTGCTCACAATCGACTCATCTCCCCAATAGGTGAAGTAGTATTTATGATCATGCTCGATCGCTAGTTCCGACGGCACTTCAGCATAAAATATATACGCCAATATATGATTAACCACCTCTTTATCCTTCAAAAATCGTAAGCTAACGTTACCTCTTTGTAGCAGCTTTACGCCTGTAATATTTGCCTTTTCTAACATCTCACGATTGGCCGCATCCTCAAGACGCTCTGAGTAGTGGACCTTACCCGATGGAAAACCTTTCGCATTTAAAAATGGCTGGTGCTTGCGTTCGATCATCAACCACTTGCCATCGGCGCGTTTCAACGCAACCAACGTGATGACTTTCGGCTGGATACGAAATTCGATTGTATCCAGATTCACCCTGTCAACATACTGCTTGCCCACCGATGTCAGCCTATAGAGCGAGTCCTTTTTCTCGACAAGTCCTAACTTTTTGACCCTACCCATGTGGTACATAAATAAATTGGACTCGATATTTTTTGGTTTGAGCTCAGAAAACTTCAATCCATTTTGGTCCAGTAGTTTTCTTATGATGCCTTTTTGCAAATGATGATCAAGCAATACTAGTTTCATATAGTCAATACTATTTGACTCAACCTATATTGT
Organism: Candidatus Saccharimonadota bacterium; assembly: GCA_043719125.1. Lineage (GTDB taxonomy): Bacteria > Patescibacteriota > Saccharimonadia > Saccharimonadales > JAGQMS01 > JAGQMS01. Next base: position 1,783 of record JAYSUL010000004.1, on the reverse strand, counting down.
CTAGAGAGCCCGGAAGATTACAGATAGGATGCATGTATAAACGAAAGGGCATGCAAGATGAGCAAATTTCGAGAATCACTAAAGGAAAAGGGCTACGCACCAGTTGCTATAGAACTTTCAAAATCCGATATGGAATCTGCAATGGACAGTTACATGGAGTTCCTGGAACTTGACGAAGCTATGCACGACCAAACCAGATTTTTCTTAACCGACAGAGGTGACGGTGATTTCGGGCAGTTTCGTCGGACAGCCGGAACATCATCCGAGCGAGGTCTCGTACCTGACAATAAAGATATCTTTCACTTTGGTGCGAGCTCCAGACAGATTATCGAGTCACGTATGTTCGGCAGTTTGCCATTGGCAGTAAAAAACTTTCTTGCACAGGCCGAAGAAATATACTGGACGGCTCAAAGGGCAAAACTCAATGCTATTGATGAGCTCGACATTCTACATATGGGACTTCGCAGAACCATGATGGACGAAACAATGTTGATGAACGATGTGCTCAGATTCATCACATATTATCCTGACCCAAATAAGCTAGCAAAAGGACACTTTGATAGGAGCGTGTTAACCCTTCCGATAGGTGAAAGTCATGAAGGGCTCCGTATAGCACCTGGCCAAAATGGACTGGTCGCCGACGCATCAGCAGATTACATGAGCCAACTTGATGGCAAACTTAGGCCCGTAGGTCATGTAGAAGGAACCGCCAAATTTATGCTTGGTGCGGGTTGGAATAGGCTTGATCCGCACCTACGATTCGGTAACCAAGAGATGCCACTCGGCTGGCATGATGTCATACCATCTGAAAAGTCTGTTAGTGACCGAGTTATGAGATGGGCAATAGTCTTGTTCGCAAACCCTCACCTAGGAGTAGATTCGTACTGCGTACCCACTCCCCCAGAAACTAGACCCCAGAAACAGCTCGGCAGACTGTCTATAGTACAGCCCTTGCCGTGTAGTTATAGGCTTTACGATTGGTTCTAGGCTTCATAGCCGTTCCTATGGCGGCGAGACAATCAACTCAGTCGAGTAGGCCAACTGCACTGTCGCCACTGACTGGATGACGGAGCTTGCTCAATGCGCGCGCCTCTATTTGGCGAATACGCTCACGAGTAAGGTTGAAGTGCACTCCTACCTCTTCTAGTGTCATAGGTTCACCACTATCAAGCCCAAACCTCAGTTTAATTATTCCACGCTCACGTTCGTCCAGTGATGCAAGCATTCTCCGTACCTCATCTGGCAATTCGTTTCTCAGTGCCTCTTCCTCTGGCGATACTGCATGCCTATCTGCAAGAACATCCCCAAGCTCAGCATCTCCGTCCTCGCGAAGCTGTTGCGATAGAGAAAGTGGCTCAGCTGCAAACCTAAGCACTTCGCTGAGTTTCTCGAGCGGCATCTCTACATCTGTTGCTATTTCTAGCATGGTCGGTTGTCGACCAAGTTTAAGCTCAAGTCGACTTCGGGCTTTGCTTACGCGCGCCAGCATATCCCCGGCATGTACCGGCAGACGTATCGTCCGACCAGTATTGGCAATTCCGCGCGTTATTGCCTGTCTGATCCACCAGGTGGAGTAGGTGGAGAACTTAAATCCTTTGCGCCAATCAAACATCTCGACGGCATGCATGAGTCCGAGATTACCTTCTTGTATGAGGTCGAGAAGTGGCAAACCAGAAGCCTGATATTTCTTTGCGATCGATACTACAAGTCTAAGATTCGATTGTATAAAAGCCTCATTTGACTCCTCACCCGCACGAACCGTCCTTCGTAAGGTGCGTATTTC
>JAYSUL010000030.1:0-3919 GCA_043719125.1 Candidatus Saccharimonadota bacterium | reverse complement strand
TACATAGCCTACACTGGCTATGTAGTCAAAGTAGTTGCACGGCAGACGATACTTACGGAGGTGCTCTCGTACGGTAGCTGCTGGGCTATACCCAATGCTTACTCCACCCTTTTCTTTAGCCCCCATAGCAGCATAATAGGGCAGGCCGACAGTTGCACCGGTTACTGTGATGTGGCCCCTCTTTGCTATCGCTGAGCCGACACGCTTTGCTTCTTCCTTTGACTGCTCTACGGATTCTCCACCCGCGGCGCCTGAAACACAAATTGAGTACTTATATCCTTCGTTTTGCATATGATCTACCAATTCTCGTCGTTTATTCCGCTTATGTCAAATTGTTTTAGGACAAGTGCCCTTGCGGCAGGAACAGCAATGTACCGCGCCATAAGCTCACTCCTAAGCGCTCTCTCCATCTTATTTGTATACATCCGTGAGTGTCCAAGTTCAAGTTGTGCGCTAAGTGCAACGTCCATAATGTTGCACGACAATATTCTTTTATCTCCATACGAAACGCCACAAAAATCACTACCTATCCAAAAAGCCAACTCTGGCATCAATAACGACAGTCTGGTCTCGAGTGCCATCCAGCCAAGGTCATGCACATCGAGGTGAGCAAAACTAGTCTCCGCATCATCAGGCAAAGACCCGAAATATCTCTGCACATCTCTCCAATGAAAAACCGCACCGCTAACTGATGTACGAATCAACTGCCCCTCATCAATAGCATGCACTAGAACGTTACCGATAGATGGATTCACAAAATGAAGCTTCAGGAATGCGCCGTGTAAGGTTACTTCGTTCATGGCATGCAGCGCTAGGGCGACAGTAGAAATATAGGCCGCCTTCCCTTCAATTGGTACAAACCCGATAGTTGCCGCTTCCTTACAACTTACAACACCATGTCCAGACTGCGCCGAATACTCATTAATAAGTTCAAGCCACTTTGAGTCCGATAAAGTAATTAGCTTTAACTCGGACTTCTCGAAGTCTTTTGTTCCTAAGTTCTCAAATTCTTTTTTTGTTCGTATCCACCATGTTTTTGACTCTACGATACGAGCAGCCATCAAGATTTCAGCAGGCTCTGTCCTCTTGGCCATTGAATCAGCAGATTGAAAATGAAGTGCCTTCATTACTTTCTTGGGAGGATTCTTTTTTATAATTGAGCGTAGTACTACTGCCTTAACGGCCCATGTATGTTTTTTGCCTGCGACCGTAAGTAGCAATTTTTTAATTGACTCGCTGCCACTATCGATATTTGCAGGATGTCCGAGGTATGCACGAACGCATTCATCAGCCTGGATGGCCTTTTGGCATAATGCCGCATATAACTCCGCGCCAGTAGTATCGCTAGGATCTAGGCCCAGTGCAGCAATTTTCTCTCTGGTGATTGACAAGACTTCACTTGTTAAACGCGTATCTATGCCTGGCTTACCCGCAGCAAACTCAAGTCTCGTAAGACCTATTGAGAAAATAGGGTCACTTTCACCGAGTAACTGACGGATAAGCTTAGACATTTAGAAGCTTTCTGGTTTGTACCATTCTGGAGCATTTCGTAATAATTCCATGATTTGTTCTACTGTCAATAGCCCTTTTTGGGCCCCTACATTTTGTACGACATTCATAGAGTTTATCGGCGCCCATCTTGAAGCATCCTCAAGACTCAGACCATGTAGCAGCCCGGCTAATAACGTTGATGCGAATGCGTCACCTGCACCTGTGCGCTCTACTGGCGGCGCTGGGTCAGGGTATAAAGGAATCTTGAATCTAGTTTGGCCATCTGACATAAACGCACCATGTGGGCCATCACTGATTGCCACAATCTTTGGGCCTAGTTGATGGAGACTATTTATTAGGTCATGGGTATCTTCATGGTTTCCTCCAGTAACCAAGACCGCTTCTTCCCGATTTAGCACAAGCACTTCGGTTCGCTCGTATATCTTTTTGAAAACTTCAGCGCCTTCAGAAATATGGAATGTTCCAGGCTGAAATAATAGTTTTACGTCAGGAAAACGTTCGAGGAAATGTACGATCTCATCGTGGTACTCATGAGTGTTAGCGCCAATAGACGTTAGGTACATCCATTTCGGCACATCCGTCTTACGAAAGCGTGGCCAGCTATAATCGTAGTGCTCATGATTTATGAGTATTGTTCGATCGTCCTTATACCAAAGTACATAGTGATGGTTCGTGTTTTTGCCCGAATTGAGATGGACAAACCTCGAGTCTACACTATGATCATGTAGGGCTTCAATTATTTCTCTTCCACCTCTATCATTGCCTGCATTTGATACTAGTCCAGCCGAATGCCCTAGTCTTGTTAAGCTGACAGCAGCATTTGCAGCGTTACCAACTGCAGGTATAAAGTCAGCGTGATCAAATGGCACTTTCATCCCAAATGGCATTGTTAGGTTGAGCCCATTATCACTCTCGCTCGTCCAGGCATTATCGTCCAGAAGTTTGATAAAAGTGTCGCTTAGTATATCACCTACAACTAGCACGTCAAGATCTTGATGACTCATCCCACCTCCGTAAATTCTTTGTTTAAATTATAGCATAAGCGTATACTATTAGCGATGAGCAATTTACAGACATTACAAAGTACATTTGGAGTTAGCCCTTGGTTAGATAATCTTTCTAGGGATTTGATTATTTCCGGTGAACTGCAAAAACTAGTCAATTTAGGGATACGCGGTGTGACAAGCAACCCAAGTATTTTTGAGAAATCTTTTTCTGAAGGCAAACACTACAAAGAACCATATCAGCAACTAGTTGCCAATAGTATAACAACTGAAGAAGCATACTGGCATCTTGCAATAGAAGATATTCAACAGGCATGTGACGTACTACGGGCAGTCTATGTGAGTACAGGTGGTGATGATGGTTTTGTCTCTCTTGAAGTCAGCCCTGAAATGGCAATGAATTGTGCGGGAACGGTTGCACAAGCCAAAGATCTTTGGGCTAAAGTTAATCGTCCAAATCTCATGATAAAAATACCTGCCACACCTGAATGTATTCCGGCAATAAGCGAAGTCTTAGCATCCGGCATCAATGTCAACGTGACGCTAATTTTTAGCTTGCACCGTTACCTTCAGGTCATAACCGCATATATGGACGGGCTTGAGAAGCTTGGAAATCCAGGATCAGTCAGATCCGTCGCCTCCTTTTTCGTTAGTCGCGTCGACTCAGAAATAGATCCGGATCTAAATGACAATTCGCTAAAAGGCCTCGCAGCAGTCGCACAAGCACGAGCCGCATACGGTATATATCTACAGTCTTTTAATTCAAATGCTGATCGTTGGTCGGCACTAGAAGTGAGAGGGGCAAAACCCCAACGAGCACTTTGGGCGTCAACGTCTACTAAAGACCCCTCGTATCCAGATCTGAAATATGTTGACGGCTTACTAGCTCGCAACTCTGTGAATACGCTGCCCAACAACACCATCGACGCGATCTTAGATCATGCGCAGTTTGAATCTATACATGGACTTACCCCGGAAGAAATTGAAACAGCCCATGAAGACTTAGCAAAACTTAAAGTTGCCGGCATAGATATGCAAAAAGTCTCAGACAAACTAGAGTCAGAAGGCGTCCAAAAATTCCAAAAAGCCTTCAGAGATATGCTGTCTGCACTAGCTAGCTAGCGCTTTACCCATTGAGTTGAAGTGGGTGATTTTTTCTTCCACTACTGCTTGCACCGCGTCATAGACTTCTTGGTTGATCTTTAAGATTGCAACTTCATCAGGGTGCTCACGCAGTACTTTTTCCAGTGCTTCACGGTATGCTATACGCATATCGCTGTTGATATTAACTTTTTGCACGCCAATCATCACAGCCTTTTCAAAATACTCACCCGGAGTACCCGATCCACCGTGGAGGCTTAAATTACAGCTAACTTCGTTTCTGATACGCTGAAGCAGATCCA
>JAYSUL010000029.1:0-4019 GCA_043719125.1 Candidatus Saccharimonadota bacterium | reverse complement strand
TTTTGTAAAATTGGAGACGTCTTGATTTTGTAAGTTTTTCGCCAATTCGAAGGGTTGCCTCGGCGAGGAGTGGAGGTTGAGTGATGCCCGATGTAGACACCTTGTCGGGAGAGTATGGACTTGCCTTACTAAGCCATACATTACGATCCGTTCGGTACTGCTTGGCAGAATCGAAGATCATATTGGGGATCATCCCGTTTGACCACTGCCCACCCAGTAGCGAATCAATCTCCTTTATGGCTCGGTTGATATCGTAGTGACGTAGACCGATCACGGTAAAACAACTATCCCATAACCACTGGTGGGGGTAAAGGTGCGGTGCAGGCATCGTGTGATTGTCTTTGTGGTTTAAATCCAGCACATCACGGCATATTTTAAATAAGTGCTTACGTTCCATCAAGGAAGTATACGCGAACAACGCGTGGCCTACTAGCCGACAAAAAACGATAAAAAGTATTGACACAACATGGTACCTTGTAGTAAAAAGGTAGTATGAAAGAAGACAGTACTAGCAATGAAATACGAAAAGGACTCTTAGTGTTAGCCGTACTGCAGGTGATAGGAAGAAGGCGTGCCTATACTGCTGAGATCCTAAGCGCGTTAAACGCCTCAGAGTTTGCGACACAAGAAGGAACATTGTATCCACTTTTGAGTCGTTTAAAGCGAGAAGGTTTAATTGACCACGAGTGGGTAGAGAGCGTGAGTGGCCCACCCAGAAAGTACTACAGACTTAGCGAATCTGGAGATAGGCGCGCTAAAGAACTTATGGACTATATGAATAAACTGCAAAGCCAACTAAACAATCTTAGGGGAAATAGAAAAGGAGCTAAATCATGAATCGAACGGAAAGTGTCAGTATTGGTAGGAAAGGCTTTATATGCGAGCAAGATGCCTATAAGGTCTTGCAAGATTATCTAGCTAGAAGTGAAAAGGCTTTATCTGCTGATCCTGATCAGAAGGAAATACTCGCCGATCTGGAACTGTCAATGGCTAGTCATTTGACTGAAATTAGTGGTGAACTTGTCGTAGATAAGGAAACAGCTTCAAAGGTAATAGCTCTGATGGGCGAAGTAGAGGTTGACGCTGAGCCTGATGATAAAAGTGATGATAAAGCCGATACCAATAGCTCGGATCAGGCAGATGACATGTCATTTGCTGATCGTGTACGTGCAATGTTTAAAAAGCCACTTTTTAAAGACCATGACCGTGAGATTGGTGATGGTGTATGCGCCGGTATCGCGAGAGCACTTGATGTTGATCCGGTTTGGGTCCGCTTAGTATTTGTCTTGGTGACAATTATGACCCAGGGTCTCGGTATCGGGCTCTATATTGTGCTCTCGATCATCATGAAGGAAGAGTCCACATACAAGAAAAAAACAGCTGGTGAGGTGGTTGATAGCATACGAAAAAAGATAACGACGACTGCGAATGATGCTCGCCCGTACGAACGAGCACTAAGGAAGCTGATTGTTGGGCTGTTTATAGTAGTTTGGGTAATACTGAGGACTATCGTATGCCTCGTCCTAGTAGGTGCAAGTATTGCGTGGGCAAGCTATATGTTCTTTATGCTGAATAGCCCCGATCAAGTAGCTATATTTAACGGTCGACCAGGATGGCTAGAGTTTGTGATGGTATTTAGCGCAGGACTCGTACTATTGATCCCAATATTTGAGCTATTAGTGGCAATGTTTAGGCCAAAAGGTAATAGAACAAGGCTGTCGTTAGGACTATGGAGCGTCTGGGCTTTGTCACTTATCGCGTTAGTCGCCAGTCTTGTGAATGTCTATCCAAAGGTAGAGAACTATCTCAAGACAGAACAGCCAAAGAATGAGTATGTTTATGTACAGATGGTTGGGAGTGAGATCGCAAGCTGGTGTATAAGTCCGCTCGGTAACTGCAGTGCTAGATACCCAATTCTAGTGGATGGTGTGCTATGTGGACGCGGTGTGACGCTATATGATCGAGAAGATCGAATAGAGTGGTTAGATAGGATGTGGGAGCCTGTATATAAAGAGTTGGATTATCCGGCCACTGAAGAGCAGTATTGCGCAATTGTAAATGATGTATATGAACGAGTTGGGCCAGGAGCGGTTATGTTCGCAGGAGGAACACTGAACGATCCGGCAAATACATATGATCAGGTTGATGCTACGGATGGGCTACCAAGAAAAATATGGGTTTTTGAGTACCTGATACTTCATTAGCGGAAGTTAGAAAAAATTACGGGGAAATCGAATTCGGTTTCGCGGATGAGTTGCATTGCCTGCTGCAACTCATCTTTTTTTGCACTCATAACTCGTACTTCTTCACCTTGGATCTGTGCTTTGACCTTTGGAAGTTTTTCGCGCAGTAGTGCAGTAATCTTTTTGGCCTTTTCCTGATCAAGACCTTTTTTAAAGGGCACTTCCCATATCGTTTTCATATTTGAAGTAACTGGCTCTTTAGACACGTCGTACGTTTTTTGACTCACCCCTCGTATAGCGGATTTTTTGCGAACCATATCTATAACAGCTTCAAGGTGAAACTGATTATCCCCAGTAATTTTAAAACCTTCCTTTTCGGAGTTCATCCAGTCGATCTCAGTAGAAGTACCCTTAAGGTCGTATCTGGTGCCTACTTCACGTTGAACTTGGTCGAGAACGTTGTTCATCTCGCCTTTGTCGTACTCGCTTACTACATCAAAACTAGAGTTGCTTGCCATGCTGGTATGCTAGCACACTTCGTCGGTAGGTGAAAAAATGTTCACTGACCTTTTTGGATCAGACGTTCATGATGTAGCCACTATGAATACAACAATATCACCAGAGAAACAGGGCAAGCGAGATTTTGACTTGCCAGCAGAACATTTAAATAAGGACTTTGACTTTATACCCGCTAAAGCTCATGACCCTGCAGAGATTCAGCGCAGACGCGAGCTCGGTAGAGGAACATTAATAACCGAGACCCAGGCGCGTGGTCTCGGAGTAGCAAAAACTATACTTGAGAATATACATGACGAAGACGGTTTGATGTTTGCTTCAGATGTGCTCTCTGTTGCCGGATTAAACACTGCCTGGTACTCCTATGCACAAAACAGCGATGTTATGCGCCGAAGGCTTAAATTGCCAATTATGGCCCATCCAAGACTAAGGTCAGTGGATATGATAATCGAAGACACAGTTGAATCGCTCGGCAAACAAGTGGAGCGCGCAGGTATGTTGGCTCTTGCTACAGATTTAAGACTACGTTCTGAGCCCGAGCATCAAAGGAAGCTTGGCGTCGGCGTCGGCAATCTCTCTCTGCGACTTGCCATGATTGAGCCTATTGTTGCTGGGGCATTCTACGGGGCCGGGGATAGTGATGAACTAGCCCAGCAAATAGCGAGAACACATTCCCTTCGAACACTGGACCGTGCAAGAATACTGTACCGAAAAGTGAAAACTCATCCGAGTATTGCACAGCTAAGCGACCCGTATAGCGATTTGGCCGTGTATTGGCATAGAAATGCACCTGGATCAATACAGAGCGCCGTTACAGATGCTCTTTCCGCCTAAGCTCCCACTACTTTGTCCACAAAAAAAGGATAACTGCCGTCGGCGATAGCTCCGAGCAGTGTCGGCATATTTGGCAGTAATTCTTGATCAGTGGCGTTGATCTGTTTTGACCAGAAGTAGTCCGCTGCATCATCAGTTGGAGAAAGTGTGCCTGTACTGTCTTCGCAAAGAAGCATCGTAAAGTTGTTGTATCCGTAGGTCATACCTTCCACCATTGTTCGGAAAAACCCGGAACCAATGACATTGAATGTTCCCTTGAGACCAGTTTTAGAGGCTAATTCGTTTGATGCTCTTTCTGCCACACTGACAGCTGGGTCAGGTATAGCGTGCATAAACCCGACTTTGTCTTTGAGAGGGTGGGTCTTTCGCCTGTAGAGCAACCATCCATACTTGGCATGATGAACGACAAGGTAGAGCACACAGAATGCTCTAAGTGATATTTTTTCTGGGGTCTCGCTCATCCTCCGCCATAGCTTTTCACCTGCA
>JAYSUL010000028.1:0-11707 GCA_043719125.1 Candidatus Saccharimonadota bacterium | reverse complement strand
GTCGACACAACACAGTCAGTCGCAATTCTGCGAAATAACACGACACTGGGTCTTGCGGGATTCGAAAAGGCAGACAGCTCGTCACTTTATCAGTTCGCGCTCATTGCGCTCGTCATATCATTGGCTCACACTGCCGTAGCTATCCGTCTACGTGAATCAAAGAGGGCGTTATCTGTTCTTGCACTGGCTCTCGGTATGATTGCCCAGTTATTCCTTATAGTTGTGACTACATCCATTTTAAGCCTTCATCGGTAGCCACTAAAGATGAGAGTTCAAGATATCCAGATACCAAAACACGATGAAAAAGGCTTTGTGTATAGGTTTTTTGAAATACTGCCAGGGTTCCTATCTTGGGGCACCATTGCCTTGCCATTCATATTGTCATTCATCAGCCCATTAGTTGCGGCGTATGCAATTACGCTATATCTAATGGTTTGGTTTATCAGGTCAATGACCATGGCCGTACGTACACTCCAGGCGTATCGATTAATGAAACAGCATCAAAAACTCGAATGGCAAAAGTTGATCGATGACTTTAAGGATCCCAGGTCAGCTCTAGCGGACGAGTCCTGGGGAGTTAAAGCCTATAGATGGCACACCGCAAATCTCAATACGTATATAGAGCATCATGATGGGGATACTGTTACTCAAGATAACCTCTACCATGCCATCGTTATGCCATTTCACAGAGAGGGAAGGGAAATTATCCAGCCGTCGCTAGATGCGTTGTCGTCAGCGAACTACGACATGAAGAAAGTGATTATCGTACTGACAGCAGAGGAGAGGGCGGGTCCTGCCTCCGGTATATTAGCGCACGAGCTAGCTAAAGAATATGCCCACGTATTTGGGCATATTATCGCTACAGTTCATCCAGGTGATTTACCAGATGAGCAAAAAGGGAAGGGACCTAATTCAAACTGGGGCATGAGACAGCTTCAAAAGTATGTCGAAGAAAAAAACATACCGTTCGAAAATGTACTCGTAACTTCTCTCGACTGCGATCATCGTATACACAGTGAATACCTCAATTCACTGACGTATTTTTACCTCGTATGCCCAGATCGTAAGCATACAAGTTTCCAGCCGATATCAATGTTTACAAACAACATTTGGGATGTACCAGCACCAATGCGTGTCATCGCAACGGGAAACTCATTTTGGAACATGATTGTATCTATGCGCCAGCATATACTTCGCAACTTTGCGTCACACGCTCAGCCGCTAGATGCGATGGTGGATACTGATTTTTACACCACCAGAAGTATCGTCGAGGATGGCCATCAGTACTGGAGGTCATACTTCAGATTTGACGGTAATCACGAAGTCTTCCCAATTATGACGCCTATTTATCAAGACGCCGTACTTGCCGGGACGATGAAAAGAACAGTCCTAGAGCAGTTCAAGCAACTTCGTAGATGGGCATATGGCGCATCAGATGTTGCGTATGTCGCATATACTGGTTTTTTTAAGAAGAATACGATTCCAAAAATTGATATTTTGTTTAAATTTCTGCGTCTTTTAGAAGGTCATGTATCCTGGGCTACATCATCACTTATACTCCTATTTGGGGCGCTCATACCTGTATACATTAACCCTCATGCAAAAGAGACGATTATTGCTAATCAACTACCTGAGATAGCGAGCAATATCCAGCGGGTAGCACTTATTGGGATCGTGGCGACACTATTTCTGTCCATTAAACTCCTACCACCAAAACCAGCACACTACAGGAAATGGCGTTATATTCCGATGGCTCTACAGTGGTTACTCATGCCGATAACTTCAATTATATTTGCCTCAACAGCCGCGCTAAATTCACAAACAAGACTAATGTTTGGTCGATACCTAGACGTCTTTGATTCAACGATCAAAGTTGTCAAAAAGCATAAATAGATTCTCTATTGGTTTGAGCCGCTGGTTGCGCTATAGATTAATGCTACCGGTCTATTAAATCGACGCAGTGTACGTTCGGTGATTTCATATATCGTTCGGACTGGTAGTATGAGCCGTTTTTTCTTGGCTAAATGGCTGATGATCGTATTTGTGAGTATACCTACAGACTCAGTATCGCCTGTGTGATGTCCAACGGCTGTGTAGATGCTGATAAGAAGCTTATCGCGGCTAAATGGCTCCAATGAGCCATCGGAGCGCTCAACGCGGTAGCTGAGGCTCATATCGACTGCTTCACGTGTAGTAAATACTGTATTGCACCGGGAGCATGTGTGCCGACGCCAGGTTTGGCCAAGCTGAACGTTATTACGGCTGTTCGTAATCTTTGTTTTAGAGTCGCACAATATACATACCATGTATATATATTGCGCTTATGCTGTATATTTTTCAAGTGGAAAAAAGGCCTCTATCCAGTGGATAAAGGCCAATATTTCCAAATGTACTACTGTAAAGCTAGCTTTATTAGAGCTACTTTCGGCGAATCCTGGTTTTACCCTGGCTTGCCTCGCTTGTTAATGCTTCGTAGAACAGTCCCACCTTATCAAGCACGGATGCTTTTTTGGCTTTCAAACTACTTCCCTTTGATTAACGCGCTTATGATAACATATTTGGCCCATAAAAGCAATATCTGCTATACTCTACCTCTGTAATGAATACACTCGTCTCGCATGAAACCTCGCCGTCATCAGACTTGCCTAACGGAGATGAGATGCGACATTTATCTGAGAAGGATGTATCAGTAGATACATCTGTCGAAGAAAAGATCGCAGATCGCTTCGTTGGTGAGTCTGAGGCGGTAGGAATTTTACGTGAGCCGAGTATATTTTCTGAGAGCAAAAAAGTAGGGAAGTACGCGCGCGTAGGTGTGCTCCACACGAGGTGCGGTGATGTAGCTACGCCTACCTTTATGCCTGATGGCACAAGGGGTGCCGTTAAGGGCCTTACACCTGGGCAAGTTATTGATACTGGTGTTGGGATTGTTCTTGCCAATACCTACCACTTGCATTTAAGCCCTGGTGAAGCAGTCATTAAGGGTCTTGGCGGACTACATACGTTTGCGAACCGCAAAGGACCAATGTTGACTGACTCTGGCGGATTCCAAGTCTTTTCTCTCGGCAAACACGCCAAAATAACTGAAGACGGAGTACATTTTACTGACCCCGTAAATGGCGACAAACACTTCATCTCTCCAGAGATATCCATGCAGATTCAGCTTGATCTCGGCGCTGATATGATAGTGGCTTTTGATCATCTTGTTGGGCTTGATGGTGCGAACGCAAAGGAAGTGCGAGATGCCTTTGATAGGACCCACAGATGGCTGGAGCGATGCATAGCTGAGTTTGACCGCCTGACCGCTGATATGAGCCCAGAAGCAAAGCCTCTGTTGTTTGGCGTTGTCCAGGGAGGATTGGATATAGAGCTCAGACGAGAAAGCCTCAGAATCATTCAGGAAAGTAGCGTGGATGGTATTGCGATCGGCGGACTATCAGTTGGCGAAAGCCGTGAGGAAATGAGGGTAGTTCTGGAGGCACTAGCACCACATTATGACAGTCATAGACCAAGGTTCTTACTCGGGGTGGGTACGCCGGAAGACTTACGTATAGCGATCGAAAACGGCATCGATATGCTCGATTGTGTACTGCCTACAAGGAATGCCCGCCATGCCACCGTATGGACCACTGATAGCCAAAAGATTCATCTCACGAATGAAAGGTTTATTGCAGATCCTGCTCCTATTGAGCCGGGCTGCGACTGCTACACCTGCAGTAGTGGGTTTACGAAAGCATTTCTGCGTCATCAGTTCAAGGTAGCGGAGCCACTTGCAGGGTCGTTAGCTAGCATCCATAATCTACGTCACATGATGCGTATCTGCGAAGAGTATAAATCGAATTAGTCGGTTATACTTACGTATATGAGCCATCCAATCCACTTTATAGGTCTAAAGAAGCATCCACTGACCAAACGGCAGGAGAAACGCGTAATCGATGTTATGGCTTATGTTGTAGGCATTGCGGGTAATCTCGCGGTGATGCCTCAAATAATCAAAGCCTGGAGCAGTGATGCCCCGGGCTTAGCGGTATCAACCTGGATCATGTTTAGCTTTATCGGGGTCATATGGCTGGTCTATGCGGTAATACACAAGCAAAAACCACTTATAGTCGCGCAGATCGCTGGGTTAATGTGCAATATTGCCGTCGTAGCGGGTTGGGCTGTAAATAATCTAATCTAGCCAAAATGGTTGTTCGTATTCAGATATTGAAAAACCTGACTATACAGTCAGGTTTTTAGTTTGGTGGGCGATATAGGATTCGAACCTATCACCTCCACAACGTCAATGTGGCGCTCTAGCCAAATGAGCTAATCGCCCTCATTTGCTAAGCAAATATACCATTTATAACGAGGGTGATCAAGCAATACGCTATAAATTGCGACAAACTGTTCGGTAGCAGTGGAGTACTAGCAGTGAATACGTATACTAAATTTCATATAATATGCACGATGTAAATATAGCTACAGTAGGCACTAGCATTTTGGTACTAGCAGTGCTATTATTTGTATGTTGGATTTTTGAGAGGTGTTTTACCAAGAAATCGTGCCTGTTGACTGCGAGAGGGCGCGATTTTTTGTTTTCAGATAAAAAAGATGTAAAATAACTGTAGTGCAATGAAATGGCCTAACCACCCATGGAGCAACTAGGGCAGGATCAGAACGCTAGTATCAGTGCTGATCATATAGAGTGAAAGATTTCGGTGGAACAGCCTTGGACACATCCCGGGCCCGAAACGCTAGGAAGAGACGCATTTGTCTCTATAAGACCTAGCGATTTATTTATTCTAAAAATAGGAGGCAATATGTCCACAAAAGAGCAAACTGATATACAGGTGATGCGTCACTCTACGGCGCACGTATTCGCTACAGCAGTAATGACTTTGTGGCCAGAAGCTCGCTTAGGTGTTGGTCCTGCCGTAGAAAATGGTTTTTACTATGATGTTGATATCCCGAATGTAGCCATCTCAGACGCGGATTTCAAGACTATCGAAAAGGAGATGCGTAAAGTCATTGGACGAGCAGAGCCATTTGTGAAGTCGATGAAGTCTATCGATGATGCGCTACTTTGGGCTAAGGAATCGGGGCAAGTATTTAAAGAAGAACTTTTGAACGACCTCAAACGTGAAGGTACTACTGTAGCAAAAGACCTCGATAGTGAGATGCTTGGGGTGGCTAGCGATGGAAGTAAAGTCGATGAGGTTAGCTTCTATGCTAACGGTTCATTCTGCGACCTATGCCGTGGCCCCCATGTTGAACATACTGGTAAGATCGGTGCTTTCAAGCTCATGCGCGTCGGCGGAGTCTACTGGCGAGCTAAGGATACAAACCCTCAGATGCAGCGAATATACGGTGTCGCATTCTCGACCGACAAAGAGCTGAACGAGCACCTCCAGATGCTAGAAGAAGCAAAAAAGCGAGATCACCGTAAACTCGGCCAAGAACTTGATCTATTTACGTTCTCAGACCTGGTTGGTCCTGGGCTACCGCTGTGGACACCAAGGGGTACAACCCTCAAAACCGAGCTTGATAAGTATGTTCAGGAGCTCAGAGATCAGGCTGGCTTTATGCAAGTCACCGTACCGCACATTACCAAGAAGGATCTTTATGAAAAGTCAGGTCACTGGGCGAAGTTCCAGGATGAGCTGTTTAAGATAACAACTCGTGAGGGCCATATATTTGCCATGAAACCAATGAATTGCCCGCATCACACACAGATATATGATGCACGCCAACGAAGCTACCGAGACCTCCCTATACGTTACCGTGAATCTACTATGGTTTATAGAGACGAGCAGACCGGTGAGCTGGGTGGGTTATCTCGCGTGCGAAGTATTACCCAGGATGATGCCCACGTGTTTTGTAGATACTCGCAAGTCGAGCAAGAAGTCCTAACTCTATGGGATATCGTTGAGACATTCTATTCTGCCGTTGGTATAGAGCTTCGCCTAAGACTCAGTCTACATGATCCTGAGAATAGATCTGCTTACCTTGGAACCGATAAGCAGTGGGCGGATGTTGAGGGTTCGATGCGAAAGATAGCTACAGATCGTGGTGTGGAGTTTGAAGAGGAGATAGGTGATGCGGCATTCTACGGTCCAAAGTTCGACTTTATGGGCAAGGACGCCATCGGTCGCGAACATCAGGTAGCGACAATCCAGTTTGATTTCAACCAGCCGGAGGGCTTTGACCTGACATGTGTCGGGGAAGATGGCGAAAAAGAACGCATCGTTATGGTCCATTGCGCGGTCATGGGATCGCACGAGCGATTCCTTAGCGTGTACATCGAGCATACAGCCGGACGATTCCCAGTTTGGAATGCTCCTGAACAGATCCGTGTACTCACAGTTAATCAAACGGATGAGATTGTCTCAGCGGCACAAGATATTGTCACAAAAGGTAAAGAGCTCGGTCTGCGCATCACCCTAGATAACAACAAAGATTCTGTCGGCAAAAAAATCCGTGAATCAGAGGTTTGGAAAGTTCCATATGTTGTAGTCGTTGGTGAAAAAGAGGCTGGTAGTGGAGAGCTTACACCTCGTATTCGATCTGATTTGCAGGTGGGTGAGGGTTCGTCGATGAAGATTGATAACTTCCTACGCTCTGTCCTAAATGAGTCTAAATCAAGGGTTTCCAAGTCGAGTTTATGAGCGATAAGCAGTTTGCTGAAAGAGTTTATCTGCTAGTCGATTCTATCCCTAAAGGACGCGTGATGACGTATGGGCAGATTGCTGCACTGTGCGGTAGTGCTGGTGCCTCGCGTATCGTGGGAGGTATTGCGCATTTTGGTCCGCCTGATCTACCGTGGCAGAGGGTTGTTACTAAAAGGGGCGGTCTTGCAGCGGGCTACTACGGAGGGAGAGAAGGTCACAAAAGGGATCTCGAGTTAGAGGGGGTTGAGGTAATGGGCCAAGAAGGCGACTATAAGGTGGATGTTGATGCCCTGCTCTGGAGTCCATCCAATGAGTAGACAAGGCAACATCTTGTATATCGTAGGTCCTACGGCATCGGGCAAGACGGCGCTTTCGATCGATCTTGCTAAAGAGCTGAATGCCGAGATATTTTGTGCCGACTCACAAACTGTAAGGCGGGATATGGACATCGGTACAGCGAAGCCTACAGGTGCTGAAATGAGAGGTATTGTCCATCATATGCTAGATATTATCGGGCCTTATGAAGAATTCAATCTAAAGGATTTTATTGATCGTGCAGTGTATATCATAAATGATATACATAAGCGCAATAAGAATGTGATTGTAGTAGGAGGAACTGGACTTTACATTGATGCGCTCTTCTTTGAATTTGTGTTACCGGCGTTACCAAATTCGAGCAATGTTGAGCTGAGTGACTTGAACTATCAATCTGTTGAGTCATTGCAAAACATCATCATTGAAAAGGGTCTTTCTATGCCAGCTAATAGTAGTAATGCCAGACATCTCATAAATGTTATATTGCGTGCAGGTCATTTGGGCGAAAAAAACATACCCGATGAAAAGTCGGTTATTATTGGGATCAACCCTGGTCGAGAGGTTTTGCTTAGTAGAATTAACGCCCGAGTAGATAGTATGTTTGATCATGGTTTTATTGAGGAGGTAAAAGGTATTGTTGAAAAGTACGGTAAGCCACCACGGTCATTTGATGCCATCGGCTACCGGATAGTCATGCGTTTGCTTGATGGAGAAGTCGATGAATCGCAGGCAAGGGAGTTGTTTAAGATTGCTGATAGACAGTATGCGAAACGGCAAGTATCTTGGTTCAAAAGAAACAGTCATATCAAGTGGTTTGAGTCGCCAGTAGAAGCTAAAGAATATATACTAAAGAAGTAATGAGATTATTAGACATCATCACGATATGGATATGTAAGCTTGTTTTCAAGTTTATGAGACTTCGCGGTAGTCATGGTGCGGCATTACCGGGGCTAATTGCCGAGAAAATGAACCCTGGACTTCTGACAATACTAACAACCTTGCCAGAAGGTATTATCGTGGTTTCAGGTACAAATGGTAAAACTACAACTACGCACCTACTAAGTCAGACACTGACAAGAATGGGCAAGAAGGTCTTTACGAATCATAGCGGCAGTAATATGACTCGGGGGTTACTTGCCAGTATCGTGCGGTTCAGCGATCTGAAGGGCAATCTTGATTTCGACATTGCTGTGCTTGAGATTGACGAAGCGTACGCTGCCAAGCTCGCGCCAATATTGAAACCGAGGGCCTGCATACTGACAAATGTACTTCGTGATCAACTTGATAGATTCGGTGAGATAGATCATACGGCAAAACTACTAAAGATTTTGGCTTCGGAAACAACTAAATTGGTTGTTTATAATGCGACCGATAAGCGTCTAGGGGATGTGCCTAGTATCGTTAAGGGAAAGACGAAAGCTATAGCATATGGCTTTGCTTCAGAGCTTCAGAATTATTTCCCAGATGACGATTCTCTATACTCGTCAGCGAAAAAACATATACCCAAACTATCGTATATGCTTGAGTCGGCATCTGAAGCCCAGTGTAGTATCAGATTCAAAGAAAACACGACTGTGGTGCTCAATAGGTCATTACTTCCAGGCTGGCACAATGTACTAAATCTTGTATCAGTCTATTCACTGGTTAGTGAGTTATACGGTGTTCAGGATACAGAGATATTTAGTAGACTAACTCCACCGTACGGTAGGGGTGAGATTATGAGAGTTGGTGGTTCTGAGTTGACACTCCAGCTCGTAAAAAATCCAGCAGGGTTTAGAACTGCCATGGCTGTCTTGCCGGAACAACCTGCATTAGTTATTATCAATGACCTTATCGCGGATGGTAGGGACGTTTCGTGGCTGTGGGATGTTGATGTGAGCTCATTTCGAGATCGACCTGATGTTTCAGCTTCCGGTACGAGGGCTTACGATATGGCGGTACGGCTTCAGTATGATGATATCGGCTGCTCTGATGTTGACGTTGATCTAGAGGGCGCATTAAAGCGGTTTATCGCCAGCCATAAGTCTGGAGTATTATTTTTGACATATACGGCTATGCTCGGCAGTAGAAAAATTCTAAAAAATATCCAAGCAAAAGAGGGTAGGGTAGTATGAGAAAGAATCGTCCCCTACAGATTGTCCACCTATATCCGAGCGAGATGAATATTTATGGAGATACTGGCAATAGAATTGTTCTCGAAAAAAGACTCGCATGGAGGGGTATAGACTTTGAGACACATCTTGTCTCAATTGGTCAGGATATACCAAAAGACGCAGATATTATTATCGGTGGGGGTGGGCAGGATGCATCTCAGGGTTTAGTGGCAGACGATCTTCAGTCAAAAAAGGCACAACTCCTTAGTCTCGCAAATGATGGCTGTGTAATGCTGATGGTTTGCGGCATGTATCAGCTCTTTGGGCGCCGATTCGTGACTGCAGATAACAAGGAAATACCGGGCATAAATATCTTACCGGTCGAGACTATTGCAGGCGGCGGTAGGATGATTGGGAATATATCTGTGGAAGTCGAAGGCGTAGGGAAAGTCATTGGGTACGAGAATCACAGTGGTCGGACCTATTTAGAGAGTGGCGCAAATACTCTTGGTCGTGTGTTATCGGGCGGAGGCAATGACGGTGAGAGTGGGCATGAGGGCTGTCGGCTAAAAAACGTATTTGGGACGTATATGCATGGTCCCATATTATCTAAGAACCCGATATTCGCCGATCTATTGCTGTCACTCGCTCTTGTGCGAAATGGGGCATCGGGAGAGCTTGCGGATTTGGATGATTTGCTAATAACTAAAGCGCACAATATTGCGCAAAGTCGTCCACGGTAGTTTTTATATACTCGTCCTGATACAATGTATCTATGGTTGAGCAACTTTTTGGGTCAAAAACTCGTGTTAAATTATTACAACTGTTCATGTCTAATCCAAACAGGTCATTTTACGTACGTGAAATTACTCGCAAGGTAGAAGAGCAGATTAACTCAGTTAGGCGCGAGCTATCAAACTTACTCAGCATAGGAGTGATAACATCTGACACGTCTAATAACAGGCTTTACTATGAAGTAAACCAAAAGTTCACATACTATGAGCCACTCGCACAGATGTTTGGTGATAAGGCTATTACGACTAAAAAAGTAGTAAAGAAAAACGCGGCTGATTCAACTGAGCAACCTGATTCGACACTAGAGGCTGACATTCGTTCGCTTGGTAACGTACAGCTTGCGGTGATAACGGGCCAGTTCACTAGGGACGAGACTAGCGGTATAGATATGATGATAGTCGGTGATATAAACAAGACAAAATTAGAAAACTTCATCTCCGATCTAGAAAAAGCCGAGAAAAAAGAAATCAGATACGTTGTCTTTAGCGAATCAGACTTCAAGTATAGAAAACAGATAAATGATCGCTTTACTCTGACGGTACTTTCTGCAAAAATCCAGGTTCTAGTGGATCGAGACGAACTTTATTCTATAGAGTAGCCTGTGGATAACTATTTAGTCCAAGTATCTTACGATACTCTTTAAAATGTCTTGTTATTTGGACTTATTTTCCCTTATAGTTCGCAAATATAATTGTTAATTAATCTACAATAAATATTTTTGCCAGTCAGTTAATAGCAACTACTAACGGGGGTGGTGTCCTGGTAGTTTTTGAACACAAAACTGTATACGACAACTTCTTTAAGCTGTATAATTATGGTAGTTCATCAGAAAACAAAAACAAAAACAAAAAAACGTTCTAAGTTTCTGTGAACCAACAAAAACCAAAAACCTTTGAGATGGGTTCAAGGCAATAGCGGTAGATTAAAATAGCAACGTGGGAGGCAGTACGCCAGTACTGCCATTTTCTCGTAGCTTCAATCTCCACCAGTCCTGACCTTGTCCTTAGAGGATCATCTAGCTTGGACGGCTAGCTATGAACCAAAACAAACAACAAAAGGTCTCTGAGTCCTCGCAGTCTCAGATACCAAACCACAACCAGGCGGTAAGCATTAAACACGGTAGATATATATCTATGACCCGTGTATTTTCCCGTTTCCAGAGTTACCTTCAGAACAAGACACATGCACTACTGTTGAGAGGAGCACTGCTCGCAGCTGTTGCTCTCATCGTCCCCAGTAGTGCAGCTGTCTTGTTTGGAACTCAACAGGTAGCTAAGGCCCAAACCCCCAACACAACCGTCAGCTTCCAGGCACGGATACTCACATCCACCGGTGCTCTTGTTCCTGATGGCAACTACCACATTGAGTTCAAGCTCTATGACACAGAGATTACGGGGGGTACCGCTCAAGGCGCAGCAAATGGCGGTAATCAGGTCTGGATAGAGACACGCACCACTGGTAACCTAGTCCGTGTCGTCAATGGCTACATCTCCGTCAACCTAGGTAGTGTCACTGCCTTTGGATCTACCATTCCATGGAGCCAAGACCTCTACATCACCATGAGAGTTGGTGGTAGTGGTGGCGCAGCCTCGTGGGACACTGAGATGGTCAACCCTAACTCCTTACCTACTCCTAACGCCAGACTAAAGCTCAACGCAGTCCCACTAGCACTCGTCTCTAACAACGTCCGTACTGCTAACCGTACATCCGCAGCCTCCGACAACATCACCATCCAGACTGGTAACACCACCACCAGTGGTAACTCAGGGAACATCACCATTGATGTGGGTACGGCGGCTACTACTGCAGGTACCATTGTGCTCGGTACCACCACCCAGTCTGGCTTAACACTTG
>JAYSUL010000027.1:0-4106 GCA_043719125.1 Candidatus Saccharimonadota bacterium | reverse complement strand
ACTGCGGTCAGGTCATTGAGTAGTTCTAGCGTTTCCATACCACGAGCGGTAGGAACTTCTAAATCGAATGGCGTGCCTACCACCAATGCAGCGTGCCGTACAACCGTACCGCCAGATAGTTCTCGTACCTGCTGAGTTAAGTAGTGAATGGCCTCCCCAGTCGGCTGGACAATCCACAGCTCGTGTATCTGGCCCGCAATGATACATTTTAGTAGCTGCTCCGATTCAGTATCATCTAAGATCACCTTACCCTGCTGGTCTATATGTAGCTCACTACAAAGTCGTTCGTTTACTTCACTCGCTTTATCAACGTTTTTTGTTATCACGCCCATATACTCGTAATCATCCTCCGATATATCAGGAAGTGCATGATAGAGGTCATACTGAGCAACAAGGTCTGACGAGGATTGTTTGGTGCACTTTTTCCATTCACTATACTTTGAGCTTCCTTTAACGATACCCCCAACTTCAGCTATAGCGATGATAGTTGCGAGCTTTGACTTTACGGCAGAGCTATACGACTCTACTTCAATTAACATACGTGCGTAGCTAGACTCGACAGGGAAGCGCTCCATTTTTTTGCCTATATCCGTCACCGCTCCACCCTTGGTCATTGCCCCGAGGCTAATCAGTGTATTTTTGGCACGTGCGATAGTGCGCGAACTTGGAGCATGAAAGAACTCAAGACTCTCGATATCTATAGAAACTGCGGCCAGCCGAAGCACCAGTCTATCAAGGTGCTTTCTGACTATTTCGGGTATCCCGAACTCAGGACGCTTTTCGAGAGGCATGCACGGAAGACTACCTAGCTTCGCGAGAATATATGCACCTTCCTTCGTCCTTCCTGCACGGCCAGCACGTTGCATACAGTCCGCTTGAGATATCTCAGCGATGAAAAGACCTTCTACGCCACTACGAACTTCGCTACGCCGCTCTAGACCAGAATCAATCACGACGTCAATGTCATCAATCGTGATGCTTGTCTGTGCCACATTCGTTGATAGGACAATCTTCCCGCCAGGGTAGTGCCCGAAAGCTTTCTGTTGATCTTCTGCTTCGAGCTGACCATGAAGCGGAAATATAGGTACGTTTCTCATTACCTTTGATATCTCTAGATATAATTCCTCAATTTCTGCCTTACCCGGTAGGAATACAAGGATATTACTAGATCCTTTTGAAGCCTGTGCGATTACTTCATCAACGAGGCTATCTCCTCGTTTCATATCTACGGGGTAGCTTCTACCCGGTACGGTTATTGCGCCTGATATGCCAAAATATTTTACAAGGTTCTCCACCTCAATTGTTGCGCTCATGAGCACCAGCTTGAAATCTGGCTCAACCTGGCAACGTTTTTTTGCCCAGGCGACGAGGACTTCCATATTTTCGTTCCATTCATGAACTTCATCGAGAACTAATATCTGTTTTTGCTTTATACCGTTACCGGTCAGCTCCCTGACGAGCTGCAAGCCATCTGTGCAATAGAGTATTTTGTTATCAGGATCATCGTCACGTTCGTGAGCAGTACGATAGCCAACTAGATGAGTAGCATCTGCCCCGATACGCAACGAATACTCCTGCTTAACTCTGCCACTCAAATTACGGGCTGCAAGTATTCGTGGTTGGGTGACTATGACTTTGTCATAACCAGCCTCAGCTAAAAACTGGGGAACTTGGGTGCTTTTACCCGCTCCTGTCTCAGCTGTAATAATGGTAATTTGGTTTTTGTCTATCGAATCTAGTATTTGGCTACGCTTTTGGTATATAGGTAGAGCAAAAATAGAATCTAGCGTCAGTTGATCCATATACTAGTAGTGTACATCGCTCCACCAAAAAATCTAAGCTTCGGCTCCAGAGTCCAGATCAATACCGTCTTCCTGGCCTGCGGGTGTGAGTATCTTATCGACGAGTTTATCAAGGTCATCATCTTTGAAATTTGCCTTCACGGCATAGCCTTCGATGTTGTATTGGCGCAGTCCTGCAGGCGCATCCTCTTCATTAAGATTGGAAATTATAAATACGCGGGTATACTTGCCCCATTCACTATCGCGCATTCTTCTCAGCACCTCATCACCTGCGACTCTTGGCATCATCATGTCTAGTAGTACTAGGTCAGGCCTTTCTCTCTCTATGATTGCTAGAGCTTCTTCACCATCTGACCCCACAAATACTTGATAGCCTATAAGTTCAAGTCGTATTTTATATACTTCTGCCAGGGCGGGATTATCCTCGGCAATTACTATTTTGTATGTTGCAGGTGCTGATGAGTTTGTGTCCATAGGATATATAATACTCTTGTTTAATTATTTTTAAATACTTGCTTGGCGCACCTCTGACGCCTTAAAGAGTTATACTGTATAGAATGATTAACAATTTTTCCGTCGAGCTTGCCAAATCCAATGATGCTACCGTTATATGCACTATACGAGATACCGCTTGGATTGATACATATCCAAATCCTGCGCTGGGCATTACAAAACAAGATATAGTTCGTCTAGCAAAGGGCCGAAACAACGATTTTGAGCCCCGTCGAATAGAGTATTTGCGCAAATATATCGAATCGCAAAATGACAAAACACACACTGTCATCATGGCCACCACTCAGGGCAAATCTGTTGGCTATGGGATTGCGTGTATTCGTGACGGTAAAAGTTGGATCAGTAACATCTATGTATTGCCAGATTTTCAGAGGCAACACATAGGCGGGGCACTCATGAACAAACTTCTGGAATGGCTGGGTAATGATAATGATATATATCTCGAGGTAGTTAGCTACAACGAAAAGGCAATTAGCTTCTACACTAAGTATGGATTCGTAGTGACTAGTAACGCCGTGGAGAGAGAAGACGGCAAGCCCTTATACCTAGTGGATTTGCCGCAGGTAGAAATGAAGCTATCAAAGACAGGATCGTGATGAATATACTGTACATACCAGGGCTAGGTAGCGAGGAGTCTCTTAATAAACAGAGGAGACTTATGTTTTTTTGGCCCGATGATAGCGAGATAACCATATTTGAGCCAAATTGGGCTTCGTCGGAATCCGCAGAAGAAAAGTATATTCGTCTTAAGGAATTTGCACTGCACTTACAGCAAAAGGGGAGAGACCCGATTACCCTCGTAGGTGTTAGCGCTGGTGGGTCGCTTGCTATTAGATATGCATATGAAAACCCAAATTTCTACCACTTATACCTATTATCTGCAAAAATAAAAGGATCAGGGTCCATCGGGCCAGCCTTTCAAAAAAGAGCGAGCGCACTACTTCAGTCTGTAATAATCAGCGAAAAACTTCTAGAAAAAAATTCAGTAATAGCCAGTGAAACTACATCTCTCAGGCCTATATTCGACGACGTCGTACCGACCAAAGACATGGTTGTAGCAGGGTCTAAAAAAATTATTTTGCCTGCAATTGGCCATACATTCGGCATCGTCGTCGCTTTATTGGCGTATATGCCCCGACTTCTGAAAAAAGTTTAACAAATATCAGTAGTATATTTATTACATCATCCTGCTCACGCCGTTAAACCAAGCCAGTGCCAATGCTCTAAATGCATTAGGAGTATAGTGATAAGTACTAATAGGAGGGTTCTATGGGAAAACTTAAATTATTATTTAGTGGCTTTGTGGCGTCAATTTTGGCGTTTGTGCTGGTGGGTACTCCGGCTCTGGCAGCGTCAAGTCCTGTAGTATTTAATGATTTTACTCAGACTGAGCTAAATACTTGGATTACTGACCGTACTTTTCCGTCAGGTGGAGCAACATCTGTAACTGCATATGACAGAGAAAACGTTGCCCAACTTGGGGTTGATGCCAGCAATAGGTCAACATCGACAAATAGTTTTTATTACACTGAGGGCATACAAAAAAGAGCTGATTTTGGCTCAGCATTAAGAGCTGACTTATACATTGATTCAGCTTGGCAAAGTATTGGTGTAAGGGCAGGTCTTTGGGGTATTGGTATCGATACTTCACCTGTTGATATAAGCTCATACCCAATAGTTGAATTCACGACTCGTGGTGCAGACGGTCACATTGGCTGGAGATACTGGAACATATCTGGTGGCTGGACTAATGTCGGCAAGAGTTTTAGCTACGGAAAATGGGCAGAAGTC
>JAYSUL010000026.1:0-4191 GCA_043719125.1 Candidatus Saccharimonadota bacterium | reverse complement strand
AGATAACGAGCACTTCATGTTCCGCTATACTCTCATCGGTAGTACGGAGACTATGTTTGCCGTCATGAACCGCGACAACCCAGGAGATATTGTTAATCTGTCAACTATGTTTAGCCTGGTTAGTTCGGATTTACTGGGATTTTGGAACGCCAAGCGGGAGCAAATCTATGTGCATCGAGATAGTGGAGCTGTTTTTATCGCGAATACTAAGGATAAGTCTCTTAGCGCACAGTCATTGTTTGCGGATCCGGTAGTAGAGTTTTTTGCGATGAATAACGAACGAGCGCTATATACGACCAAGGTAGGAAATGACCTTCTCATTAAGTACTTCCATGACAAAAAAATATATAGCATCACAACAGCAAAGGACCCTACGAAGCCAGTCATCGTAAAATCATTCGGCTTTAATCGTAACGACTATATCCTTCTTGCTGGAGAGGGACTTGAAAAGACCCTACTATACCGTAACTTTGAAAAAGCAGCCTCAGAATCAGTCAGTGGTAAGGTAGCACCTTTTTATATATTTCCAAATAAAAGTACTACCGCGGAGGCTTCGAGGTCAAATAGATTTGTATTGGCATCCGATGGTCAAACCAGTGCGGTATATGATATTGAACAGCGTGAGCTTCACAGATATGAGCTCCCGGTCACTAGGCCTGCGGATATTGATTGGTTCGATGACGCTAGGCTTTACGCTGTCGGCAGTGACAACAAGCTTAGTATTTTCGACTTTGATGGCAAGAATGTTTATGAGTTATCTCCAAATGTTGCCGGTATACCGTATGTGAATAACGGGGTATCAACAGCTATGTATGTTACCTCTAAGGATACAACTACATCAATGCAGCTTGTTGATATTGAGTCCGCGACTAAGTAGCTTCTAGGCTATAATCCGAAAATTCTACCAAGTAGTGTCGGTGCTTTTGAAGGTAGCTCGGTGGGTTTTTGTTCTTCTTGTAAGACAGGTGCTGTTGTGTTTGCGATTGGGCTTGGGCTAATTTGCTCACCGACTATGATGAGCCTATTGTTCGCAGTTCCTGGGGGGTCACAGGTGATAAGTGTTGATACGGCAGGCTTACCCTCGGGTTGTCTGTATAGTACGCTCACCTCAGTTGGCTTAACGACCTCTCTCAGGATGACTCGATACACATACTGTACTCCACCGTAGTTTATGGCATAGGTATCCCCTACTTCAAGTTGGTGTAGTCTGACGAAAACAAATTTGTGAGCGCCTCTATTGAATAGATTACTTGAGGAGTGACCAAAGAAAACAGAGTTTCCATTTTCGCCTGGATTTGGGGTGTATGGGTATTGAACAACTCCACCTTCCAGCGCCTCCTGTAAAACCTTTTCAGCATTGTCAGACACTCCCTGTACAATTGGTGCTTCTAGATTTATCTTTGGTATGATGATTTTTATTTCAGGGCCTATGACAGTACCATCAGATATTAACGGAGATGCGGCCAGGCTTTTCGTTGGCTGAATAAATTTTGCGAGAAAAAGCTCGTTGTTTGTGATGAAAAACATAGTTCCCGTAATAAGACTTGCGAATGTCAGCGAAAATGCAACTGACTTGATGTGATGTTTAGTTTTAAGTTTGCCGTTTGCCGTAACAGTATTTAATAGTTTTTTATGGAGATCGGCCATACTCTGAGGACGTTCTGTTTTTGTGGCTGTAGGGGTATCGACTACTTGGTTTAAAGAAATAAGGTTTTCTGACTGCATGGAGGACTTTTTTGCATTGATGTCAACTCTAGAGTGTTGCTCGTAAAATTCTTGCCAGACCTCATGCTTTTCAACGTCACCCAGACTTTGATAGTACTCATGCCAGGCTGTCTGTACATCGACCATACTTTTGCCACTTTTCATCAGATCTTCCATGTAGATCTGATGTTTGCTGTGCGCACCAGAGCTTGCTATTTCGCGTTCTTCCTCGATAGCAAGGGGCTCGTCTTGGTATATTGCTGCAAGTTTGTGCCGGACAAGGTTAACAGCCGGATTTTCGTCCGGCATAACACCAAAAACTGCCTGCCCACCAGTATCTGTACTCATACTAGTTATAGTATATCTCATTTGTAATAGTTTTCTCGAGTTGCCTAGTGTAAAATTATTTTGACGCCGCCCTGGTGGAATTGGTAGACACGCCGGACTCAAAATCCTGTGAGGGCAACCTCGTGACGGTTCAAGTCCGTCGGGCGGCACCAAATATAATTTCAGTTTAAAGTACCACCTGAGTCGAATTGAACCTCAGCGTCAACGGTACATGAAGTCTAGCAGGTGCTCGTATCAGTAATACATCGGGCCAGAGAGCGCGAACTCAGAGTGCCACAAGCACTCACCCCAGTTCAAGTCCGCCCTAGCGGCACCAAATTAAAGAACTCACTGTTTCGGTGAGTTTTTTAGTTTGTCACAATTGAGTTGCCGATTGCATCAAATGGTTTTGTGGGATGATGTAGCCAGCCGACAATAGCGCTTGTGGCGAATCTGAGGCGCCATATATCGCCGATATCCTCCCTTTTTGTAGTGAGTACCTGACCTGCTTTTGCCAGTACAAATTGATTATCGGATCTGGTAAGGATGGTGCAAGCATGTTCACTACTGAACCTTGACAGTGTACCGACGAGAGAAGCTAGTGGCATAGTATAGGTGAGAGCTTCGGCAAAACCACTGTGTTTAAGAATTTTTTGGATTTGCGCAAAACTACCGACTATCAGCGTATTATCACGAACTATCACATTACTGGGGCGCTCTATGTAGTAGTCGAGTGCATCTTTAGTGATTGCTATCGGCGTAAGCATCGACCGGAGCATCTCGTCTAGTAATATCGCTGTTTCACTATTGCGACCCATATCTCCCGGCAACAGAATACCGTCCGCCCAAAGTGCACTATTAAGTACAAGGTCACGGCTTTTGTGAGAAAAGCTTCCACTTGGGGACGATGGGCAAAATACTGCGTCGGTCCAAAAAGCATGTAGAGTTGACCTGAGCGCGTCGGGCAGAAGTATCCGCGTACTACCTATCCCTGCATGATTTGCGTACTCGTATGCTTTTGCGGGAGCGGAGAAACCATGTAGGTTTCCACCGATGATAAGCAGCCTACCCGCTAAATCTTTACGCTCGGGCTTATCCCATTCTAGATCGGGGTAGAGCGGACTGTCGGTAGTCTGTTTAAGCCAGTATTCCATATATTAGTTTACGACGATACTAACTGGGCAATGATCGCTTCCCATGGACTGTGGGTGGATATCTGCCGCAATGATCTTGTCTGCTATTGATCTGCTTGCCATCCAATAATCTATGCGCCAGCCGACATTTCGGTCTCGTGCACCGCCCCAGGCTGTCCACCAGCTGTAGGCATCGGTTTTGTCGGGGAAGAATCTGCGGAATGTATCAATAAATCCTACAGAAATCATTTTGTCGAATCCTTCCCTTTCCTCGTTGGTAAAGCCATGCTTGCCGACATTTTCTTTAGGCCGTGCAAGATCAATCTCAGAATGTGCGACATTAAAGTCACCACAGAACAGAACAGGTGCGTCTTGTTCAAGCTCTTTGACGTGCATTAAGAACGCTGGATCCCATATATCGTGTCTCAGGCCGAGTCGCTCTAGCTTGTCCTTGCTATTTGGTGTATAAACCGTCACAACCCAGAAGTCTTTAAATCTGGCGCTGAGCACCCTACCCTCTTTTGTCGGATCTCCATATGGATCAGGGAAATCAAATGACTTTTGGACAGTATCTGAGAACCCGTTTCGTACTTCTAGGGGTTGTGTCTTACTGAATATTGCCGTACCCGAGTAACCTTTTTTTTCGGCACTATGCCAATATTCGTTGTATTGCTGTAAATCAACTGGTGACTGATCTGGCTGTGCCTTAGTTTCTTGCAGGCACAGAATATCTGGATCATGCTCTGCGATAAACTGCTGGAACAAGCCCTTGTTCCAGACTGCTCGGATACCGTTTACATTCCAAGAGTATAGTTTCATCGTAGTATTTTACGACAGACTTACCTACTATACGAGTTTTTTCTTGCTAGCGAGGTAGAAGTAGACCGCTATGAGCGAGAGGCCGTAGATGGGCCAAAGATATTTTAGCGGTGCTTGCTTGACTGAGCTACCTAGCTGGAATGCGTGGACGACGATACCAAGCATAGCCAAGTGATTGGCGGCCAAAACTACTTTCCAGACGGTGGAG
>JAYSUL010000025.1:0-12441 GCA_043719125.1 Candidatus Saccharimonadota bacterium | reverse complement strand
CCAAACCCCGCCGCCGCAATAACCGCTTTTCTGACTTTCATATGCCTCCATGTGTAATAACTTATCTGTAATTATACTGTATGGACGCTTATGCTTGCGATTGAGGGTATGGGCTGTCTACTTATTCATAAACAAGGTACAATGACGCTATAGACATGAGAATAAAGAGCATACATTGGGCATTACTCACACTGATCGTGTTACTTGGCGGTAGTATTTTTATCTATATACAGACTCGGCCAGAAGAATCGGTTAGTAGCAGGACATCCACCGTGCCAATCGGAAACTTCGATGAATGTGTCCAAGCGGGTAATGCAACTATGGAAAGCAATCCGCGCCAGTGCCGTACAGACGCAGGAAATTTATTTGTCGAAAGCGTTGACGAGACAACTGTTGATACTGCGGAGTACGTATCGCGTAAAGGTACCAGGATTAGCCTCTCTCAGCCACTCAGCAAAGACGTGCTAGTAAGCCCAATAGTCGTAAAAGGTCTGGTGCCGGGCAATTGGTCATCTGAAGGCAACTTTCCGGTGACAATTCTAGATTCAACAGGCGTAACTATTGCTGAGACTACTGCGAAACTTTCTGGCGATTGGATGACTGAGGAATACGTGCCATTTGAGGCAACACTTACGTTTAGTGTCCAGGTAGGAGGAGGAAACGGCACAATGGTTATCAAAAAAGCCAATCCTTCGGGTGAAATAGATAAAAATGATCTGGTTTTGATACCTGTTAGCTTCTAAGAGCAGAGTTATATATTTCAACAGTCTGTTCAGCCATACGTTTCCAGCTGTATTTCGAGGCCTGTATCTTGCCTTTGGCAATTAGTTCGACCCTGAGTTTTTTGTCATCCAAAATCATAGAAATTTTCTCGGCCATATCGTCGACACTTAGCGGGTCAAAGTAAAGTGCCGCTTCACCATATACCTCGGGCAGGCAAGTGCCATCTGAGCTTGCTACAGGAGCGCTGTGCACCATAGCCTCGAGGCCTGGTAGTCCAAAGCCTTCGCTGAGTGACGGAAACACGTAGCAGGCCGTATGCTCGTAGAGCCACCTTAGCTGGTTATCGGGTAAAAAGCCTGTAAATATGACTCCATTTGATTTGCCGAGACTACTCTTTAGCGCCCCAGTTGCCCCGTCTTCTTTTCCAACGATGACAAGCTTTAGATCGGGGTACTTTATGAGTAGCTGCTGATATGCTTCGACGAGTCTGCCTAGGTTCTTGTGAGGAAGGTGTCTACCGACATACATAATGAATTTTTTACCCACTAGTCTAGCGACCTCCTCACCTGGTGTAGGCAGGGGGTCAGCAGAGTTGTAGGTAGTGGTCACCTTTGATTCTTTGACGCCAAAGTTCTTGATAATATCATCACGAACGTAGTTACTAATAGTTATCAGATGCTTTGCTTTACGGCTGGCTATAAAGATAACGCCTGCGTATATTTTTTGCTTAATCCAAAATACATACTTATTTTTGGCAGGGTTGTAAAAGCGCAGAGTCGTGAGGTCAAGTATACCGATGACACTCTTTTTGAAATACAGCACTGGGTGCTGTACGAGCGGGAAATGCACGAGGTCTGCCTTGAGCTGGTAACAAATCCAGGCAAGTTTTGTCTGCTCTGCAAAGGAGAATTCTTTTACATTACATTCCATTAGTGTGAAATTTGCCGGCAAGGTAGAGTAGATGCCAATGCGATGTTTTTTGAGCAATAGAGTGTACTGGTTCGTATGATCAATACTGCCTATATTTTCAATAAGCTTGTCGACGTATCTACCGGTAGAAGTACCACTTTCGCGTGCATCAATTACAATTTTCATACTTGTTGTTAGTATAACAGTAGTAATACGCCACCGGTTTGATAAAATAGTGAGAGCAAATAAATTTTGAGGGGAGTTTCATGGCGAAACGCGCACTTATTACGGGAATCGCAGGGCAAGATGGCGGGCACCTAGCTAAATTACTCAATGACAAAGGTTATGAGGTGTACGGTGTTATCAGGGGCCAGATGGAAGCAAGTCATCCTCGCTACAAACAGGTAAAAGCTGAAATGCCATACGTGAATCTCGTCATGGCAGACTTACTTGATCTAGCATCACTTACACGTGCCATGCAGGAGATCAGGCCAGATGAAGTATATAATCTCGCTGCGATCAGTCATGTTGGCTACTCTTTCAAAGACCCAGTTTTGACTGCGGATGTCACAGGCAAGGGTGTACTGAATGTATTAGAGGCAATACGTCTAGCTGGCTTAGAAAAAACGGCTCGTTTTTACCAAGCATCAACAAGTGAGATGTTTGGTGGGACAGCTTATAACCGACCAGAGAAAGGCTATACGGAGGAAAGCTCATTTCATCCAAAGAGCCCATATGGTGTAGCAAAGTTGTATGGCCACTGGATCACTCGTAACTACCGTGAAAGCTATGACATGCATGCAAGTTGCGGGATTTTGTTTAATCACGAAGGTGAGCGCAGGGGTCCTGAATTTGTGACACGTAAAATTAGCCAAGCTGTAGCGCTTATCAAACTTGGTAAGCAAGATCACATAGAGCTCGGTAACATGGACGCAAAGCGTGACTGGGGTTACGCGGGTGACTATGTTGAGGGTATGTGGCGAATCGTTCAGCAAGACAAACCAGGTGACTACGTGCTTGCGACAGGTGAGACGCACTCTATACGTGAATTTTGTGAGGTAGCGTTCAAGCAGATTGGACTTGAAATCGAGTGGAGTGGTAAAGGTGCAGATGAAGTCGGCAAAGATAAAAAGTCGGGTAAAGTTTTGGTAAGTATAAACCCTGACTTTTACCGACCTGCAGAAGTAGATCTACTACTTGGTGATCCAGCTCGTGCCGAAAAAGAGCTAGGGTGGAAGCGAAAAGTAGACTTCGTCGGATTAGTTAAAATGATGGTTGACCACGACCTTAAACTGGAAGCGTAGATGCTTATTATTTATTTCGTGCTAAGAAATCATCAGCAAATAGTTTGATGCCTGTTTGTACGCCGTTTTCAGAAGGACTCCAACCCGTTGCATCGTGAATCTTTTTGTATGAACCATAATTATCATCAACATCACTTGCACCGCGAAGTTTTGTTGGATCTACCTGTATTTCGAGGCTTTCCTCTACACCCATGGCCTTTAGTAACATTGCGAGAACATCTTCTCCACTTATGGACCGCCCAGAGCAGATATTAAATACTTCACCAGGTTCAAAATCTTGCAACTCAGCTAAATCAGCGTATGCATTTACGACATCTTCTACCCATGTGTAGTCTCGCTTACTACTTAGATTCCCAACTAATAATGGGGTACCGTCTTTTAGTGCACGCAGTATTTGAATAGCCAGATCTGGGATTAGGAAACCGGGACCTTGTCCTTTGCCAATATGGTTGAATGGTCGAGCAATTACTATTGGTAGATTGGGAAATTCACGTAAAAGGTTCTCCATCTCTATCTTACTTGCTTCGTATGGCCGAGCGTCTGCTTGGTCTTTGCGCATTGAACTCTCAGTTAGTGGTAACGGCTGGTCTGGACGGTATACAGTTGATGAGCTGACACCAATATATATAGGTGAAAGTCCAAGCCCACCTAATCTGCGACACATGTTTACGTGGACACCGGTGTTTATATGTCGTATAAGCTCTGCATCACCACCTGTATTTGTCGCAAACCCAGCTAGGTTGAGTATGACGTCTGTGTTCTTGTCGATCTCCAGGCCACCGACAACATCAGGACTTGCGAGGTCACAAATAGTAACAGTATCGACAAGATCGCGCGCCGAGTCGTCTACCTGTCCGTTTGTGATACCTTGTATCTCATATCCTCTGCGCCGAAACTCACCACACGCATGCCTGCCGACAAAACCATTAAAACCAGTTATAATTACCTTTTTCATGTGGATAGTATACTTTATCGCTGTCAATATTCACCCCTGTTTTGTATAATAAACAGATTGATGAAGCAAAAACTAGAATTTGTAAAAAGTAAGTACCGCTATACCTTTATTCTTCTGAGACAACTTGTAATATCTGACTTCAAGGTGCGGTATCAAAACTCAGTACTTGGGTATTTATGGTCACTACTCAGGCCGCTAGCTCTTTTCCTGATACTCTATGTTGTCTTTGTGAGGTTTTTGAAAGTCGGCGTGCATGTGCCAAACTTCCCTATATATCTACTACTAGGTGTTGTGTTGTGGAATTTTTTTGTTGAAGTAACTATAGGTAATGTCTCCGCCATTGTATCGAAGGGTGATGTGATGCGTAAGATAAACTTCCCAAAATATACCGTAGTAGTTGCTGGTTCGTTATCCGCACTTATCAACCTCACCATAAACTTGTTTGTTGTTGGTCTATTCATGCTTTTCCGCGGAACGGACATAGGCAGTGATGCTCTTTTTGTGCCGCTGCTCATCATCCAACTATATTTACTGGGATTGGGTGCGGCATTCTTCCTGAGCGCTCTATTTGTGCGTTTTAGGGATATCGGCTATATATGGGAGGTATTGATTCAGGGTGCATTCTACGCAACGCCAATACTATACCCTCTTGATGCACCGGTACCACTGCAGGCACAGAAAATATTACTTCTTAACCCCGTTGCTCAAATTATGCAAGATATGCGCCATGCACTCGTAACTGATCAGGCTAGATCTTTTATGAGCGTATATCAATCAAATATATACCGAGCAGTACCCATTATTTTGACGCTAGTTATTATCATTCTGGGCGGTCTATATTTCAAAAAAGCGTCGAAATATTTTGCAGAGGATGTGTAATGAGTGAAATTTCCGTATCGGCAAAAGGTATCCATAAACAGTTTCGGCCCCCGCACCAGGCGGGTTCAATCAAGTCACTATTTACGAATATTTTTCGTGATAAAAGATCGCGCCCAAAACCTCATGTTGTGCTCGACGGAGTTAGTCTCGATATTAAAAAAGGCGAATTCTTTGGCATTGTAGGGCGTAACGGTAGCGGTAAAAGTACGATGCTAAAAATTCTTGCAGGGATCTATCAGCCTACAAAAGGAAGCTTGAAGATCACAGGTCGACTCGTGCCGTTTATTGAGCTTGGCGTCGGATTCAACCCTGAGCTCACGGGTAGAGATAATGTGTATCTCAACGGCGCGATACTGGGGTTTAGTAGATCTGAGATTGACGCAATGTAT
This sequence comes from Candidatus Saccharimonadota bacterium, assembly GCA_043719125.1. Taxonomy (GTDB): domain Bacteria; phylum Patescibacteriota; class Saccharimonadia; order Saccharimonadales; family JAGQMS01; genus JAGQMS01. The sequence continues at coordinate 7,282 of JAYSUL010000025.1, read as the reverse complement.
GGATCAATAGTCGACTTTGCGGAATTAAGTGATTTCATGGAAGAGAAGCTAAAGAACTACTCCTCAGGAATGCAGGTTCGCCTTGCTTTCTCTATGGCAATACGTGCAGATGCGGACATATTATTAATTGATGAAGTCCTTGCAGTGGGTGACGCAAGCTTTCAAAAAAAATGTTATGACTATTTCTTTGAATTAAAAAAGGCCGGAAAGACAGTAATTTTTATTAGTCACGACATGGACGCCGTAAGGACATACTGTGACAGGGTTATGGTGCTTGATGGAGGGCGGGAACAATATACTGGCAACGTTGCGGGCGCCACAGAGAGATATTTTAAGCTTTTTCAGGATAAGAACGCTATAGGCGAAAATCAACCAAATGAAACTAAGCGATGGGGTGATGGTACCGTAAAATTTGATACATACTTACATCAACAGAGAGATGGAATAACCAATATAAAAACTACATTAGATATACGTAAAGAAACCAGTGTGCTTAATGTCGGTATATCAATAAAAAATCCAGATACAGGTGAAATTATTTTTGGTACGAATACTGAACATTTGGCAAGACCATTGCGCGAGTTAAAGAAAGGGCAGAAGATTACAGTAGACTGGGAGTTCCCCGACATACTCAGAGACGGTACCTATAGTGTAGATCTTGCAGCTCACGGTAGGGGTGGCTTACCGGTATACGACTGGATTAATGACGCACTGCAACTACATTATTCGAACGGCAGAGAGACGCCCTATGTTATTTCTCCAGACGTAAAGATTGTTGTTTCAGACCTGTAATTACGGTCTTGCAATCAGTGCGTAGTCTACTGGCCCGAGCAGGGATTTTTGTATAAATTCAATCTCTTTGTCTGTGGAATTTTCTAATGTTACACGCGCATCATCGGAGACAGGACGCATCCTTTTGATGCTTACGTCACCAAATCCCACATATTCTGCCAGGAAACCAAATGCTAGTGGTGGCAGAGGCTTAATGTGACTTGAATCAAACCAAAATGTATGTGATCCAACAGTAACATTTTCGGGATTTGGGGTTTCAAACAATATAAACCCGCCCTTACATACGACTCGACGGCATTCTGTAAGCAATGTGAATAGTAATTCAAAAGGAAGGTGTTCGGCTATGTGTATCCCTGTTACGCCAGCGATACTACCATCTGCCTGCTCGCGCAGAAAGGCTATTGCATCATTCTGAACAGATTCCAGACCCTTCTTTCTACACTGTTCGACCATCTCGCCATTTAGGTCAACTCCGACTGATTTTATGCCGTATTGTTTTAATACGATAAGAAGCTCGCCCCTGCCGCTGCCGACATCTATAACTTTTTTTGACTTTACGTTTTTGGGAAGTTCTCTAAAAAAATCACCATAGCTTTCATCGATACGCTGTTGGATTATCTCTTCGCTACCACGGAACTTATCTTCAAATAGCTTATAGTAATCATCAAAGAAATGATCGTCTGCTTGAAGGCCACTATTTTTTGCGTTTTCCTGTTTTATTTCCCTTACTTCATTCAATTGCGCGCTGTATGACGATAATTTTTTATTATACTTCTCATCCAATGATTCTATATTGATTTGTAAATTATCAGCACCGTTCGCTAGTTCTGCAGTCTTTGAAGTTGCAGCCGACGCGGTTGCTTCTAAGGCGCTAAGTCTGCCGGGTAAGTCTTTAAAGAATCTATATATTTTCATGATAATCGGATTATACTCCAGTCACATTTTTTATTGCACTCCATGTCTGATCCCCGGTGAGCTGCCAATTAAACCTACCAGCTTCAACAATAGCGTTACTTGTCATGATTTTTAGGGCATCAGCGTCAAGTTTTTGAAGTTCTAAAATAGAATCATATATACCATCACTACTCTCATGAGCGTATAAAACATTGTCCTGACCAATTTCTGCTATTGAAGAATTCCTGTAGGTGACAACAGGCGTACCTGCGAGCATTGCCTCGACAACAGGCATTCCGAAACCTTCGTAGAGGCTAGGGTAGACGAATACTGTGGCATGTTGCATTAGGGTAAGCTTTAATGGCTCGCTAACCGCACCAAGTAGGTGAATTCTGTCGCTGTAGCTACTCTTTTTTAGTGCAGAACGAACATCTGCACTTGTTTCTTTACTGTCGATCGTAAACTCGTTACCTGCCAGTACAAGATCAAACTTGTGCCCACGACCATTTAGTTTATTGAAGGTACTTATCAAATATGTAATCTGTCGACGTTTATCGCCACCTCCAATATAGAATATGTATCTAACATCCTTAAGCTCCGCCGGTAACTGCTCCTTTGTGGAGATCTTGGTATCCCTGTATGAGGGTGCTAGATATATAGTACTTACTCTATCTTTATCCACTTTAGTGATAGAGACTAGGTCGCTAGTTGTAGTATCGGAGATACTTAGAATTGAATCAGCCCTACGGAATGTCTTGAGCCCTTTACTGTATTTATGCGAGTAGTATAAAGCACGTATACTTTGGCGCACCCGTGAACGCAGTCTTAGGTGTCGCATGCCAGCAAACCTGTGCCAGCTAGGAATGTACATTGCTTTGAACTTGAGAGGTATAAGGTCGTAACACACAACCACTGTTTTCTTAACGTACAATTTACTCGGGATGCCAAGGAGGTAGTCTGGCTGGAAAAAGACGTCTGGCCTATGTTTGAACAGGCCAAGATACTTTGGCCGAACTAAGCCAAATATAAAGAGTAATGTCTGTTTTGGATTGGGTTTGAAGTCATACTTTTTCTGCACAATCTCACTGTAATTTCTACCGTCACTGATATTAAATTCGGCTATAGGATTTGTGTCACTATACCGAATAAATATATATTCTACGGAAGGGTCTTTAGGGAAATACTCTAGTATATTTAGGAGATAAGCGCCTATACCACGATTTTGATGGCCTATCTGTAATGGCCGTAGGTCTATGGCAATTTTCATTTGTTTGCGTCCTCGATTGATCGTATGAAATTAACTGCTATCTCACGAGTATTAAACTTCCTAATGTGATCATAGCCTTTTTCTACATAGGATGCACGTAGCTTTTCATCAGTAAGTAATTTTTCCATTGCGTTGGTAATTTGCGATACATCATATGCATCGACGTGCATTGCCGCGTCGCCAACAGCCTCGGGTAATGATGAGTTAAATGTAGAGATAGCTGGCGTACCGCAAGCCATAGCCTCAGTAGGAGGTATGCCAAACCCTTCGTACACACTGACATACGTGAATATAGTGGCGCCACTGAATAGGGCTGGCAAATCGACATCATCGACATAGTCAGTGGGTTGAATAACCCTAATGTTTTCTTTTCGCATGCCTATAATAAGTGACGTTATTTCCTCATCTTTCCAACCTTTTGCACCAATGAGTAAAAGTGAATATTTCTTTTGTAGAGCAGGATCTAGCTCTCTATATGCCTTTAGTAGGGTGACAAGATTTTTGCGGGGCTCGAGGTTTCCTACATAAAGTATGTAGTCTCCAAATATACCAAATTTAGCCTTTATGTTTGCTATCTCATCCGTTGATCGACGATAAAATTTATCCGTGTCGAGTACAGGATATACTACGTCTATTTTGCTTGAGGGCTTCCCAAAATACTGCTGAATTTCACGCTTACTGTTTTGCGATATTGTTATAACTCGCTCAGACCTATCTGCGGATAGTTGGGTCTGAGTTGTTAGGAATTTACAGTTTTCATCATCTGAATGTTCTGGGTAGAGTATGAATGAAGCATCATAAATAATCGGTATACTTTTACTATTGAGTGTAGGCCAGCTACTATAGTTTGGAAATACATATGTTTTTTTGCCAAATAATAAATCTATCGGTGGAAGTCGATGTTTTTTCTTTAGTCCGTTTGAAATTCGTGGGCTTGTAATCATTTTTCGAATAGCAAAATTTTGATAGCCGAATTTGCCAATAGTACGTCTCATTCTCCATGGTACACCAATCTCTAGGCTGATATGGGAAAATTCTTCCTCAAAAAGTAACTCATCTACTGCTTTCAGGAGCGCGGCAGTGTAGTGGCCGATACCGCTGAAATGAGAAAGTACAAGTACCTCACCATCAACAAATATACGAATTTTTTTCTTTGCTTTTTTTGGCATATATAAATTATACCTTAAACATCGGTAGAAAACTCATGAGTCGTAGATCTTTTTAATGATTTTCAAGAAATCTTTATATGAGTTTTCAAAAGTAAACTGCCTTGAGAAATCCCATGCGTTTCTTGCATATTCATCACGTAGTGCCTTCTTACTTAGAACAGTCACTATTTTATCAGCTAAATCCTCTACGGAACTGTTGATTGCTAGCAGGCCTGTCTTATGGTCCAATACACTATCTCGTAAACCGTCTGCATCATAAGCTATTGAGGTGGTGCCCATGGAGCCAGCCTCAGTTACAATTAAGCCCCATCCTTCCTTGATTGAGGTGACTACAATCGCCCCAGCAGATCTAAGTATCTCTTGTTTTGTTTCCTGGGTTACCGTGCCCATTAGACTAATACTGGCCCTATGCTTCGAGCTTTGAATATATTGGCGGATTACCCTGGCATATTCGTCTGTGTCTGATCCGATCAGGGTGAGTGTTAGCTACGGTATTTTCTCTTTAGCAAGCTCAAATGCGCGTATGGCATCTAGCGGTCGTTTCATTGGCCTTAGCGCACCTAGGAATACGAGATTAGACATCTGACTTTTTGATGCAGGGGTAAATATCTTGAGTGGCATAAGAGGCATGCCCACGCGGAAGACGTGGGTATTTTTAAAGCCATAACCTTTGAGTTCATCAGCAGTACTCTTAGATTCTGTAATTGTGTGCGGATAGAAATAGGACAAGAGGCGGAGGTAGATCGGTTCGATATAGTATCCAACACTTGATAATGGTCTTTTTAGCTGGTAGTACCAGACCTCGCGAGCGAGCTGATAGCATAAAAGGACTCCAGGTTTTCTCGAAAATACTCCCGTCCAAAATGGCAGGGTATTCATCTCATCAATAAAAATGCCTATATTTGATTCTCGGGAGCAAATAAAAGCTAATAGACTGAGTGGGTACACCGTGTATCTATTGCCATACCTCCTGACCTCAACGCCGTTCACTGTTTCTTTTTTGGACGAGTGCTTGTACCTGGCGGTATATAGAATTACTTGGTTTCCGTCCCCTACAAGTCGTTCGCGGATGTTGTTTGATACAATCTCCGCCCCCCCCGACATCGGGTGGCTAATGTCTTTCCAGGAAAACCAAACTACTTTCATTTATCTTCTTCAGAGATGATGTATAGGGGTCTATTTTGTGTCTCCATGTGGATGCTCTCAATATATAGTGCGAGCAGACCCTGGCACACAAGTACAATTCCCATGAGCAGTGTAGTCAAGATTCCAAGAAGCGCAGTGCCACTTAAGTTTAGGCCAATCGGATCGCCCAGTATGTACATTTCGATGATAAAGAATAGTGCTGCAATTGTGGAAAGCACTGTAATGAACAGCCCAAGACCACCTGTAAATTTAAGTGGTTTTGTGGATTGTGAAACAAACGAATGCATTGCTAACCGTAAGAGTTTGCGAAAACTATATCCTGCTGTACCATGTAATCTCTCTCTTGCCTCAAAATAGACGTATTCTCTCTTAAAGCCTAGCCAGTCTATTAAACCACGAGTTATTCTATTTCTTTCGGTGAGTTTTCGGAATTCGTTTGCCACTTTGCGATCAATCAAGCGATAGTCTGTAGATCCTGGAATCGTATCTGACTCATCGATTGAGTGCAGTAGCCAGTAGAACAGTTTAGATCCGTACTTTTTAATAGATCCTTCATTCTTATTCTGTGTACGCACGCCAACTACCACTTCAGCACCTTCTTCCCACTTTGCAACTAGATCCTTAATAAGAGAGGGGGGGTGTTGCCCGTCCCCGTCTATACAGATCACCGCGTCACCTGTTGCTCTTTCTATGCCCGCTGTGGTCGCAGCTTCTTTACCGAAATTACGAGAAAAGTTTATATAGTGAATTTCCTTAAACTGATCATTCAGTATTTTAAGTTTGTCTATGGTATCGTCCGTACTGCCGTCATTGATGAATATATATTCAAATGAATGTTTGCGCAGGCTAGCAGCAACTTCATTTAGTTCTGCTAAAAGACCAGAAAGTGATTCACTTTCGTTGTGGCACGGGATAACGATGGTTATTTTATGCATCTCTTTATTCTAGCGAAAGTAAGGGCAATTGCACACACCAAAATTCCTACTAGCTCACCCAGTAACATCCGGTTTACCAGTGAGTCCATATCATTAACCTTATAGAACATTACTAGGGCTGTTGCAAACATAAAGGGTGACATGGCTATATATAGAGCACCGCTCTTTCCTCTGACTTTCTGGTAAAATGCAACAGCAGAAGTCATCGCTATTATGCCCTGGGATATCGATATTTTCCAGAGTATAGTGCTGTATAACGAGTATGGATCACCGAGCGTAAGGCTCACTATACGATGTCCTTGCCACCAAAAAAGGAAAGTTGCGGTTGAGGTAAGGGCGAGAGCTCCAATTATTGTTTTGCCTAGTAATCTCAAATTATGGCTTTCGTTGGCATTAGAATAATTGGGTGTAATAATCCAAGTAACTGTCATAATAAGAAAATATACTGCCCCAGCTAATGTCGAGAGGCTGATGTATATGCCGGCCAGTTCCTGGCTAAGGTTTATTTTTGCAGACAATATATCTAGTGAGTAAAAGGCTGACAGGACTATCGTGAGAGCAAAGCTACTCACTACATAACGTTTCATGTCTGTTTCCAAGTATTTTTTGCGACTCAATAAAATATCCTTGTTTATGATACTTGGAAGCTTGAAAGGCGTTATTTTACGGAGTATGAATAAGCTAGCAATAAAACCGATCATAAATCCGAATATTGTTCCTGATGCCCTATAGCCCAATGATGCAAAAATAACTGCGCCAGCAGTCTTTGCTAAGGAGTTAATCACATTATAAACACCAAGGAGCCCTAGAGCTTTCTTGCCCTGAATGTAGCCAGTCCATGCTAGCGCAGGCACAACCATAACTAGCAAGCATGTCATTCCTATAAGGCTTGAGTAACTGTCAATCTTTAATGCTGTTTTGAGAAATGGATAGACGAAGATGCTTGCCGCACACACGAACAGACTTAGTTTGAGTGTTGAGTTTTGGATTCCTTGTAGTAGATGATGAGCTTTGACTCCATTGTAATGCGATAGTATATATATACTTATAAGATTGAGGGCCAATAATATGCTCCCAGC
>JAYSUL010000024.1:0-40410 GCA_043719125.1 Candidatus Saccharimonadota bacterium | reverse complement strand
AATCTGGTTCTTTTTGCGGGAAGTTCTACGCTCATAGTAATTGCCAGTACGCCCGCCTCGATGAGTGTAGCTGAGTCACCAAGTAGCATATAAGTAGTAATATGGCCGAGTAGGTACGGTGAACCTATGCTTATAAACCCAAATAACAACAGTAAAATACCGCTCGCACCTACCAGAGCTCTTGTCGCATGAATCCGTAAGCTAGGAATAAAAACATATGTCACTAACACCGCGACTAATACGATGCGAGCATACATAAAGGGTGCGCTGGTATTCATAAGCATCTGTACATAGTACGAATTGCTAGATAAACCATAGAAACTAAAACCTAATATCAATATCCCAAATAATAGAACGGTTAACTTTTTCATGTACCATACCTCCTCTACAACTAGACTAACTAATTACACTCCAAGCTATAACCAAAGTCTGTGAGCAAGGACACACGTTTAATGGGTGCAGAATTATATAGAAATGGATATCATTCTGATAGTACAAAATTTATTGATCTTATGTGATGCTACGCACAGCAAATCAACGTTTTTACACACATACTGGATATGCACATATAACTATGACAAGGAGTGAATACCATGAGTACTACACTAGATAAAATTAGTGGCAAAACACAACAACAAGTCGGTAAAATGACTGGTAATAAAAAACTTCAATTCAAAGGTAAAGCTAAAGAAACTAAAGCTAAGATTAAGAGCACAATGAATGACACTGGTAAAAAAATTGACCAACTAGTGCCAAGAATAGGACAGAAGTAGACACGACTAATCGTGCCTACGTCCACCCCACTCGTCAATTAGTATAAACAATGCTATTTACCAATTTAAAAAGCCAGGGTTAACCCTGGCTTTTTAAATTGGCGGAGAGAGAGGGATTTGAACCCTCGATGGGGTTGCCCCCAAACCGCCTTTCCAAGGCGGCGCCATAGGCCACTAGGCGACCTCTCCATATTTTTTGCTGGGAAGTGCAGCCCGATTTGCGAATTCATTTCGCAACCGGCGCGATGAGATACCTACTCGAAGGTGTCTTGTGTGCGATCACTGGGCGACCTCTCCAACGAATAAAAGAGTAGTTGCTATTCTGGTTTCAGTCAAGAAAATATTTTTGAGGTTGTAGATGAAGCCCAGATTGGTTACAATGAATTCATAGAGATAACGTCGGGGCTTACCCGGCGTTATATTAGTAAAAGGTAAATAAAGGTAAGCAAAAAGCAATGTCGACAGTCATCAATTTAGCAGGGTTATCAAAGATTTATGGATTCGGCGAATCCAGTGTTGTTGCCCTTGATGCGGTTGATCTGATTGTTGAAAAAGGCGAATTTGTAGCCATCATGGGTCCGTCGGGGTCTGGTAAGTCTACGCTCATGAACCTAATCGGCCTTCTCGACCGAGCCAGCCACGGTGTATATAAGCTCGACAATAAAGACGTCTCCAAGCTCCGTCCGGGACGTCGTTCTCGGGTACGGCGTGATCATGTTGGGTTCATATTCCAGTCGTCTAACTTGATATCTAACCTCACAGTGCTAGAGAATGTCGCTTTGCCCCTTGCCTATAAAGGGATGAGCCTCGTGAAAAGACTCAAGAAAGCCTCAGAGACCCTTGCTAAAGTTGGTTTATCAGACCGAGAGTATTATTTCCCGCGTCAACTTAGTGGTGGCCAGGCTCAGCGCACAGCAATAGCTAGGGCTCTCGTAAACTGGCCGAGTATCGTCCTAGCTGATGAGCCCACGGGCAATCTGGACAGCGCCACTTCCCTGCAGACTATGGAGCTACTCCGCAGTATTCACGAAGGTGGCAACACAATATTGATGGTGACGCATAATTCAGAGCTAACTCGCTATGCAACCCGGGTTATTTATATGAAAGACGGTCAGATTCAGTACGACGAAGAGCTTAAAGGTGACGAAGCAATCGATCTCGCTGATGTGCCGGCGGCGGTTGAGTATGAGCAAGAACTTCTCGGTAAGCGCGTTCCAAAACGTAAAAAGCGTGGAGGCAAGAGGCGATGATAAAGCTTTATACACAAATGGCTATGAATAGTATCGGTCGTGCAAAAATGCGCAGTCTTCTGACGATGCTCGGAGTAATCATCGGCATCACGAGTGTTGTGATGATATTTGCACTTGGTGAAGGACTCAAGCGTCAGGTTGCTGGTGAGCTCAAAGACCTCGGATCTGATCTCGTGGTAATAAGGTCAGGCAATATTGTCGAGCGCGACCAAGCCGGCAAGGTTACAAAGGTAAACATTAGCGATGTATTTACTCAAAGTATTCTCACGGAAAAAGACCTCGATGCCGTCAAAGCTATCCCGGGTGTGTCGTATGCCGCCCCTATAGCATTTCTATCTGCCCCAATCGTGACTGAGGACGGCAAGAAGCTCTCGGGTGACACGGCAATTATTGCCACTACCCCCCAGATACGCGATGTTTTAAACCGCAATGTTGAGACAGGAGAATTCTTTACAACCCCAGAGCTTGCAAAGAATCTGGTTATACTCGGCCCTGATGTCGCCTTGGAGCTATACGGCGAAGACCCCGCAGTTGGTAGAATCATAAAGATAAAGAACACGGACTACATTATCCGTGGAGTTATGGAGCGCACAGATCCAAGCCCACTGGATCTTGTGAATACCGATTTCAACAGAGCCGTTTATATACCACTTGGCTCAGCTAAAGCGTTGAGTGGTGGATCACTCGGTATCCGTGAAATAGACGTTAAATTAGCAGAAACAGACGTATCCGCGGAAACGGTCACAGCAATAAATCAAAAGATTCTCGAGCTACACGGCGCACAGGATTTCAGCGTGCTGGAGGCAAAGGATTTTGTTGGTGTAGTAGACCAAGTATTTAGCGTGCTGACGACCTTTGTTGGTGCTGTCGCGGGCATATCCCTTCTTGTCGGTGGCATTGGCATCATGAATATAATGCTTGTCAGTGTGAGCGAGCGAACCAGGGAAATTGGTATCAGAAAGAGTATCGGTGCGACCAACCAGCAGATCCTTGGCCAGTTCCTGGTAGAGGCAATTATCCTGACCATGATTGGTGGCTTGATCGGCATCGCGATCTCCCTAGTAGTTAGCGGTGCACTACGTCTATATACGGATATCCACCCATTTGTTGAGCCGAGAGTTGTATTGATCGCGGTTGGCGTAACTTTGGCCGTAGGCATTACTTCTGGCATCGTCCCTGCACTTAAAGCCGCCCGCAAAGACCCTATCGAATCCTTGCGTTAGTTTCATGGGCGTACGAATATCTTTGGCGCATAGCTGCGTTGGCTGACTCATCATTCTCCCGCGGAGTACTAAATGTACACCTTGGTCGCATGACGCGCCACCCGCCTTGCTCTACATCCAAATATATTCGTACTTAACAGTGCTTAATTGAATGCGAACCAGAGAACATACTAAGTACGATACTTGACATAAAGCGTAAGCTGTGTTATTATGATCTCAGTACAATAAAAACAAACAAACTAAAAACAAAGAAAAACCAAAATGTACCTACGTTCATCATCAAAAGAAGCAATCAGTAGCGAGAAACTCACCTTTGGTCCTGTATATTCTGCCGAACTTGCGAGTAAAGCCGAAATCCTGACCCCTCTAAAAATTGTTATAGAAACAGTAGAATTAGGTAAATCTGATACGAGAGCTATCAATACCGGTGACTTGCCTCCAGCAACCTCCCTACTCTGTGCAGTGGTTTTGGGTGAGGGTGATGCTGCTTCTGCCTTTGAGTTTCATGATATTTCTAAACTTTCTACTCAGCCGGTTGATGGTGATCCTGGCTCTGTCAAAGTTATGATTGGTGCACTGGAACATACCGTACCAGCTGACTCGAAACTGATCATAACTGGTGTAGAGAAAAAGTCCAGTCCTGATGATCCAAATGTTATCGTTGGTTTCGGCTTATGTGACGGAGAAAGTACAATAGGCTCAAAAGAGACCGACGGCTCGGAGTCGCACTTTTCGAAGCGATTTGATAAAGCAGATAGTCTTGACCCCAGCCAACTAAAAGTCGAGCATGCGGGCGACAACACTACTGTTACAACTCTAGGAGACACAAAGACCGAACTTAACATACCGCGCATTGAAACAGCAGGAGAAAAAACAGCTCGAGTGGATGCTGCAGCTAAAGAAGCAGGACGAATAGCAATGGAAAGATTGGTTGATCCTTTAACGGAAGGTAGACATGCCGCAAAAGCACGGATCAAGGATGCAGCAGCCGAACTCGAAAAAATTCGTATTGTTCAACGTGAAGCCCAAAAACCAATTCTTGAAAAAAAGAAATTTGACGCACAAATGCAGCTAAGTAACCTCAAAATCGAACGCGCAAATACTCGCTCAGAGTACAACAAGCTTGGGCGTATAGGAAAACGTCGAGAGATGCGCGAGCTAATGCGCGCCCAAATTAAAAAGGATGTTGAAACCGCTCGCGCTAACGGCTTCATAGTATCTGCAAAGATGGAAAAAGGGCGTCTGAAGGACGTTCGTAGAAACGCTCGGAAGGCTGTAAACTCGGAAGCAGCGATGAAGCTACGCACAATCGACTCGGCAGTAGCAACAAAGCGTGCAGAATATCAAAACGCACGAAATGCAAAGAGAAACAACTCACGGTTCCGTTACTCGGGTGGTCGCGCTTATTCAACGCATGAAAATAGGATACTCGCGAGGTCAATGTCAATTGGTGACACACGGTCACTAGCAGACGGCACATATGGTAGTACAGAAGAAGATCGCAAAACTATGATCGCAAGGGCAGAGGAAAAACTGAAAAATCGTAGACTAGCACACACAAAAACTCGTGCAATAGGAAGCCGAACCAAGGGTCGCGCCGATAAGCTATCTGCTAAAGGCATGAAGCTACGATAGCTAGAACTATCTACTGAGTTCGACTTTGAACTTCTCTATCAACTCCACTGGTGTGGGGTTGATTCCGTTTAAGAGAGCCATGTAGAGCGTCACGAAATCACCAAGTGCCATCGTGTAGAGCAACTGCTCAAGGAGCGTATCCCCTTCTGCCTGTATGGTGTGGGGTGCAGGTCTGCGCCCACTGAGGAGTTTTGCGGTCAGGTCGAAGCGTTTCTGGATACGCTCATGCTCGAAAGTACTTCTCAGGTCAATAACAGCGTATGGTTTGTCTATTGGATGGCTCGACCAACCAAGAAATTCGTTGTGATTAAACTCCGGAAATTCGTTCCACCAAGCGACATTTTTGGCGTTTTCGTTGAAGCTGATTTTCCATTTGTAGGCAGCAGGTGCCATCAGTGGTCCGCCGTAAATAACTGGCGATAGGCCGATGAGGTCTAGGGCTAGTTTTTTGGCGGGGTTTTGGTCTGCAGGGACTGTCGGGGCAAAGTTATTGAGATGATTTCTGAGGAACTCCGCTGTTTGGTGGATCTCTTTTTCTGCACTGTCGTGGTTAACCAGCCCTGCCCGCTCGAGTACTGTCACAAATGCTTTAAAGCTATACAGCGTCGCGAACCGCGGTTGTGCTGCCTGGGGTAACTCAACCCATAAGTGACCTTTTTCTTTGGCGAGATCGGCGAGTTTGCCACCCGATGAAATGCAGATGATGTGGGCTCCGGCGTTTTCTGCCTCATGGAGTGCGGAGATTGTTTCTTCGGTATTGCCTGAGTAGCTCGATGCTATGACGAGCGTTTTAGCTGACACGTACGCCGGTAGGTGGTATCCACGGGTTACTTCAAACGGGACAGTGTAGCCAGGCCAAGTTTTTGATAGTAACGCTGCAAGTGCCGAACCACCCATGCCGGTAAAAACGATATTTTCTACTTTGTAGTCTAGCTTTGGTATAGCAAACTCGTGTTCGAGTTGTTGCCATTGCTTTTCCGCAATACCGAGTGCGTCTGATGTGTCTTTTGCGTGAATGTACTTTAGGTCGTCGATTTGGCTCATGCACTAATAGTACAGAGAAATGCTTTCTGGTACAATTAAGTACAAGCGGTATAAAATTATTACAAACGGGGGTGGGTATGTTTGGAGACGACAGCACAAATCAAGTACAAGACCAGGGCGCTATGCAGCCTATGGATCCATCGTTAGTTGCAGATCCTGGGATGGCAACGCAGACCGACCAGCCCACAGAAGATCATCAAATGACACCAGCCTACCCTGATGATAGTGCCGTACAGATGGATAATCCTGTTATGCAGATGCATCAAGACGCTGTCGCTGCCAGCCCTGCCGCTGTTTCTGCCCCAAATCCTATTTCGACAACTCCATCATCGTCTGACGATGATTTGCTTGCTATCAAACAAGATGCTCTAGGTGCACTATCCCCTCTCGTCGGCAGTCTTGACCAGAGCCCAGAAGAGAAGTTTCGTACAACAATGATGCTTATTCAGGCGTCAGACGACAAGACACTAGTACGTGCAGCTTATGAAGCAGCCCAGGCGATCACAGACGAAAAGGTCAAGGCTCAGGCACTACTCGACGTAGTGAACGAGATCAACTACTTTACATCTCATACAGCGTAGTTACTGGTTCTTGAGGAGTTTTTTGCGGTAGACCAGGTAGCTTACTACTAATAGGCCGACAAATAGTGCTGTATTACTAACAGGGCCAGTGTGTGGCAAGTTTGCTGTGGCTACGACTGCTGGAGTAGTTGTTGCTGGCTTAGGCGCTGCTGAAGGAGTTGTCGTAGAGGTTGACGACGTGGCGGTAACGCTTGGAGCGGTGTTCGTATTGGAGGTGCTATTGTCTGATGGGCTAGTAGTTGTATTTGATGTTGCAACATTTGCAGGCTTAGGTGTAGTGTCATTGTCCGTAAGTCGGCCAAATGACCATCTAGCAGCAGAGAATATACCGAATAGCAGACCACCAACGACGACTATCCCGAGTACGGTCATGACGAGGGCTGTAGGGCGTGAAACAGCGCTGGTGGATTTTACGTAACCACCTGCAGTAGACATATCGTTTTTTCGTTTACTCCAAAAGCTCTGTGCCATATATAAAACTCCCTACGGTTTAATAAGTCTATTATACTATAATAATGTCAAATAAGCAATATTAAAACAGGGATAGCATTATGCCATCCCTGTTAAATGCTTTCGCTGAGAACTTGCTAGAAGTCCATTCCCCCGCCACCTTGTGGCATCGGTGCTGACTTTTCTGGTACATCTACGACCAATGCGCCCATTGTCATGCCTGTGCCGGCGATTGAGACGGCATTTTGGATAGCTTCACGAGTTACGCGAGCTGGGTCAACAACACCAGTTGACTTCATGTCGACGATCTTTGTCGGGTCGTTGACGTTCACGCCCTGCCCTGGTTTGCCTGCTTTGACCTTTGGCAACCATTCGTCGGCATTGATGCCGGCGTTTTCCATGAGGATACGGAATGGTTGTTCGAGGGCATTCCGAAGGATAGTACTACCAGCTACAATGGTGGCATTATCGTCTGCTGAGGTGATTGTCTGCGCGAGGTTGACGAACGTTACGCCACCACCAGCTACAACTCCCTCATCAAGTGCTGCTTTGACTGCGTGTACGGCATCATCGACGCGGAATTTCTTTTCTTCTATTTCTGGCTCAGTTGCACCACCGACTTTGATGACGGCTACTTTGCCGTTAAGTGCAGCGGCTCTTTTACCAAAGTTTTCTCTTTCGTACTCGCTTTTTGCCTCTTTGCCCTGTGAAACTATTTGCTTGATGCGAGCGTTAAGCTCCACGCTGTTGCCTGATCCTTCGATGATCGTTGTCTCGTCTTTTGTGACTATGACTTTGCGCGCAGAGCCTACGACATCGAGCTCTACATTTTCAAATGTGTGGCCTTTGTCCTCTGATATAACTTCTGCCCCGGTGAGGATCGCGATGTCTTGTAGTACATCTTTGCGTCTGTCGCCAAATGCTGGAGCTTTGACTGCTACGCAGTTAAATACACCTTTGAGTTTGTTGAGTACGAGTGTGCCTAGTGCTTCGCCTTCGACATCTTCACAGATAAGGACGAGGTCCTTTTTGCCGGCTGCTGCTAGTTTTTCGAGAAGTGGTAGGAATTCCTGTATGGACGTAATTTTCTTGTCGGTTACGACGACTGCTGGCTTGCTGTATACGGCTTCCATGCGGGTAGCGTCAGTCACCATGTACGGGCTGACGAATCCGCGGTCAAAGGTAAAGCCTTCGACTACTTCTTGTTCGAGATGAAGCCCTTGGCCCGCTTCAACGGTCACGATGCCGTCTTTGCCAACTTTGTCCATGACGTCAGCAATTAGTTGCCCGATTTCAGCATCACCTGCCGAAATAGTGGCTACTTCTGCGACGCGGGTTTTCTTGCCGGCGATATCTTCTTTCATGCCTTCGAGCTTCGCGATTACGTCAGTGGCTGCTGTTTCGAGCCCTTTTCTAAGGAGCATCGGGTTATGGCCTGCTGCGATGAGTTTATTTGCCTCACTAAGAATGTTATAGGTTAGTACGGTGACAGATGTGGTGCCGTCGCCAGCCACGTCATTCATTTTATTTGCAGCTTGCTTGATAAGTTCTGCACCGACTTTATAGCCCAGCGTTTCGTCATCGACATCAGCGATATCTACGCCCTTTGCGACCGTTACGCCGTCGTGTGTAACTGTTGGTGCGCCATAGGCTTTTGATATAACAACATTACGACCCTTTGGGCCCATCGTTGTTTTGACTGCGTCGTAGAGGATCTTTGCACCGCCTAATACGCGTCTGCGGGCGTCTTCATCATAAAATACTTTCTTAGCCATTTTTTTCCTTTCATGAGCGCATCTTACTCCTCGGCAAATAACATCGTTGCCGTATTCATCGTCATCTCTCACCGTACATTTGTACGGCTCGGTCTGCCGACGCATACGTCGCCTTGTTCTTTACTCGAGTTGGTAAGGTGCTTAACCGTGGTTGGTTAGTGCTCTATAGATATTGATTAATTATTTGACTGTCGCGAGGACGTCTTCTTCTTTTACTATGATAAATTCTTCTTTGCCGACTTTTACGTCAGTCGTAGAGTAGCTCTTATAGACGATGCGGTCGCCTACTTTGAGCTCTTTAACAAGCTTGCCTACTGCTACAACCTTTGCTGTCTTTGGCTTTTCGGTTGCACCGCTTGGTAGGTATAGCCCGCTTGCGGTCTTGCTACTTGCCTCTTCATTTTGGGCTACGATATTGTCCCCGAGAGGGCTGATTGGTGAACTCATGTTCGTTTACACCTCCTGAATTATGTTCTCTATAAAGTTTAGCACTTTGATGCCTAGAGTGCTAATTGTGGACTTATCATAAGATACAAATGCCCCCATGGTCAATATATTGACTATATATAAAAAGGTTGTATAATCAATTTTACTGGAAACTTGGTCAGCACCCGCTGATCATGCATAACAAGGAGGTTCCAGTGGGGAAGAAATCCGTACCGAATGCCACACCCGAAGTTGCCGTGAAGCTCGCGCGAAGCGAGAACTACTTCACGGCTACCCTGTTGGGGGCAGGAAGCAAGATTGCAGATATCGAGGCTTTCCGGGAGACGATCGGGGCCCAGTCGTGGGTCTACGCCGTCACTCGAAGGGGAACGAACATCGTGATCGATTACAAGCGCGCGTCCATTGGGATGATCGAGAGCTTCCTGCGGGAGGTACTGGCTACGTTCGGCTTCGGCCTGAAGCCGATCGCTCGGTAGCGGGCGGAGATCGCTAAGGGGGAGGAGGTTAAGCAGGTCCCGTGAGGCCGCACCAACCTCCCCCAAGGGGGTCACAATACGCCGGAGAAGCTCGTTGATGGAAACATCGACAGAGCCTCCGGCAACGACTAAGATTATTTATCACACACAGAACCCCAAGCTTGAGGGGTTTTATTTATTGCAAATTATGTTATTATAATATTCCTGTCCAACTATAGTGAAGTAGGTGTCGATGAAACGTAAGCCACCGCTCGAAACTCAGCCAGTCATGGTTGGCGCGATACAGTGTCAGCTGGGTAAGGCTGAGATTCGGTTCAGTGAAGCGTTCAAGCAAGGAATGAGATGGTGTATCCCGATTTCCGTGAGTAATTACGTAGAATGGGAGTCATCGTTTATTCTCTTGGTCCAGGCGGCCAAGAGAGCCAACCCCAACGTCAAGTTGGTGTTCGACAGCAAGCATCAAAGACTTGTCGTCCAGGGTCCGAGCTCCTCCAGGTATGACCTGAGTCATGTTTCGCACGCTGCGGGACGTGTATTGGCTGAGATCAAGAGCTCATTCAAGCCACAGAGCGCAAGTAGTGCCTGTAACGGTGTCATGTCTGAGCTCAGCGACCCGACCAGTGACTTCAATCGTCAAAGGAGGATGCGTCGCGAGTCTCTCATCAAGAGACGGCCAATGGGCAAGCAGATCGCCTAACACGGGCGGACAGGAGGGAGTGAGGAAAGCCGCCAGCGTTGTCGGCTTTCCTCCCCCTCCCTGCCAGAGCCTAAAATCTCTGGCAGGTAACATCTAAGAATACGAAAAAACCACCGAGCTACTGGTGGTTTTTAAATAATGCTGGTTGTTCAGCACGAACAAATGAAATCCCGCTGCCGGGTGTGGAGCAATCGGCTCCACACCCGGCATGCCTCGCCCACTCAGGCAATTCTAAGGAGGAGGTCTTTCTCAGAGTCGTCCGGGGACGTAGATCTTTTGGGGGTACAGGGTCGGACACGAAGTCCGACCCTGTACCTGGGTAGTTCTCGAAGGGAATCGTACTTTCCGTCAGCGCCCCTTCAGACACAACGGTAGTTTGGTGCGGGTGCCTCGGTCAGGTCCCGTCGATGCCGGTGATGTCTTCGACACTCGGGTGATGGACGGTGTCGACCAGATGCGCAACCTGCGCACGGTCGGTCAGCGTTGGATGGGTCATTTCAGAATTCCTCTCCCTCCCCCACAGGGGGAGATGCTTGCTTGGGATTCTCCGAATGCACTTATCGACTGCCGTCGGCTACCATAGATGAAGTCTTTCTTCGTTTAGTTGCGTTGCTACCTTTTCCCTATTGGGTCTGGGCTAAGCGCTACGACCTTGAGCGGGTCTTTACAAAGCTGTAGTTACTTCATCTGTTTAGTCAGCATTCAACCCAGAAGCTTCTGTTGTGGGCTGGATGCTGACTAAACGTATCATTTGTTCGTGCTGTTAAGGTTCGTGGGATCAATATGATCAACCACTATCTCTCACAAAAGAGATTGAGACAAACTATACTCTTCGTAAAACATACTTGTCAACAATTTTATATATAGCGCAAGTCTCCTATCTTTAAACGCTATCAATAGCGTTTACTGTAATCCGAGCTCTTTTAAAAGTTCTTTTGTAATTTCAGACTCTTGCCATGGAATATTTCCATTGTTCATGGCGCGGTAATTCTGGTGCCCAATGCCAGCTACGAGTATCATGTCCCCTTTGCCCGCCTCCTCCAGTGCCTTTTTGATAGCATCTCTACGGTCTGCTATCTCAATCGTTTTGCTTCTACCTTTGGCTTTGACGATACCCTCAAATACTGCCTTTCGGATCATGTCGCCGTCTTCGGTGTATGTCTCGTCGTCGGTAAGGTATATTTTGTCTGCAAACTTTGCTGCTACCTGCCCCATTATCGGTCGCTTTGTCTTGTCTCTATCGCCTGTTGCCCCAAATACCACTGATACTTTTTTGTCTGTAGTAGAGCGTAGTGCAAGGAGTGCTTTTTCAAGTGCATCAGGAGCATGTGCGTAGTCAACAACAGCAGTAAAGCCGTGACTGCTCCTGATCATTTCCATCCTACCCGGTACAGACCGGACTGTTTCGAGTCCTTTCCTGATGTTGTCTGGACTGATACCGAGTATTTCGCAGACAGATGCCACTGCAGACAAATTGTAGCCGTTAAACTCGCCTATAACTCCTGATGTGGCGATTATAGAGTGATCTGCGTGATCTAGTCTGAGCGCCACACCCTCTGCAGATGTCTTGAGTGAACTGATACGGAGGTTTGCGCCCTCTTTTTTGCCATAGGTAAATAGTCGTCCTGATGACTTTGAGCGAAAGAAATCATACCATTCATCATCTGTGTTGAGGACGCACCAAGTTGGCTTCATATACTTACTAAATAGTCGCCCTTTTGCGTCAGCATACTTCTGCATAGTGCCATGATAGTCTAGGTGATCCTGGCTGATGTTAGTCATGACGGATATCTCGATTGGTATGCCCCACATTTTGTGCTGGTGTAGTGCGTGAGATGTAACCTCGAGGATTACGAAGTCTACTTTTTTGATCTTTGCAAGTTTGAGGAATCTAAAGAGATCCTTTGTTTTTGGCACAGTTGTGTGATTGGTGTTGAGCACTCTCTCACCGTCCATCTCGATAACTGCAGTGGTAAACATAGCCGTACGGTAGCCGGCTGATATCAGCGTATCGTTGAGGAAGTTGCAGGTGCTTGTTTTGCCGTTAGTGCCAGTAATAGCGATAATGCGTAGCTTGCGTGCAGGTAGGCGGTAGCTGAGGTGCACAACTCCTAGTCTACTTTTGCGGTATGTTTCCTCGGCAAGAGAGATAGCCTTCTTTGGAGCAACTTTACGGACTAGTTTCTTAGGGTTCATGCGTATAGCGTATCGGGTAATCCGCTCGCGGTAAAGGGTTTGTCTATTTTTACTATAGCGCCGACCGCCAGACCTCTATATACTTAACCATAAGCGATGAGGTGTAGATAACGTTATGATGCCTAAACTATATGAAGCAATTGAGATGGCTGTAGCTAGTGGCGTCTCAACAAATATGCTTGGCGACGTGCTTATCACTGCGGGTTGGCCACCTGAGCTAGTGAACCAAGCTGTTGATGCATGGCTCAAAGCACATGGCCGTAAGACGGAAGTGACGGGCTTCAAGCAATGGCTAAAAAAGTACTATACCAAGGCAATCCCATCAGTAATAGTCGTTGTTCTTCTAGGTATTGTTCAAGCCGGAGTATCGCTTTTAAAGCCCTGGCCAACTAAAATTATGGCAGACTCGGCATTTGGTGACATACCCGCGTGGGGCCCACTGGAACCGTATACTGGCAAGCCATCATTGATTGCGATTACTGCTGTTATAAGTATTGTACTTTTCCTAATCGGTGCTGGGTTCGATTGGATAAGTGATTATATACTCCTCAAGATCGGCTTTTCTCTGAATCGTAGCATCAAGTCTGAGTCACTTAGGCATATACTGCACCTCCCTCTTTTCCACCAAGAACGACTTGCGAAGGGCGATTATGTATATCGTCAAAATGTCGTCACAAATA
The DNA here is from genome assembly GCA_043719125.1 of Candidatus Saccharimonadota bacterium. Taxonomy (GTDB): domain Bacteria; phylum Patescibacteriota; class Saccharimonadia; order Saccharimonadales; family JAGQMS01; genus JAGQMS01. The sequence goes on along the minus strand of JAYSUL010000024.1, from coordinate 27,183 downwards.
GTCTCTCTGAGCTTGTATTGGGGACAACTTCCTCGATCATTGGATCTGTAATCATGATTATCGGCGTACTTGGGATTATGGTGTCATTTAATGCTAAGCTGACGATAGTTTCAGTTGTGTTGATGCCCCTACTCTACCTAACTATGCGCATATTTGGCCCCAAGATGGGTAAGTACAATCAGCAGCTTAATCAGGTGGCTTCTGATACGTCGTCGGCTATCGTTGAGTCGGTAGATAATGCAGAGACAATTCAGGCGTATACGCTGGAGGACAAACAGCTTCATAGAGTCGATCAGCTATGGTTGCAGGGCTACTGGCTTACAAAAAAATCTATGTTTTGGGGCAACTTTCTTAGTAATAGTAACTCCCTGCTCATTATCCTTGCGACTTCAACAGTAATGTACTTTGGTGGAACTGCAGCAATGATGGGAAAGATGTCTTTTGGTGAGCTACTAATATTTATGACATATATGGGCTACCTACTAGGTCCGATAGAGGGGCTCGTACGACAAGTTACTACCAGAAATCAGAAGATCATTGATGTAGGCAGAGTTTATGAGGTGTTAACTGATCACGAAGGGGTGGAAGATCTCCGCAGAGATAACCATATGCCTCCGGTTATCAGAGGAGTTATAGATTTTCAGAATGTATCATATTCGTATAACGACCAAATTGTCTTCCAAGGCCTCAATCTTCATATCGAGCAAGGAGAGAAGGTGGCGATCATAGGTCCGAGCGGTGGCGGAAAAAGTACAATTATGAAGCTACTGCCTTTATTTGTTGAGCCGGTACAAGGACGAATAATGATCGATAACATAGATGTTCAGTCGGTTTCGCTCCATGATCTGCGTCGCAAGATTGCATGGGTAAGCCAGTCCCCACAGCTATTTAGTGGCTCAATACTCGATAACTTATACGACGGTGACGCCTATAGGCAAATTGATAACGAAGAGGTCAAAAATGCTGTTGTGGTATCAAACGTGGCTGAGTTTGCGGTTAGATTGCCTCTCGGTGTTCAGTCGCCTGCTGGTGAAAATGGTTCATCATTGAGTGGTGGTCAGCGTCAGCGTGTATCAATAGCCCGAGCACTCCTCAAAAACGCGCCCATTCTATGTCTGGACGAGCCAACTGCAGCACTCGATACAAAAAGCGAGAACTACATCCGTGACTCACTTATGCAGATGATAAACGGCAAAACAGTTCTAATGGTCACCCACCGCAAGTCGCTTCTAGCACTTATGGACACAATCTACGTACTCGACAAGGGTACACTCACAAATGTAAATGAGCTCGGAGGCCTAGATTATTACCTCAGTTTACTTGAGGGCATAGACCAGCAGGCGGCTGATAAAGAAATAGCAGAAGAGCAACAATTCGTTACTCCGGATATGGTCGATGCGTATCTGAAATTTATGTCACTTTCAGAGCAATCTCAAGCTCTCAGTCCTGAAGCCGTGCCTCAGCCAGTCCCTATTAATAGCCAGCCGGTAGTAGCTGATGTGCCCGCCGTCAATGACAATGGCGAAGTCGAGATTAAGCTTCACTAATCCTACATATATTTCATTTTGATCGTAGAAGCAGGCTTTGCTGGTGGATATGGCATCGGGTCGTTGTTTGTAATCGCAGTTGTTCCGCCACTTGGTTTCTTGGGAGGTGCCGCTTTTTTACTGGCGAGCCACTGCTGTTCTTCCTTATCGGCCTGTGCCTGCACCTGAGCAGCCGCTTTCTTTGCATCTTCTTCTTTCTTAACGCCCGCAAAGAATGCTTTTAGCTCCTTGTCCTTTTGTATGCTACCGGTGGGATTCATCGACGATACGTACGCAGGATTTACATCTGGGTTAAGTGGCGCTGCTACAATTGCCGCTTTCTCCTGTTGTAGCTGGGCATTTGCGTCTCTCTGCTCTGCTTGAGCAACACCCTTAGGTACTGCATTTCCAAAGGAAGCGACTGTGTTTGCTTTGATCTGTTCGTCAACTAATGCAACTTGCTTCTCCTTAGCCTGAGCGGACTGTACGAATTTTTTTGTGCCTTCTGGGTCATCTTTTGCCATAGTAAAGAACTTATTCAGGTCTTCGCGCTCGGCCGGAGTCATGCCTGCGACCGCTACCCCGAATTCCTGAACCTTTGCTTTTTCCTGCTGAAGCTGAGAGTTAGTATCTCTCTGCTCAGCCTGAGCGATTGATTTTGGAACTCCTGCCCACGCACCGGGAGCTTTGTTGTCCTCTATCTTTGTTTCGACTGCAACGACAGCTTTTTTGACGTTAGACTCATCTTTGACTGACTGGTTATATTGCGCAAGTGCACCTGAGTCGGGACCGTCCTGTTGGATTGCTGCTTGTAGTTCGGCCTGTTTTTTGTCAAATGCACCCTTTACGTCTTTTTTCTCGAAGTCGGCAAGTTTGACGTATCCGACTTTGCCATCACCGTCTAAATCTTTACCTTGTGATTGCTCGTTAGAAATCATCATTTTAGTAGTGTTTTTATCCTCTAGTATCTGCGCTGCCTTGTCCGCTGCGATTCTAGTGCTCATCCCGGCAGCGTATTCACCATATGCTGCGGTGTCAAAAGTGGCTACGCTATGAGCATTGCTTGCGGCATTTGATATCGCTTTAATCGCATCTGTTTTTTGTTCACTGGTCATGGTATCAGGAAGTTGTGTGCCACTCCATGACTGAATTTCTGCCAGTGCCGTACCTGCAGTTCTGGTTTCGTTACTGCTATCTGCAAATTGTGCTCGAAGAGATTCCTCTGCCTCTGCCTTGTCTGCGGGCGCAACGTATGTTAAATACTTATCGATAGCTGCATCAATAACTACCTGTCGGTCATTGACTCGTTCTTGGTCTTCTTGCGCTGCCTTGTCCGCTTCGATTTGTGCACTCCTCCCAGCAATGTATTCACCATATGCTTCAGTGTCAAAAGAGGCTGCTACGCTATGAGCATTGCTTGCGGCATTTGATATCGCTTTAACCGCATCTGCTTTTTGTTCATTAGTCATGGTACCAGGAAGTTGTGTGCCACTCCATTGTTGAATTTCTGCTAGTGCCGTATCTGCAGTTACGGTTTCGTTATTGCTATCTAGAAATTTACCTCGAAGAAATTCTTCTGTCCTAGCCCTGTCTGCAGGCGCAACGTATGTTAAATACTTATCGATAGCTGCATCTATAACTGCCTGTCGGTCATTGACTCGTTCTTGGCCCATATATACCTCTTTTGTTTTTAACGTTTTTTTATTGTTGGATCTTGAGATGAGAGTAACAAAAAGCTTGTGGTTTGTCAAGGGTCACTCCCCTGTTGATCTGGTACACTGTTGGTATGCGAATTTTAGGGATAGAAACTAGCTGTGACGAAACAGCGGTGAGTGTATGTGAACTCAATGATGGTGTAGTTAACATGTTAAGCAATACTATTATTAGCCAGGTTGACATACATAAAGCTTACGGTGGTGTGGTGCCAGAGATAGCGGCACGGAGTCATATCGAAGCGATACTCCCTACCCTTGAAGATTCCCTCTCCACAGCTTTTGGTACGGACAAGATTGATAAAGCCTGGGACGAAATAGACGGTATTGCTGTTACGTATGGTGCTGGACTCGGAGGCGCACTGCTCATCGGCACGTTGACCGCAAATACTCTGGCTGTCGTGAAGCAAAAGCCGTTATATGGGGTAAGCCACGTCCTCGGACATGTGTATGCCAATATGATTACGGCGACAACACTTGATGGCTATACGTTGCCAGCGAGACAACCTGAATTTCCGCTACTTGCACTTGTAGTATCCGGAAAGCATTGTCACATAGCACTATTTACCGACCACTTTACCTATACGATCTTAGGCAAAACTCATGATGATGCCATCGGTGAGGCATTTGACAAAGTCGCAAAGATGACCGGGCTACCCTGCCCTCCTGGCGGGCCCGCTGTGGCACATGCCGCGAGTCTCGGTGATCCTTTTGCCTTTGAGTTGCCAACACCAAAGATGGAAAGCGTCTACGATACGAGCTTTTCGGGTCTAAAAACAGCTGTTCTGCGTAAGGCGCAAATGCTCTGTGGGCGAGATCACACGACAAATTCCAAGGAGCTTCCTTCCCTACTCACCGAGAGTCAGGTAAATGATATCGCAGCAGTCTTTCAGCGAGTTGCTGTAGCGTCTATCGTCAGCAAAGCCGTACTTGCTTATGAGCAATATAAGCCAAAAGATGTCATTATTGCAGGCGGAGTCGCGTCTAGCCAAGAGCTTCGCAAGCAGTTGAGCGAGGCACTGCCGATAGCGCCCATATACACTGATCCGAAACTATGTACTGACAACGGCGCTATGATCGCATCTTTGGGGTGTTTCAAAATGTCACTTGGTGCAGTTCCATCAGATCCGCTATCCCTAGAGATAGCCCCTTCCCTACAGATGTAGCTATCTAAATAAAAGACTTGATAACAGTGGTTGCGCTTAGTATAATAAGCGGTGAAAACAAAAATGTGGGTATTGCTCGACCAGCCAACCGAGCGGATCATTGCAAACAAAAGAGAAAATCTGGGCACATGAAATGGGGAGTTTTCACGTGAAAACTCTTGATGTTGTTTGCTTATGTTTCACGTGAAAGTTTGGTAACTTACCTGAAAAATTGGCTCTGTAAATAGGACGAGCAAGCATACGACCTAGTATTGTTGGCATAACAGTGGTAGAATAACCATATGATTTACATTGGTAGAGGTAGCGTGTCGAGGCAGGTCCCTGAGGGACATATTTTTTAATCACCACTTTTTATCTACCAATGAACGTATAAGGAATTACTGATGAAACTATCAAAGGCTTACGAGCCAGAACAATACGAAAACGATATTTACGCCATGTGGGAAAAGAGCGGAGCGTTTTTTGCTGATCCAAACTCCAAAAAGGAACGATTTACTATATCTATGCCACCACCTAATGAAACGGGGGTACTGAGCCTTGGCCATGCGCTATATACACTGCAGGATATTATGGCTCGGCACGCACGACAACAGGGAAGGGATGTGCTATGGCTACCAGGGACTGACCATGCCGCACTTGCTGTGAATGCTGTGATCGAACAAACACTCGCTAAAGAGGGAACTAACAAACACGAAATCGGTAGGGAAGAGTTCCTGCGAAGGACCAGAGAGTTTGTCGGTAGTAGCCGCGAAAATATGCTCGGACAAATGCGTCAGATGGGCTTTAGCGCCGACTGGTCAAGACTACGCTACACGCTCGACGATGCGCTTAATCGCTGTGTTAATGAAACGTTTACTGCGATGTATGATGCTGGGCTAATTTACAGAGGTCATCGTATCGTAAATTGGGATCCAAATCTCGAAACCAATGTATCGGACGATGAGATGCAACATGTTGAGGAAACGACAACATTTTATACGTTTCAGTATGGTCCTTTTCAGATAGCGACAGCTCGCCCTGAGACTAAGTTTGGTGACAAATATGTCGTTATGCATCCAGATGATGAGCGTTACAAGGACTACAAACATGGAGATACGTTCATAGCCGAATGGATTAATGGCTCGGTTGAAGCGACGGTGATCAAAGACGATGCTATAGACATGGCCTTTGGTACCGGTGTGATGACTATAACTCCATGGCACGATCATACTGACTTTGAGATTGCTGAACGGCACAATCTAGACAAAGAACAGATCATTGATTTTCACGGAGTTTTGCTACCGATAGCTGGCGAGTTTGAGGGAATCCATATTGATGTTGCGAGAGAGCGAATAGTCAAAAAACTCCGAGAAAAAGGCCTTGTTGTGAAGGAAGAAACTAACTACATACATAACGTCGCGATCAATGAGCGGGGTAGGGGAAAGATTGAGCCTCAGATCCGTTTACAGTGGTTTGTTGATGTTAATAAAGAAGTGGTCGACTGGAAAGGCAAAAAACTCAGCCTCAAACAGGTTATGAAAGATGTTGTCTCCTCCGGCGATACGACAATTGTGCCAGAGAGGTTTGAAAAAACATACTATCAGTGGATCGATAACCTCCGCGACTGGTGTATTACTCGTCAAATCTGGTGGGGTCATAGGGTGCCAGTATGGTACCGAAGTCATACAGATGGGCGAGATGAAACGTTCGTTGGTACGCAAACCCCTGTCGATGACTCTGACGGCTGGAATGAATGGGCGCAAGATCCCGACACGCTTGATACGTGGTTTTCGAGCGCACTTTGGACGTGGAGCACGCTGATCGACCAAGAGAAAGCCGCTGACTTTTCACTTTCTATGCAAGACCTACTCAAGCAATCACCTGATTTTCAGACGTATCATCCAACTCAAGTAATGGAGTCGGGAAGAGACATTATCTTTTTCTGGATTGCTCGTATGATTCTCGCGACAACATTTATGACTGGGCAAATACCATTCAAACGAGTATACCTCCACGGTATGATGAAGGCCGAAGACGGCAAAAAAATGAGTAAGAGTCGCCCGGAAAGCATCATCGATCCACTCGACATGATCAAAAAGTACGGTACCGACGCACTACGTATGGCGATCATCTGGGGGACTGCTCCTGGTAACGATATGAGCTGGTCAACACCAAAGATCGAAGCGACGCGCAACTTTGCAAACAAGCTTTGGAACATTGCCCGCTATACCGAATTAGTTCTCGGAGACCTGCGAGTTGATTACACGACGCTCAAGTGTCAGACATCGGTAGATCATTGGGTGATTACTAAGCTACAAACGATCACAAAAGAGACGGCCGAACATCTTGAAGCTTTGAGATTCTCTGAGGCATTCGATGGACTCTATCACTTTGTATGGGACGATGTTGCCGACTGGTATATCGAGGCATCAAAGAGCGAGCAAAACCCAACGGTACTAGCGTATGTGCTGGATAGTGTTCTGCGTCTACTTCACCCATTTGCACCATTTGTTACAGAGACGATCTGGCAGACACTCGATGTTACGGGAACCGAAATGCTTATAGCTCAGCCATGGCCTACCCCCGATACATACAAAACTGATAAGAAGCTTTATGAGGAATTTGAGTCTATTAAAACTGTGGTGACTGAGGTCAGATTCATCACATCTAGACTCGGTGTACAGAAGTGCTCGCTCTATTATCGTGATGCTGAATTCCTCGGTAAAAATGCTCCGCTTATTACTAAGCTCGCGAGGCTTGCAGGTGTCAAGCAAGTAGAATCAGGGCAGGGGATGCACCTCACGAGTACAACCTATGACTGTTGGCTTGATATCGATACGCACACAGCTCGTCAATATACCGATAAGCTAAAAGCTGATATAGAGACCAAATCAGCGTCAATTATGCGTCTAGAGGCTCGTCTGAGCTCCAAAGAGTATGTAAAAAAAGCCCCCAAGTCTGTCGTCGAGCAAACCCGTGAACAGCTAGTCGAAGAAAAAACATTGTTGGCAAAGCTTGAGCAAGAAATACGCACCTTTTCGTAGAGATCAGGGGCGTACCATCTCTCCCAGAAAGCACTGTTTAAAGTTCTAGTGCTGAATGAATGCGTGCCACGGAGTCAGTTGGTCGGAAGTCATCAAACCATAGGACGTGCCAACCCATTTTTTCAGCTGCCATCAGATTGGTTCTGGAATCGTCGACTAGTAGGATATCTCTTTTGTCTACACCGGCACGCTCGGTAGCAATTTCGTAGATACGAGGCTCGGGCTTGATTGCTCCCACGACGGAGCTGTCGATCACACACTGGTAGGGTAGGTTTGGTAGTAGTCCGTCGCTTATCATGCTGTCGATGAAGCCTGGCATGATGTTGCTCAGTAAACCTACCTTAAAGTGCTCGCTCGCCCACACCGCACACTCGTGCATTTCCATGATCGGGTCAACGTTACGGAGATAGTATGTCTTCCAGTCAATGGCTGATAGGCCGATTCTGCTTGCGAGTGCTGCGTTGAATTCGTCCATCGACATCTCGCCACGACAAACGGCGTCATTATAGTGCCAGAAGGCATCCTCTATTAGTTCTGAGCTTGCACCAGTTGCGTGTGATAACTCTGAAAATGCACGCTGGAAGAAACGCACCATACAGCCGTTTATATCAAAGTAGATAAATTCGATACCATTTTTGGCTTTGGAGAAAGCCTTCAAAGAGGTCGCTTGTCGAATATTACTCGGAGCTTCGGCTAATCCGAGTAGGGCTTCGATCGATGTCCCACAGACCTTTGCTATCTGCGCAACGGTGAAAACACTGGGAGCTTTTATTGCTCCGCGCTCGATCTTTGTTAGGGCAGAATAGGAGATATCAAGATGTTCGCAGAGTTGCTGTTGGGTCAGACCTGCGTTTTTTCGTGCCAATTGAATAGCGCTACCAAGAGCTCTTTCATCAAACACCGAAGATATAGTGTCCCCACCATCGTTCATATGTCTAAATTCTAGCACAATAGTGCTAGAATTGTGTTTACTTTAGGTCGACGACAGCAAGCGTGCCGTCGGTGGATAGGCTACTACTTAGCGCTCGATTTTTGAGCACTAAGGGTTCACCGGATTTGATATAGCGCACCTCCTCTACTAGGCTGGTTTTCTTGAGATCCTTGACGATAATTTCTCGCTCGTCGTCTGTATCTTTACTAACCCGGTGAGTGAGCTGGAAGTTGTGTTTGATCGGTACGATACCGACGTCCCTCGATGCGCATCCGACCCAAAGTACTTCGCCTTTATCTGTTTCGGGATAGAGTTTTTCCCAGAAGCCGGCATCTTCAAGGTGTTTACCTTCCATCATCGCAGGGATACACGCCCAAAATCGCACATGGTGCCTTCTGGAGCTAGACTTGCTAGTTCCGAGTGGTTTCTGAAAGCCAATATCCTGGCCTCTTCCGAAGAGGTATAGTGTCGAGAACGGGGCGTTCGGATAGGCGTGGTTGAGTAAAATACTCAGCCCCATTTTGACTATCGAACGAAGAGACCTGCTGTCAGCTTTATGCCACCCAGCAACACTCATTGCTTCCATCAGCTCCTGCCGTGTTCCGCTAATTGCTATATTGACTGGATCGCACGCCAGTCCATCTGGTGTCACGCAGTATCTAGGGATATGTACTGGTGGTCTGAAAATGTTATACACTCTAAAAAATAACGGGATAATAATGTAGGCCGTGCCAATATAGACAATAAATACCGCCAGGCTTGCGGGTAGTCGTCTATTGAGCGAAGGAAAGAAAAAGAAAAAAGAAAACACAAACAAAACAATTCCCGGCACAATAACCAGAAAGCGCTTTAGGGCAACTAGGGTGCGCCTAAACTCAGATGCTTTATTTCTCATAGCGTAACTTTGTGGCCATATCTCTCAGAGCATCGTGGTCTACATCAGTCGGTGGCTGTGCATGAAGATCTTCGGCGTGGTTTGTGGGTATGAGCTGAATATGGGCGTGAGGAACCTGTTCGCCGTCTACGATAATACTTGTACGGTCAGTGCCTATAGCTTCAACTTGCTTCTTTGCTATTTTTTTTGCGACATCCCAGAGGTGATGGTACAGGTCATCATCCAGGTCCCAGATAAATTCAATCTGCTTTTTTGGGATGACAAGCGCATGGCCTGGCTGGACGGGGTGAATGTCCAAGATCACGACACATTCCTTGTCCTCATATATGCGGTGTGCAGGCAATTCACCATTAATAATTTTTGTAAAAACACTGTCTGTCATGTCCATAGGGTATAGCGGTAGGGGGCGATGGGTCAATAGCTCAGTTTTTGTCTAGCGCCAGACCCGTACCGTATGTATACTTAAGCAATATGAAACGGGTGGTACGAGCATTTACACTTTTTATGGCGTCTTCGATGTATGCTTGGCTGTTATTTTTGTCAGCTACGGCAGTTTCTTCTTTCTTTATGCTGCGGGATTCAACGACTGTCAAGCTGTGGCTTGATCAGAGTGGTGTGTATTCCAATGTTGTCGACGAAGTTAGCAAGCTCGCCACAATTCAACAGAAGCAAGAAAACTCCCTTGTCCAAATCACTAGTGAGGATATTCAATCGGCTGCTAAGGCTACATTTACCCCAGAAGGCCTGCAGTCGGACATGGAGGGGGTTATTGACGGATTCTACGGCTGGTTTAGGGGCGACACAACAGGGCCGGAATTTAGTGTAGATTTTGCTAGCAGGCAATCATTATTTGCGACAGCTATGACTGTAAAGCTTGAGCAAAAGATTGATACCTTGCCTGAATGCGCGAACACTGGCAGGTTTACGGTGCAGGCTTTTGATCCTTTTAAGGCAGATTGTCGGCCAAAGGGTATCGATTTGACACAGGAGCTAGCTTCATTTGAGCAGGAATTATCAGAAAGTAAAGACATTTTGCCTCAGGTGAAATACACGGGTGATGACGTGAAGCTCCATAGTGGTGATGTTGCTGAACCAAAGCGCATTGCATCAGCACTTCCATGGGTGCCGAGAGCCTATAAGGCACTTATATATGGACCATGGGTAATCGTTGGACTGACGGTAATCTCGGCTCTCGTTATGATATTTATGAGCACCTCGCGCCGTAAGGGTGTGCGCAGATTTGCTGGTGGGCTATTATTTACGGGAATTGTGCTGATAGTTTCTGGGCTATTTCTTCGTCCCGCATTTGAAAGACTCAACGGTTGGAGTACTAATACACTCGGTACACAGGCGAGCTTCACTCAAAATTTAATCGATCCAATTTTTAAGCAGATCAATATTTCCTATTCTCGGTACAGCCTTATTTTTGGGATTGCCTATACTATCCCTGCGCTTATTACGTATGGTCTGCTTCTCATTACGAGGCACAAAAAGGATGAGCATGAGGATGAAGTGGTGCATGAATCGTCTCTAGAACCTACTCCGCTTACTGAAGCGCATGGAGCGGTACAGCGGGAGGTATCAACAGAGCCAGTAGGGGAGGTGACCGTACCCAATGTGACGCTTGAGTCACCAGAACAAGCTACCTCGGCGACAGCAAGCACTCCAACCACTCAGCCGGCACCACCACCATCGCGTACATACACCCGCCGACCTCCAATGATCCAGGGCTAGTGATCAAGAAGTCCTGAACATACTCCTAAATACAGGGTGTATCGTGATGAAGCACACATACTTCAGTCGAAAATAGGACTATCCTATTGTTATAAGCTATTATTTTACGCACATCTCTAAGAAAGTTAGGTGCCCAGTAAAATGCTAGGCTTCGTTTTTGAAAGCTAATAATCGGAGGAGCAAGTATGTCACGAACATATTCAGCAACAAAAGACAGATATCAAAAGCAATCAAATAAAAATTTCCTAGTATATTCCAAAAACCCCAATGAACCACGCGACCGAAGGAATACCCATATGACTTCTGATATTGAGCACGAGTTAATTGAAGACGCTGGTCCCATGAGACAAGAGTTTAGGCGAATGGCTCAGCAAATGAGAAACAGGAATGCTTAGTAGTAAATGACTTACGTAATAGTAAAAGACCTCCTGATACGGAGGTCTTTTACTATTACGTAGAAAGTTCGAGACAATTTACTTCTAGATTATCACAGCTAAACGGATCGTCTGCCTACAACCATGTTGTAAATAAATACAACCAGTGCGATTACTAAAAGTACATGAATAAGACCTCCACCTATATCCACCACAAAATAACCCAGTGCCCAGAGTACTGCTAGTACTATTGCTATGGTCGTCAACATCTAAAAACCTCCTTTTACTTACTCTTTAAATTCTCGTCTTATTGCCACTTTTGATTACAAAAACAAAAGATGGTTCAGTGTTTCTATCATAGACCTATACACTTGTGACGTATGTGACTTATAGCACAAAGCAGAAGACTATAATTCGGTATTGTTGGGGCTCGGTTTAGTGTGTTTTTGCAAAACAGCATAACTAGCTACCTGATATACTGCCCTTAATGACTAATAAACCTTTAGCTATCAAACCTATCGAAGAAATCAAAGGCAATAACATAGATGCTAGTTTTAGTGACGGTGTAATCGCACGGTTTTCTAAAGGAGAAGCAATCATCAATGGTATCGATGGACCTCAGGGTGTATATCTCATCAAAAGAGGATTTGTAAAAGCTTTTACGATTACCAAGGCTGGACAAGAAAATCTTCTACTTATACATGATAAGGGCGAATTCATTCCACTAATCTGGGCATTAGATGGCGTTCATACAGAAGGTTTGTGCTACCAGGCAATGTCTGATGTAGTAGTACTAAAAACAACTAAAGAAAAATTGCGGTCTGAAATGGAAAAAAACAACACACTGAGCCAAGAGATATTGAAACAGTCGGTAAATATCATTACGGCGTACGGACAGAGAATACAAACCCTTGAGTTTAGGACTGCACGTGAAAGACTAATCGCTGAACTACTAAATCTAACAGAAATGTTTGGCAAGACTCAAGGGAATGAAGTCTTAATCGATGCGCCCATAACTCATCAAGATATAGCTGACTCAATAAATATGACCAGGGAAACAGCCAGTCGGGCGCTCGGTGAGCTCTTTGAGGAAGGCCTCGTTAAGCAAGTAGACCATTTATTTACAATACGTAAGCTAGACAAATTGGAAGAAGCATCGGGCTAAAAGACTTTGTAGTAAGATGAAGCCTATACTATTTACTACAAACTCTCCTGGTGGAGAGGGCGAGATACATTATTTCAATCTGTGCGCCGAGTCTGCTCGGGCAACAGACTGAAAATTGAACTCTTTAGCTCAAATCTCCTTCTATACAAGAAGAAACCGCCCAGCCATGAAGGGCTGGGCGGTTTTCTCCTGGCGGAGAGGGCGAGATTCGAACTCGCGGTGGGTTGCCCCACACTAGTTTTCGAAACTAGCGCACTAGACCGGACTATGCGACCTCTCCATCTGAGTCTTTATTTTAACAGATAAACCTGCTATAATCACCCCTGTTAGTGAGTTATGCACCCGTAGCTCAGCTGGATAGAGCGTCTGTTTGCGGTACAGGAGGTCGTAGGTTCGAATCTTGCCGGGTGCACCAATATATAAGTCGGTCAGTAGACCGGCTTTTATATTGGTTTATATCGATAATATTGAACACTGTCGACCGAAAAGAGATCGGAGGTGAAATTCGCCAGTGGCGAATTTCAAGGAAACCTTCCGACGAAAACTTGTTTTCGATAGTGCAGTTTCGGGGTCGCCAAAGGTGACCGAATCTTGCCCTTAAATAAATGAAAGCTCCGCAATTTAAATGGCGGGTTTTTCTTTGGTAGATACTGAATGCGTCCAGTATCTACGGACTACTTCTTTTTTGCCGGCTTCAGCATATACACACAAATCAGCGCACCAACAATAGCCCCAGAAAGAGATAGTATTAGGTCATAGATGGTATCTTCGTAGGCGGTTGCGAACTCACTCGAGTTGCTACGTACAAAGGAAAAGTACTCAAATATCTCCCAGATGATATGGGTAATTGCCCCGTAGCCAGCTACAAGCATGAAAGTTGTTAGCTTACCTTTGCTGTAGCGTTGGAGCAACAATCCGCCGGCAATAACCCAGGGTATCGATATCAAAAAGTGCATCGCGTCGTCCCACCATGCAATTGAGTCGTAGAGATTTAGCGTATTTCCGGCAAAGTCAGCGAATACAACAGTAGTCAGACACAAGTCTGCGATGATGGGGTAGCTGGGCTTCCGCTTCTTTAGTCGGGTCACATAAAAGACATAAGTAGCGCATGCGACAAGTGGATAGAGGGCCATTCTGATGCCAAATGCCTTGGCTCGGTACTGCGTCAGTTCGTTAAAAAGCATCGCATGAACGACGAGCCCTGCAAGCAGTAACTTCATGATGATATTGATTAACTTGAGCATTATCGAGAAGTATACTCCTTTAGAAAGTATTCTAAAACGACCTTACCGCCCCTTTAAGCCTTTGGATGTTCTCCGCTGTATGCGGAAACATGTCTGATGCTTCGGTTGTCCAGAACTCATGATTACTAAGTATTACAATTTCGGCCTCGAGGTATCTTTTGTACTGATCAGAGTCCTTTTCGACGCCCGGATATAGCTCGTCGAAGTAGTAGCTGGCACTTGCCATAAATTCCTCATATGGTTTACCAAATGATGATAGGTCGGCGTCACAAAGTATCTTAGCGCAAACATCATCCTCGGTAGGTGATTGTATGATTTTTGGATACTTTGCCGTGCAGTTGGTCGCAAGTATCATCCGTCGTACACGATTTATGTCGGTACTAGTGAAAACTGGGTGTTCTCTCATCTTCTTTTCAGCCTCTTCGGCGCTGAGTTGCTCATTAGCGGGGTCAGAATCTCCGTTATGTACAAAGTCATGAAATGCTGCCGCAACGGTTAGCAGTAGACTGTCTCTTTGTGGCAAATGAGAGCATTTGGCGAGCGATTTAGCACTATCAATCGCAAAACTCGTATGTTCAATATTATGGTAAGGTTTTGGGGATTTACTAGCTAGCCCAAACCGTTGCTCAATGGATTCTAGAGCATATTGTATTAGCTGTTCTGATGCCTCTGTGAAACCGTGCATGCATACGACTATACAGCTTTTATCCGACAGCTCAAATACCTGTAGTTCACGATTGGTCTATTGTGCATATATATATTATATGCTATAATAGACACAAGACCCAGAGTGGGTCTCAGAGGCTGCGCCTCTCGTCCCTGAGGAGGGAACAATGTATGATTTCATCGCGGCCTCAACGCCAACTGATGATATCGCGGATGCCGCGGTGCTCAAGAGCACCGAATGGTGGTCTGGTCTGGGGGACATGATTATAACGCCAGTAATTGCGTTTACGATCTTGTTCATCTGGGCGGCCATCTTTTGGCTAATCGTGACTTACGTGGGATCGAAGTTTCTCAGCACCAAACCTGCTGGACCATTCGATTTCATCAAAAAGTACTACAAGGGGGCCCTGGTCATGGCGGTGGCATCACCGTTCATGTTCATCCCGAACGCGTTCTTCAACCTCTACGGGTAGACGGATTGCAGCCCTTGACCAGAAAGTGGGTGTAGAGAGCGCTACAATCGCTCGTCCCTTTTTGGTCGTATGGCCCTTGGAAATTCTCCTCGCTTCGGCGAGTTTCAGAGAAAAGTCCGAGGGTCTTTTCAATTTCTGAGATAATACTATTAATGAAGCTGACACATAAAAAGATTAACCAGCTACTGACATCCGTTGTGGTGCTATTTGCGCTATATATACTTGTAGCTCCATATTGGCCTAAGATCATCTTTATATTCAAGGACAAGTCTGCTTCTGCTCCATACGCCGGTACACTAAGGGGCGATACAGTAAAGACTGGTGTCGTTAAGCCAACTCCCAAAGAAAACAGAATAGTCATACCTACTGCGCTGATCGATCAGCCCGTACTGGAGGGGAATGGTCTTTGGGTTATTGATAAAGGCGGTGCTTGGCGTAAAGATTTACATGTTATATCGCCAAAAGAGGTAGGAAATACGGTAATTGTGGCTCATAGATTTACCTACCAAAAGCCAGATAGCGGGTTTTATAACCTCGATAAAGTTAAAGTAGGTGATAAGTTGGCTATTTACTGGGAAGGTGAGGAACTAATCTATATAGTGACCGAAACAAAAACCGTGCCTGAGAGCGCTGTAGAGATAGAGGGTAATACTTATGGCCGTACATTGACGCTTTATACCTGCACACCTATTATAACGGCAGAAAACAGGCTTGTTGTGATCGCAAAGCCAGTTGAGATGGAGCAAGGGCAATGAAAAAGTTAAACTTCGAGACAAAGCGCACGATTATCCTCATTGTGTTGTTTGTGATTGAGCTCGGACTTTTTGTTTGGCTCATGTCAAATACCAGCGGATCTATTAGATAAAAACAAAACCATCCGATGTAAATCGGATGGTGGAATAAGCTTGGCTTTACAGCCACGTCCGTTAATTTTCTCCAAGGGAGAGGCCCGGGGCGAACCCCGGACCTCCCTTTCTGGAGGACTTCTCCTGCTTGTCGGTCAGGTCTGGTGCACGGCGGAGGTCGCCGAACGGTCCGGATCGGTGCCGAAGTTGCCGTGCCCATGCCGTCGATCGACGCGTCGGGTGCGGAGGTTCGTCGGGTGTCGTTGGTGCCGGAAACTGCCGACGTCGATGTCCGGTCCCGCCATGGCCGTGCGGAAGTTCGGAGCGATGCCCAGAGCCAGCATGATGGCCGATGCGGCCGTGCTGAGCATGGTGAGGGCGGTCTCAGTGAACGTCTCGTCTCGCTTCTTGGTGGCGGCGACGATGACGACAGCGGCGATCATTGCCACGGCGGCGACGATTGTCAGAGGTGCAGCAGTGGTCTGATCCGGCGACGCGAGAGCGAACAGCCCGGCGACGACAGCAGCGATGACGAACGCGAGCAGCATCACAGCTGCCCAGGTCCGTCGATGGATGGGTGGTTGCTTCATGATGTGAACCTCCAGGGTTCGGTTGAGGGGTTGCCCCCGGTTTACTTCGATTCCTGCGGTGTTCTGTGGCATCACTAGCAGGAGGAGTGACGCTAGCCATGTACTAATATATACACAATTAGCGCCACTTCTCCTTTACTAAATTAACGTTCATGGCTGTTAAATAACGGTACCAATTCTTTGTTTTCACAGTCATTGCCTATCACGGTGTGCGATAAGCGACTGCTACTCCACTCATGAAAAGTACGTTAATAGTCAATGTACTCTCACTGAGTAGTGATTACAACAAATTTGGTACTTAGTTTTGCACAGCTAGTGCAATGAGGATGATCAGACCCAGCCCGATACGGTAGTAGGCAAACGGCTTGAAGTCGTTTTTTGTAACATATTTCAGAAGCCACGTTATGACGATGCAGGCAGTGATAAATGAACTGAGCAGTCCGACGATGAGAGCTGATGAGCCACCGCTAATAGAGCTAATAGCCGAATGATCACTTGCTAGCTTCAGTGCGCTGGCGGCCAGCATGATAGGGATACTGAGATAGAACGAGAAAACTGTAGCAGTCTTGCGGTCTAACCCCACAATTAGCCCGGTCATGATCGTAGCTCCAGATCGTGATACACCGGGGATAATGCTGAGGCATTGTCCTAGCCCGATCAGTAATGACTTTTTGGCGGTGATGTCTTCGTAGCGTACATCACCTAACTTACTGGGAGGTTTGTGGCTCATATTTTCAATCAAGATAAATGCAATTCCTCCCAAGATGAGCATGGCCGATATCAGCCATAGAGAGTCGGGTAGCCCAATTGTTTTTTCAACTACGAGACCCACTAGCGCCGCTGGTAGCACGCCGACTATGACACTACCGGCAAAACTGGTCATCTCCTTGTCACGTGCTATCAAACTACGAATGATATATGTCAAATCTTTACGGAAATACCAGGCAGCGGCAAGGATGGCTCCTAGCTGGATTACAACAGTAAATATCGCTGCAGTATCTTTATATCCCAGGACTTTTTCGGAGACTACTAAGTGCGCCGTTGACGAGACAGGTAGAAATTCAGTAATTCCCTCGATGATCCCAAGAAGTAGAGCTTTTATAATGTCCATTACCTATAGGGTAGATGGAAAGGGCGCACGGGTAAAGGGTATTATTTGATCGTTCAGTTTCATTTCAGGAAGCTGACATAGTATTGATGTAGAGCAATAGCTCTGAAGGAACATAAAAAGTTCAGAGAAAGGAAACTATCAATGAACGCACAATTAGAAGAAATCAGAAACGATCGTCAAGATATTAAAGACGCACTTGAGAGTGTACACCGATACCGAGACCACGCTATGTGGGACAAAATTTCAGACTATTTTGTAGATAAACCATACGTCGATGATATCGAGCTAACCCAAGAGGCACCCGGTATTAAGAGCATTAAAGAGCTAATTTCCAACTGGCGACATGAGCTGAGAAGCTATTTCTACGCTACCAGACACCGTATCCAGTCGATGAGAGTCAAGATGCTCGGAGCTAAAGAGGCGAGCGCTTCAAGTGTCGTAAAGGGTCAGTATTTCATCAACGATCGTGGAGTACGTTATGTATTAAATGTTGACGGTACCTATGAATATAGTTTGGTAAAAAAAGCCGGTAAATGGAAGATTGGCACATTAAAGTTTATACTGAAGCGACAGGAGCTCAAAGAGATCGGACTGTAATAAGACAAGGACTAGTCCTTTTCTCATCGCTCGGGGCATCCGTAAAAAGCGGCATGCTCCGGCTTCTCTTTTCCTGTTTTGTAAAATATCCCCGGACTAAATCCAGAAATATTTTTACCTATAGATGGTGGTACTTTGATCCTGCGAGGATGGAGTAGGCTCTGTATATCTGCTCGAGTAGCATGACGCGCATAAGTTGATGGGGAAACACTGCTTTACCAAATGCAACTATCGAGTTTGCGCGCTTTTTGACCGTGTCATCTACTCCATAGGCGCCACCTATAATAAACGTAATATTCCTTGAGGAGTTTTGGGCTAGCTCAATCTTTTGAGCTAGCTCCGCGGTGGGCAAATTATCTCCAGTTTCGTCGAGGAGTACGACATAATCCTCGCTATTTATACGGCTCAGGATTCGAGTGCTCTCCTCTGTACGTGCCTTTAGATTATCTAATGGTGAGTGGGGCAGTACTATGAAAGTTAGCTTTGTATATGGTTTTATGCGCCCTTCAAAATGAGCAATCGCTGCCTCATACATTGCCTCATGCTTTTTGCCTACACATATAACGCTAACCATAAGCTCCTTTATACTTAAATCTAGATACACTATACTAGTAAATAATGAATATATTGGTGGTATATGCTCATCACGAGCCCGCATCTCTCGTCGCATCTCTAAAGAATGTGGCAATCAGCACGCTTGTGGCGTTAGAGCATGAAGTAATCGAAACTGATCTTTACGCAAATGGATTCACTCCGACTGCGAACAAGTATGACTTCTCGACGCTTACAGGGAAACACTTTAACTACATGCTTGAGCAAAAGCACGCGACTGATAATAACTGGGGTTTCGCGCCAGATGTAGTCAGTGAGATACAGCGCCTGCAGGCAGCTGATTTGGTGATGTTTTACTTCCCGGTGTGGTGGTTTTCTGAGCCAGCAATTCTCAAAGGCTGGTTTGATAGGGTCCTGGCTATGGGGATAGCATGGGACGCCGGAAAAATTTATGAAAACGGGATGTTCCGTGGCAAAAAGGCAATGGTTGTCGCTGTAGCTGGTGGCCCTGAAGAGTACTATCAACCTCTCGGTAAGCATAAGGCTACCCTCAAGCAAGTTTTGCATCCGCTTCACCATGGAACGTTAGCGTTCTGCGGCTTTGATGTACTCGAGCCATTCCTGGTGTATAGCAGTATGAACAAAACCAAGGATGAGTACGCGAGTCTGCTCGAGCGGCACAAGTTAGTTATAGAGCAAGCCGTTGCTCGACCAAGATACCTATCGAAGTATTAAGTTACCTCTGTTTACCCGACTTACGCAAATCCCTGTAGAGCCATACTTATCAGATAGGCGATCTACACCCGTTTCTTCCATCAATGATGCCATAGCATCACCTCAGTTAGATAATGGGTGCATATCATCCTCTCTAGATAACCCTGACTTCTTCGAGGTTATACGTAAGTCGGGTATACTGATTACAAATGGAGTTAAAGCAAAAAACTATTGATCAAATTAAGTCTCTCGTCAGAGAGCTTTTTGAGATTGAGGCAGATATTGAGCTGACTATCCCCGAGACAAAGTTCGGCGACTACTCAACGAATGTCGCGATGCAAATCGCTGGAAAGCTACAGAAAAATCCGAGAGAAATTGCTCAGACTTTGGTCGATAGACTTAATACAGGTGGTGTAAAAGCAGAGGTTGCTGGACCTGGGTTTATCAATCTTTGGGCTTCGGATGGTGACCTTTGGGACGCTGCATCGAGGCGAGACGTCGATGTTTTTGCGGGAAAGAGATACGTTATTGAGTATTCTTGCCCAAATTATTTCAAAGAACTGCACGCTGGGCACTTATACCAAACGATCTATGGTGACGTGGTTGCTAGAATGGTCGAGAGAAGCGGGGCGATAGTGCACAGAACCAACTTTGGCGCTGATGTAGGCTTGAGCGCGGCGCGTGCCCTATGGGGAATAATTAAAAATATTGGTGGTGAGTTTCCGGAAAAACTCAACGATATACTTACTGATGAGCGTACAAAATTTATTGCCGAACGTTACGTTGATGGCGCAAAGGCAGATACGAATGATGACGACGCAGTTAGCGCTGAGATTCTAGAAGTTAACAAACGTATATATGCAATGCACGCAACGGGAGATACGACTTCACCGTTTGCCCAGATATATTTTACGTGTCGAGACTGGTGTCGAGACTATTTTGAACGGCTATACCGTGAACTAAAGGTAACTGGGTTCGAAAAGTATTATCCGGAAAGCTCAACCGAAGCTCGTGGTAGACATGAAGTTGAAGCTCATGTCGGCTCTGTGTTCGCAAAATCTCAAGATGCTGTCGTATACGAGGGCGAAAAGGATGGCCTGCATACGAGAGTTTTCATAACTAGGGAAGGACTCCCTACCTATGAGGCTAAAGATCTGGGCCTCATCATGATAGAAATGGAAGAATTTCCCTTTGATCATCGAATTTTGATCACCGGAAAAGAACAGACAGAATATATGAAAGTTGTGTGGCAGGCAGCCGACCATATACTTCCGGGAATTCGCACAAAGATGACGCATCTGACGAACGGACTAATTCGATTTGGTGATGGGACTAAAATGTCTTCACGAACAGGCAATGTAACGACTGCCATGGATGTGCTATGCGCCGTGAGGGAAGCGGTGGGTGACTCAGGCGATCCCGAGCGGGATGAGCAGATTTATCTTGGAGCGGTGAAGTACGAATTCCTCAAGCATAGACTGGGTGGTGATATTGCATTTGATCCGGAGGGATCCGTTAGCCTCCATGGTAATAGTGGCCCATACCTGCAATACGCACTCGTTAGGGCAAAAAGTATCTTGGGCAAATCAGCCGTAGAGCCTGCACAGGTGGTGCAGCTCGAACTTGGCGAGAGACAGCTTGTAAGGAAGCTCGCCGAGTACCAGGTAATACTATTTCAGGCAACGACCGAGTACGCCGCGCACACTATATGTACCTACCTCTATGAACTGGCGCAGGAGTTTAATAAATTCTATGAGAACAATCTTGTAGTGGGCGATCCGAGAGAGGCGGTCCGGCTTACTTTGGTGAGTGAATACGCAAAGACACTTGGGGATGGACTTTCTATCCTGGGCATACAAGCTCCCGAAAAAATGTAGGAAACTTACCGTAAGCGGTTTATACTAGTGCTATATATGGGCACCGCACTACTTTTGTATCCAAATCAGCTTTTTGAAGTGTCTCTTCTACCGAAGGTACAACGAGTTTACCTTGTTGAAGAACCGTTGCTATTCGGCAATGATAAAGAATTTCCAATGAGCTTCCATAAACAGCGACTAGTGCTGCTAAGGGCAAGCATGCGTCGTTACGCCGAGGAAGTGCTTTGGCCCAATGGCTACGAAGTGGAGTATGTTGAATCTGGAACAGACGTAGTTACTGATACTGCACTTGTACGAGCTGCATTCGAGGGAGCAAGTGAGATCGTTGTATTCGACCCGATTGATTCTAGGCTTTGGCGCAGACTTGAATCTGCATCGCAGGCGCTCGAGGTGCACGTCCCACTGCGAAAGCTAGAAAACCCGGGGTTCTATCTAAGACAAAAAGATATAGATGCGTACTTTACTGGCAAAGACACACCGAGTTTTACAGATTTTTACCAGTATCAGAGAGAGCGCTTTGATGTATTGATCGACAAAAACTATCATCCTGTCGGTGGAAAATGGAGCTTTGGGTCAGAAGAGGAAACAAGGCTAGACAAGGATACGCCGCTTCCAGGTATATCAAGCTTTGGCGATAATGACTTTGTCCGTGAAGCTATTACACACGTCGAGCTGAAGTTTCCTTCTAACCCAGGGCGAACTGATACCTTTCTCTGGCCAACAAATAGGGTCGAGTCACTGGCGTGGCTAAAGGACTTTTTTGCAAACCGACTATCTAGCTATGGAGAGTACCAGGATATTGTTGATGAGCGCGGTGTCTGGCTGTTTCATAGTGCTATCTCACCGATGCTCAATATCGGACTTGTATCACCCCAGGAAGTTGTCGAGGCGGCGATGGACTTCTGCGCATCTACAAAAAAGGAAATACCTATAGCTAGCCTTGAGGGCTTTATACGTAATATCCTCGGTCAGCGTGAGTATGCGCGTGCGCTATATGTAACGAGTGGAGACAAGCTTCGTTCGCAAAATGTACTCGGTAATAATCGACGGCTGACTGATGACTGGTACGCTGGTACAACCGGTATGCCACCAGTAGACGCAGTTATAAAAAAAGTAAATGATTTTGGCTACGCACACCACAGCGAGAGACTGACAGTCGTCGGTAACTTTATGATGATGTGTGATATACATCCAGACGATGTATATCAGTGGTTTATGTGCTCTTTCGTTGATTCGTATGAATGGGTGACGCTCCCGAGTGTGTATTCACTAGGTCAGTCTATACAACAAGGTAAATTATCTGGCCGACAAAGCCTGTGCTCCAGCAATACTATACTTGCGATGAGCCGTTACGATAAGGGCCCATGGTGTGATATTTGGGATGGACTGTTTTGGCGATTTGTCGACGGTCATCGGCTGATGGTCAAAAAGGTCCCCCGTCTCGGTAGTCTACTGCTTAGCCGATACGACAAAATGGATGCGAGCAGGAAACGGATCATTGGCTATAGAGGCCAAGATTTCCTCGACCTCATGACAGCTAACCCAGATAACTAGGCTATTGCAAGCTACTGCGTAAACTTCTATACTTCTGCCATAGAGTAACTTAAGGAAAAAAGGAGTGATGTTATGGTAAAAGGTTTTGTAGATTTTGTCCGTGCACAAGGAATTGTTGGACTTGCAGTCGGACTTGCTATTGGTCTAAAGGCTGGTGATGCAGTCGGCGTGCTTGTCGATAACTTTATTAGCCCGCTCGTAGGTTACATCTTAGGTGGTACTGATCTCTCGGCCCTAGAATGGAATACGGGTCTAGTACGTGGTGGTGAAGAGCTTGTATTTGGCTGGGGTGCAATTGCTAACGCCATAATCACGCTTCTCGCGACTGCCTTTGTTGTCTACTTTATCGTTGATAAAGCCGGCCTAACAAAAGCTGACAAGAAGTAACAGCTACTTACGTCAAGAGTTACCATAAAAAAACATCCCCGTTGTAGGGGATGTTTTTTGATGTAGTAAACTGTATGTATGGATGAATCAAAGATTACAAAGCAATTATCTGGTGATCAGCTACGGGTACTGAAAGGCAAAGGTACTGAAGCGCCCTACAGTGGAGAGCATCTATACCGAGAAGATAAGGGTACATATACCTGTGCTGCTTGTGGCGCTGTACTATTTACGAGTGACAATAAGTTTGAGAGCCATTGTGGCTGGCCGGCTTTTTATGACATCGCCAGTTCTGATGCGGTAGAACAGCATACGGATACATCATTTGGCATGTCTCGGGTAGAGGTAGTCTGCAAAAACTGTAAAGGACACCTCGGGCATCTCTTTGATGACGCGCCTGATCAACCAACTGGTCAGAGGTATTGTATCAATTCTGTATCACTAGACTTCCGGGCCAAAGAAGTAAAGCTTGACGCTAACGCCTAAGCAATCTACCCTATAACTATATGAAAGTTCTACGAGGCAAGAACTTACTGAGGATCGAACTTGAAGGTCAAGAGCAGATTTGGGCGCTCAAAACTAAGATTGATATACCCAAAGATCGTATTATGTTTGTTGAGTGGTGTGAGTATTTCGATGATTGGAAAAAGTATGAGCTAAGACTGCCCGGCACATATGCGCCAGGTCTGCTCGCAGCAGGATCCTTCTGGACTGAGGAGGGGTGGGACTTTATGTACATATCTCATCCAAAAGGCCTCGCAAATCCTGTTGTAAAACAGGTACTTGTTATAGAGACAGATATGCGCAAGTACCGCCGTATTATCCTCTCCCTTGAGCATGCAGAAGCATCAAAAGTTTTAACTTGGATGAATAGGAGATAGAGACATGGAGTATCGTTCACGTAGAAACTCTCACCGGTTACTAAAGCTGGTAGTCGTGGTTTTGACTCTTGGGGCAGTATTCTTTCTGACGGCGTATGTAATTAATAACTCGGGTGTAATTACGAGTGATGCAGAAGACACAGCTGAAGTTGTAAGTATTAATAACTTTCAAGAGATAAGTTCTCGTACGGTGAGCTTTGGCTCGGCATCATGGGCTGGTATTGCGCCGGCACAGGAGACGGCCGTCTTTGCGCAGATGACCACCATAGGACGGAGTAACTATGATGAATGGATCATAGGTCTAGATTGCCCGTTGGATAATATTGATACGAAAGAGTTCTGTGATGCTGATCAGGTAAGTGATTTCTCGAAGTATTTTGGAGTTGCAAGTATCGTCGCTAATACGGGGGATGCAAAGACTAAGATGATGACCACTTCATTTTTGTCAAAGGAAGGGATTCAATTCTTTGGGGGGATGGGCGATGTGTCCGCCAAAGATATGTGTGAGGTGGTGAGCTTAAGTGCAAGACTAGAGTCAAAGGATCGGGCTTATCAGTCAGCATCATTGCCTATTGTTCTTTGCGCGGTTTCTATAGCAGATGCGGTAAAGCCGGCTGCTGTATCAGAAGTGCAGAAATATACGGTAGATCTACCGGTGTGGGTGTATATCTATAATCAAACAAGCATACTTGATACACTCGGTAGCTCGAGCAGATCTCTATACCAAAGTTATGTAGACGCTGGAGCGGATATAGTAATGGGTATTGGTGATTCCAGCCTCGAACCTGTTGAGAAATACGCCGACGGACTTATTGTTTACTCTCTCGGTAGATTTATGGGTGTAGCAGTGAACTCAAACCCACAATCATCTGCGATTGGTCTTGGCATAGAGATACGACAAGCAAGCACCCAAAACATACAGGACTGGGCTGAGATTGCTAAAACATGCAGTGGGTATGATGATCTATGCGTTGAAGCTGCTCGAAGCAAAAATCTCCAGAAACCTGACTATACCTATAAGTACTCAATTATTCCAGTTGATACGGCAAATCCATATCAGCCAAAGTCTGCTGACGACACACTACAGGCCAATACAATCCAAAAGCTTAACTGGATCCCTCTGTAAATCCAATCGGGGCAATCCTTTTAAACCATGAAGTAGTGCTTTTGGTTAGATCTGCCGACTAGTGTACTATCGTGCGATGAGTATACTTAGTATAGAAGTAGCCACTGGCTTTAGGAATTTAGCTATCGAAGAAAGCAAGCGTTGTCTTCGTAGCATTCATGCTGTCGTAGAAGTCGGCTCAGAGGAGGTCTTAGTGGGCGAGCCCGGTTTAAGATATAGGGTCCGACATGCGCGAGGAGTTTTACTGGGCTGTATCTCACCCCTACCTGCTTTCGACGGACTATATGCAAATCATGTGCTTCGATCCATCGTAGACAGGCAGGGGAACATCACTACTACGCTAGTTGAGGGAAGAAATAGCTGGATTTTAGAAGTTAATGCGAAGAGTGCTCAGTATTTAATCGGTATGGTCGACTCGAACGTTCTGGTGGATTGCGTTGCTGAGGGCGAGACCAAAGACTTTCCTAGACAGTTTCTACATGAGGATGTTGCTGCGGTATATGGCATAATTACTAGCAATGGATCGTAAAACAATTGAAGAATACCTGCTCAGTATGCCGAACTCTCGGCTAGACTATCCTTTTGGTGAAGGAGTAGCAGTTTATAAGGTACCGGTAGGGGATGAAGAAAAACTTTTTGCTATCATGCCTGAGGGCAAGGCACCGTTACAACTCAGCCTCAAGTGCGATCCGGGTCTCGCTGAGCTGCTTAGGGAAAAATATGAGACGGTTTTACCTGGCTATCACCTCAACAAAAAGCACTGGAATACCATACTGCTCACCGGGCAATTGCCATGGGAGGAAGTTCAAGGGCTGATAGTTCTCAGCTACAACTTAGTTGCTGGCATAGAAGTTTAGTTATTTTTCTGGAACAGCTGTCGGCTCGCCAAGTAATATTTTGGCATTATCACTCTGGCTTTTGACGATGACTTGTTCGCTAGGACTTAGGGACTGATATACTTCTGCTAGTTTTGCCTTATAGTTTGTTAGTTTCTCTTTATATAGTTCTTCATATTTTTGGTCGAAGGCGTTTGCTTTTTCGGCAGCATCTAGCGCTGTATCTGATGTTTTACCTGCGTACCTAACCGTTAAGTCTTTAGGTGCAGTAATACCCCTGGCCTTGACCATCGAAACGCTACGTTGGTAGTCTGAGTCTAGGGTGTATGAGGCAGTAATTGCCTTGTTCTGTGTGTCTGCGCTTCGAGCCCTCGTTGTGCCGAGTGCAATAACCCGCTTAAGCTCAGACTGGTAGGCAACGAGGTCAAGAAGTTGGTTGTTTGACTTATTAGCCGAGCCGCCAAGTAGCCCGCCAATGATCAGTGTCGCTACCAATAATCCTATAGCCCCCCCAACGACAACGAGAATTCGCTGTTTTTTTGATGCCATTGCCAGTCCGCCACCCTTTGGTTTACCGGAGTTCATGATGAAGTCATAATTAGGCTGTTGATCCATAAGCATAAGTATATCTATTCTTTCGAAAAGAACCAAAGTCAGACACTTTTTAAAAAGTGTCCAAAACTGGGGGTAGGGAAATATTTCGCTACCTATCCGTTGTCGATAATTACAATGCACCTGCGGGATCGCTACGCTAAGTCCTCGGTAATCGCAGCATTGTAATTTAGAACAACACCTAGATCGGAAAGGTTTTCTTTTACACCCCCAAACCCCAAAATATAGTGCTCGCCTATGCGAGCTATTTTATTTTTATCGGAATAAAAAGGAACAGCCCCGTACTCCTTGTGGGAAGTACGGGGCGTATTGACGAGCAAATAGAACAACCAACTCGACGAGCAGGAAGAGTATTTGTGAGCTCTTCTACTTGCTCGTCGTATTCCTACAGGACTGCGCTCAGCGTCTGCCAAGCGATGAAGATGATGCTCCCAATACCTGCCAAATAGGCCAGAAATTGGACTGCCTTCCTGGCGTGCAGGTGTAGGCAGATCACCGCTACAAAACCTATGAACGCTGCAATCAGCGTTCCGCCGACGATGCTGTTCAGCATCGACGACGTCAGGTTCTGGCCGTACAATGCCAACACGATGAG
>JAYSUL010000023.1:0-4486 GCA_043719125.1 Candidatus Saccharimonadota bacterium | reverse complement strand
TGTTGATGGGACTTGGTTTGCCGCTCCCAAAGAAATTATATGTTCATGGGCACGTCACCAGTAATGGTCAAAAAATGAGCAAAACTTTAGGTAATGTAGTCGATCCAGTTGATGTGATTGAGGAATATGGTGCTGATGCATTTCGATACTACCTAGCGAGGCACATACCATCACATGATGATGGTGATTTCTCGCAAGAGAGATTTGAGTCGACATATAACTCCGAACTTGCTAATGAGCTTGGTAATGCTGTCCAGCGAGTTGCTAGTATGGCAATGAAATACATGGATGGCGTGGTTGGTGACGTCCCAGAAGGTGAGCACGACCAAGGTCCATATCACGAGGCTCTGGCTGCGTGTCGTTTTGATCGTGCGCTAGAAGTCGTCTGGGACCAGGTGAGAGGTCTTAACCAATATATTGAAACAGCTAAACCTTGGGTGATCGCAAAAGAAGGTGACTCTACGCATCTCCGTGAAGTGCTTGCCTACTGTGTTAGTTGCCTGAACGAAATTGGCGAACTGCTCGTACCATTTTTGCCAGAAACTTCAGATAAAATCGATGCTATTTTCAAAGATGGAATTATCCGTATAGGAACTGAAACACTGTTTCCTAAAAAAGAAACACCAGCAGAGTAGGAGACGGTAAATGTATCTTGTTGATACCCACTGCCATATACACGATAAGGAGTTTGTTTTTGATCAGAAAGCAGTATTCGATGGTGCAAAAAAAGCAGATGTTTATCAAATGATATGCATAGGTACCTCGGGTGATGATAGCCAGCATGCAGTTGACTATGTACATGACAAACCCGGACTTTGGGCAAGCGTTGGTTTGCACCCACATGATGCAAAAATAGGTGAAGATGACCTTGAGACAATCGCAAGACTGGCAGTTAATCCGAAAGTCGTCGCAATTGGAGAGTTTGGGCTTGACTATTACTATGATAATTCACCGAGAGCAGACCAGATTAAAGCACTGGAGTATCAGCTTCAACTCGCGATTAGCTTTAGAAAGCCGTGTATTTTTCATATACGCGAAGCATTTGACGATTTTTGGCCGATTCTTGCGAACTTTCCAGGTACAAGAGGGGCTATACATTCATTCAGTGCATCGTCCAAAGAGGTTGACCGTGCTGTTAGGGCGGGGTTAATGATGGGGCTGAACGGCATTGTGACCTTCTCTAAAGACCAAGAACAGCTCGATGCCGCAAAGCGGATTCCCATTGGCAATCTAGTGCTTGAAACAGATTCACCCTTCTTGACACCTACTCCGTTACGTGGTACTATGAATGTACCAGCTAATGTGAGGTTGGTAGCGGCCTGTTTGGCGGAGATGAGGGGAGAAACTCTCGACTTGCTAATAGAGGCCACTACAAGAAACGCACAAAAGCTGTTCTCATTGGATCCCAATGAGAAAATCAACTTCTAAGTGAGGTTTTATGACAGTCAGCGAGCTTGATACAGGCGTGTTTGGATCCTCTTCATCGAGGGAGTTTCTGCATTCTATAAATACTCATCCGGCAGTTCGAGGGCGCGTAGAGTTGCTTGGCGTTGCTTTTGGTAGCTTTCCTCCAATTATCCAGTCTTTTGAGTTATCAGGACCTGCCACTGACGCATTTCAATCCTCAGAGCTACAGGGCCCTATGAACGACGTGGTCGGTGAGGCTCAAAGGAAAATGGCCGCCGAAGCTGAACAGGCACGATTTGATCGAGAATTTAAAGCTATAATAGCCGACACTGGTATTGGTGCTGAGGCTGACGAGATCACAGCTCAAGTGGCCGGGGGTGGCTTGGACATGCTGAACTCCAGTAGCGCACAGGCTATAGATGCAGCACCTACTACTGCTCAAATGCGAAAACAGATAGGTATGGAGCCGTCTTATGCTTAAGAGAATTCTATCGCTCATTAATGGAGAGGGCGAAGAGCAAAAGCAGATAGATTACTATCGTCAACTAATGCGCAGAGAAGCGGAGCTTGGAGGGCAAGTCTTTGGCCCGATACCTGATGACCGTAGGCGTGAGTTTTTTTGTCTCGATAAGAATACTTGGATCTGGCACGAAGAATGGTCGGATTTACAGGGGGTTAGACAGTCCAAGACAACACGTTATGATGTGCGTCCGACTGGTATCCTCAAGGCCCAGGCTAATGGCACGTACCACGCTGTAGGGCGCGAAGAAGCTGAAAATTTAACTGAAGCAGCCAGGATATACATCAGTCGTTCGCTCACAGAGCTATACGGTGTAACTGCTCGTTAACTGGAACTTTCAGCTATAATGACTACTAGAATGCCAATAATTGATGGATTTTTTGATTTCGCTTCTGCAACACCACTCGATGATGGTGTACTAGCGGAAATGCTACCCTATTTCTCGCAAGAATTCTATAACCCATCGGCGCTTTATCAAGCCTCTAACCCCGCAATAGAGGCTGTTTTACGTGCAAGAAAAACTGTCGCCAAAGTTATTGGCTGTAAGCAAAGCGAGGTAATCTTTACGTCTGGTTGTACTGAAGCAAATAATCTTGCTATAAGTGGCGTCATGTCAAAAAACATAGGTGGAAAAGTACTTGTCAGTGCAATTGAGCATGAGTCTGTCGCGGCAGTGGTTAAAAATTACGTACATGAAATCGTGCCTGTGACTAAGCTGGGCATTATTGACCTCGCTAGCCTTGAAAAGCAAATTGACGATGACGTAGTTTTGATTAGTGTGATGTATGTCAATAATGAACTCGGCACTGTCCAGCCACTTGGGAAGATATCTGAGATTGTAGCCCGTGTTAGAAAAGCGCGCGGATCAAAAGGAAAGCCATTATATCTGCACACTGATGCCGCCCAAGCTCCAAATACGATGCCAATACTGCGCAGTTCTCTCGGAGTTGATCTGATGAGTCTCAACGGCGGTAAAATCTACGGACCCAAAGGTAGCGGCTGTCTTATGGCAATCTCATCGGTAGGGATAGGGCCTATCATTTATGGGGGAGGTCAAGAATCTGGGCTTAGAAGTGGTACAGAAAATGTTCCTGCGATAATTGGGTTTGCGTCTGCACTTTCTGTAGCGGTACAAGAGCGAGAAACTGAGTCTGCAAGACTAATGGCTTTGCGGAACGGACTAGAACAGGGCCTTAAGAATATTGGCGGGGTGATCCACGCTGAAGCTGGTCCGAGGGCCAGCACGATCACCAGTGTGCTCTTTCCGTCAACTGACAATGAAAGCCTACTATACTTGTTAAGTAAACAGGGCTATTCGGTCTCGAGTGGCTCGGCATGTCACGCGAGATCGGGCGAAAAGTCCTATGTTCTGTCGGCGATTGGTATCAGCGAAGAGGGTGGTATGTCGACAATTAGGATATCACTTGGGAGGCCTACGTCCGAACAGGGTATTGTACAACTTGTGGAAACAATCACTCGGATCCTTGCGTAGATATAAGCACAAGCCGTATACTTACGTCCATGGGCCTATCTAAACGTGTCTTAAACAGTGTACTGCTAGTATTTGCAGTACTGTTTATCTTTCCGCTAACCTCGCTGGCGCAAACTATCACTCAGGGCTACGATATCGAGACTAATGTTAATCTCCAGCGTGGAATGGTTGTCGCATTAAAGGAAAATGACCCCAAAAAGGTCGAGGCAGTTAATAATGATGCGGCCAAGCGAGTACATGGCGTTGTTGTTGGTAGTGGTGATTCGTCATTTATCTTGGCAGAAGAAACGCAAAAGGTATATGTAGCAAGTGGCGGTAAATTCGATGTTCTTGTTAGCGACCAAAACGGCTTAGTCAGCCCAGGTGACTTACTATCAGTATCTTCCGTGAGTGGTATCGCAATGAAGTCCGACGAGTATCAGGAAACAGTACTTGGTAAGGCAATCGATGGTTTTGACGGTAAAAATAAGAAGCTTAGTGAAGTAACAATCAAGGACGCCCAGGGACTGGATAAGACCCTATCTGTCGGCCGTATACAGGTCGACATAGCTATTATGCGCAATCCGATACTGAAGAGTACAGCTAGTTTGCCAAGTTTCTTGCGTGACGCCTCCGAATATGTTGCGGGTAAACCTGTGAACCCTATCCGTGTTTATCTCTCGCTGGCTGTCCTGTTTGCTGCAGCGGCTGTATCTGGAGCGCTTATCTATAGTGGTGTACGATCGGGCATGATTGCTATTGGTAGGAACCCACTTAGTAAGAAGTCGATTCTCAGGGGTATCATTCAGGTAATTGTCGTTGCAATTACAATTTTTATGATTGGTATTTTTGGGGTATACTTACTGCTAAAGCTTTGACCATCAAAAATGGTCGAATCGGAAGAAGGGTGGGATAACAAAAAGTGACTTTACTACAGCTACTCATAACTCTTGGAATGCTCTTAATGTGTGCAGGTGCATTTCTTTGGGTTGGATTTAAGCTTGACGGTGTAGGAAAGCGCAAAAATGATGATATCGAAGATGCGGCGAGGGAAGATGTAGAGCATATCTTTAATGACGAGTTTCGAG
>JAYSUL010000022.1:0-4592 GCA_043719125.1 Candidatus Saccharimonadota bacterium | reverse complement strand
AGAGTGTCTTTGATCGTAATTGAAAAGTCGGTACACGTAGGAAGCTGCTGTTTTGTTCGTATGCGAAGGGTTGTTCCGCTCGGAGTAATACTGATGGGGATAGGCTGTCCTGAACTAGTCAGTGATACCAGGCTGCTAAAATCTTGTTCGGGTTTTATTGAGTGTTCAAACGTCAACGTAAAGTCTGGCGATATAGTAGCCTTTGCGGAGGGTAAAGTCGTATTAACTACTTTAGGACCGCCTGATGTTGTGAAGTGTACGAGGGCGGGTTGCTCGAGGTACCCGCCATCTTCGGCAAGCACCGAATCAACCTGGATGGTAAATGGCTTCTGACGCTCTAGTTGGTTTTCCCAGGTGATACTAACGACCACTCCGTCTGTGGTGTGACTAGCCGGCACTTCAAGGTCTCCTTGTAGTAGCTTCACGCCCGTTGCTCGGATGAGGGGTTTAGAAAATGTTAACTGAGCACTGAGCGGTGTGTCATAGACAACTTGAGCTTCTGAAATAGAAGAGCTTACAAGCTCTGCGGATGTAATTGTTGTTAGGGATTCGGCAAAAAGTTGCTGAGATGTGCCGCCTAATGTTTGCTTTAACACAAATGTATACGGCTCGCCTTGTTGTAGCCCAAGCTCATTTGTGGGGCAGGCAACAGTACTTTCCTGAACAACACATTCGACGGATTTATTACCAACGACAAGCATATAGTCGAAGAACAAATCAGCCTTTGATAACTCAAAGATCATATTTGACTTGGTCGATACCAGGTCATCCTTAACTAGCGCAGATACTGATAAGCTTGACCTGTTTTCGATAGTTAGTTTTTTACCTATAGGCAACTTTAGCTGACGAACGGAAAGCGTTGATGTCCCGGAAGAGGGTATAGCTGTTGGCTCAACGCACATTTGGGTAGCCAGCAACGGGTAGCCGTTTATTGAAATCTTAGCGGGTGTAACGACACTATAATGCTCGGTTGGAGCAGCACTCAGTAGTCGCGGCAGTACAGTTGGCGCAAGTGCACAGTTTTGGGTATGTGTAGAAAAACTTATTTTTGAGGGTAAGTAAAAGCCAAAAAGTAGGTACATAACTATAAGGGCCGGGAAAAGAACCGAGCTGACTTTAAAGAAGCCGACTATATACATATGGACCCGGTGCAATTTGCGGGTAAAAGGCGAATCACCCAGTCGAAAAACTGGGTATGTCAACAGACTACTGATATTCATTTTTGTCATAGTTTTTTATGTTCAACTCGCTTTGACCATAATTATACCACAAGCATTACCAGGTACTATCATAGGTAGGGGACTCTTTACAGGGGGTCCAATCTGTTGTAGAATGTTCTCCTGAAACGTTAAAAATTTAAGTCAAAGGAATTACACACAAAATGCCGATTATCAAATCAGCCAAAAAACGAGTTCGCGTCACTGCACGTGCAACTGTACGAAACAGAGTCACCAGGGACAAGCTTCGCACCACACTAAAGTCATTTGTAACAGCAGTAAAGGGCGGCAAAAAGACTAGTGAATCACATGCCGATGCACAGCGTGCACTCGATACAGCAGTAAAAAAAGGCGTCATGCACAAGAACAAGGCAGCTCGTAAAAAAGCTCAGCTTGCTCGTGCTATGAAGGCATCAGGCGTAAAAGTAGAGAAGTCTACAAAAGTGAAAACACCTGCAGTAAAGAAGTCAGCCCCAAAAGCTGCTCCAAAAAAAGCAGTTGCTAAAAAAGCTCCAGCTAAAAAACCAGCTACAAAGAAATAGTCTTTTAGCTATAGCCTAAATAGTCCGGGCAAACCGGACTATTTTTGTCTATTGATATGTATAGGGTAGGGATTATTCTGTAGTACTTCACACTAATATAGTGGACAAAGCAACACGCTTGTGGTATTTTAACGTATAAGTACTCTTAAAAACCAAAAATAACGATGGACGATACAAATACTCAAAATACATCTGTAAAAGAACAGACTCCCAAACAGCAAGTTGTCGAGTCTCTTAAGGGTGCTAACAATGTGCTGATTACTATCAGTACCAACCCTACTGTCGACCAGCTCTCAGCCTGTATCGGTTTGACGCTTTTGATGAACAAGCTCGACAAGCATGCGACGGCAGTGTTCAGCGGTGCCATACCGTCGACAATTGACTTTCTAGAGCCGGAAAAGACTATCGAACAAACAACGGATTCGCTCCGTGATTTTATTATTTCTCTTGATAAGTCAAAGGCCGATAAGCTTCGCTATAAGGTAGAAGATGAGGTGGTGCGTATCTATATCACCCCGTACCGCACCTCTATAAGCCAGGCGGATCTAGACTTCACGCAGGGGGATTTCAATGTAGACGTCGTCGTCGCGCTGGGCATAGATACCAAAGACCAGTTGGATAGTGCGGTTATCGAACACGGACAAATATTGCATGATGCAGTTGTTATTGATATGTCATGCGGCACCAATAGGCCAGTAGACATGGGCTCCATAAACTGGCATGACGATACAGCAAGTAGCTTATGTGAAATGCTCGTTAGTATTTCTGAAGCATTTCAATCAGGGCTGCTTGATACTCAGATATCGACAGCATTTTTGACCGGTATTGTATCCGAAACGGAACGATTTAGTAATGATAAAACTACACCAAAAGTTATGACTATGAGTGCTCAGCTCATGGCGGCAGGTGCCAATCAACAACTCATCGCAAACCAACTCACCGTAAAGCCAGTTGAACCCGAATACCAGGAGCCTGCACCGATAGAAGAAGCAACCGTCACTGCGCCAGGTGAGCTATCGATTAATCATGCGCCTGAAGTACCAGAGCTAGAAGCTCCGCTTGATGCAGGTACGGTAGAGCAAGGATCTGGTGAAAATGGGCTAGCCTTTTCAGTGCGAGACGAGCCAAAAGAAGAAGATCATACAACGGTAGATCCAAATGATGCTGCAGCACTACTAGGTGCAAGTGGGGGCGACGTCACCGACACCACTTTGCGAAATGATGATAGTACCGGTGATGATTCTAGCGACAGCAATGATGCTTCACCAATTGAAATTGACGAGCACGGCAATATGGTTGATCTCGACGCAGTTGAAGCCGAGAAGGCATATGAGCACCAGAAAAAAGTTATTCAGCCACTTAATCTTGAGCCACCAGTACAAAAGACTGACCTTAGCACAGTAAACCTAGACGATGCGCCCGCACCCGATCCTGTAGTAGCCCAAGCTGAAACACCTGTAGCTGTAGCTACTATTCCAGACGCTCTAGTTGAAGCTCCGCAGCCACCCGTAGAATCTGCACTTGAAGTTCCATCTGCTGAGCCTGCCGGCATAGACCAGCCAGCCACAGAGCAGACGCTTGAGGATCTCGAAAGAGCAGTAGATAGCCCACATGTAGGAGGTCACGGAGACGCAGAAAATACCGATAATGCTCGCGATGCCGTACATCAGGCTATGGCAGAGGCAGGTTATGTGCCAGATGCTCCATCCACAATGCCTCAGTTTCCCGAACCTGAGCCCCCTACAGAGGTAAATATTGGCGAAGATCAGTCACAACAACCAGCTCCACCGGCAGTACCACCGCCTTTTATGCCTCCATATATGCAGCCCCAAACATCACCCGACGGTGAGCTGAACCTACCAAGTCCTCAGTAGTGGCGACTTGACGTACTAGACTACAGACCCTACTGTATACATGATGAATGGATTACTACTTATAGATAAGCCCAAAGGTTGGACGTCTTTTGATGTTGTTGCAAAGGTCCGTGGAATAATCAGAACCGAGCTTCGCAAGACTGATCCTAGTATCAAAAATGTTAAGGTGGGGCACACTGGAACTCTTGATCCTAGCGCGACGGGGCTTTTAGTACTCTGCGTCGGCTCGTACACCAAAAAAGTCGAGTCGATGATACGTCACGACAAAACGTACAATGTTGAGCTGACACTTGGAGCCACATCTACCACAGGTGATCAGGAGGGCATTATTACCACAGTTACGGTAGATCCGCCGAGCATGGGTCAAGTGAGTGAAGCGCTCGCTAGTTTTGTCGGTGAGCAGATGCAAACTCCACCGGTGTTTTCTGCCATTAAAGTAGATGGTAAACGAGCCTACGAGCTTGCTAGGGCGGGTAAGGAAGTAAAGCTTGAGCCTAGAAAAGTAACCATCAACAGTATCAGTGATATTTCATACGACTGGCCAAAGATTTATTTTACAGCGGACGTGTCGAGCGGTACATACATCCGCTCACTTGCAACCGATATAGGCGAAAAGCTCAAAACGGGGGCCTATATGAGCGAACTTCGACGCGTTAAGGTTGCTGAGTATGCAGTCGAAGACGCACTATCAATAGATCAATTAACCACAGAGCATATCTATGAGCGAATTCAGCAAGTTTAATTTCCAGGATCGAACGCGTCAGTGGCATACACATGTAGCTGAGGGGATAATATGAAGCAAAAGCTGAGAGCGCTCCGCTGGATTATGGGTTTACAGGCAAGAACCTCTAGGTCATTTATGGTTTGGAAGATTTTTGGAAGCTTGTATGAAGGACTTGTGAGTGTTCTGACGGTATATATAGCGGCAAAGTTTACGGCCGAAGTAGTACTGGTAATTA
>JAYSUL010000021.1:0-13985 GCA_043719125.1 Candidatus Saccharimonadota bacterium | reverse complement strand
AATCTACCACGTCCGCCCGCTTTTTTGGCTGGTGCTTTTGATAGAAGCTCAAAACAATCGGCTTCGGTGAGTGTCTGTGGGTCTGTGTCTTTGGGTATTTTGGCGTTTTTGGTGCCATCGGTAATGTATGGCCCGTACTGGCCGTTTAACACCTGAATATTACCAAAAGTAGCGATGTGCTTTTCGGCATCTTTCCTCAGTTTTGCAGAGTATAGCTCTTTGGCTTCCTCGAGGGTAATATCGTGTGGGTCAAGTGGCTTTATTGAGACAAATGTCTTGCCGACCACTATATAAGGTCCAAAACGACCAATATTGGCTTTTATCTCTTGACCGTCATCGGTTAGTCCGACTAGCTTCGGAAGTTCAAATGCCTGTAGTGCTTGCTCAAGGGTGACTGTCTCGATACGTGCCCCTTTTGGCATATTCGCAAAGACAGGTTTGAACGTCTCGTCTTCAGTTAGTCCCATCTGGAGCATAGGACCAAAACGACCAAACCGAGCGATGATCATTTTGCCTGTTTTGGGATCGACGCCTATTTCACGGGCTTGGGATGCATCGGACCGACTGATATCGCCAGAGCCTTCGATGAGCTTATGAAATGGATCGTAAAATCCTCGTAGCATGTCCGACCAGACCATTTTGCCGTCAGCGATGATGTCGAATTCCTTCTCTACTTTGGCTGTGAAGTCGTAGTCAACGATCTGCTCAAAGTGTTTGCCAAGGAAATCAGCAACGACGTCGCCACTCGGTGTTGGCACAAGTTTACCGCGGTCACTGCCGGTTTTTTCTTGCTCAACTGAGCGGTCTACGGCACCATTTTTGAGGGTCATAACAATGATGTCGCGTGGCTCACCTTCAGCCTCACCTTTTTCGGCATAGCCACGATCTTGGATGGTGGAGATAATTGTCGCATAGGTGCTCGGGCGTCCGATGCCGAGCTCTTCTAGCTTTTTAACGAGGCTTCCTTCTGAGTATCGAGCCGGTGGCCTGCTGAATACCTGCTTAGCAGTTGCCTGATCAAGGTCAAGTATATCCCCTTTTGACATCGGCGGTAGGATGACAGAATCTTTTTTGCTTGCGCCGTATACCTTGAGGAATCCAGGGAAGAGTATCACCTCACCTTTTGCTTCAAAAACTTCCTTTGACGTTGAAACAGCTATAGTTGCCGTCGTCCGCTCAAGCTTCGCAGGTGCCATTTGGCTTGCGAGCGTGCGGTTTCGGATGAGATTGTAGAGCCTCTGCTCATATTCGTCAGAACTAGCAACTTCTATAGATGGATCTGTTGGTCGTATTGCTTCGTGGGCTTCTTGTGCACCTGCTGACTTGGTCTTGAATGTGCGGTACTGATGGTACTCTTTACCAAACTCTCTCTGGATATAGCTACTCATAGCGCCTAGGGCCTCTGGGCTGAGGTTAACCGAGTCGGTACGCATATAGGTAATCTTACCTGCCTGATAGAGGCGCTGTGCGCTTGTCATGGTGGACTTTACCGAGAAACTAAGTCTGCTAGCTGCGTCTTGCTGGAGTGTCGATGTCGTAAATGGTGCGCCTGGATTACGAGTTGAGGGATTTGTTTCTACACCGCTTACTGAAAATGACGCTGGTGCAATTATTTCAAGTAATTCTCGAGCGCTGACTTCACTATCGTAACGTGTCGGTGATTCTGCTTTGAGCTCAACATTGTCTTTAGTTGTGAAGTCAGCGGTTAGCTTAAATTCAGTACTGCCTTCGTAGGCCTGTATTTCGCGCTCACGCTCGACGAGTAGACGGACCGCCGGTGATTGGACGCGTCCGGCTGACTTTCCTCCAGGTACCTTCCTTTGTACGACTGGCGATAGCTCGAAGCCTACTAGTCGATCAAGTACGCGCCTTGCTTGCTGAGCATGGACCAAGTTCATATCTATAGTCCTTGGGCTGGCGATTGCCTTATCGATTGCTGATTTGGTAATTTCGTGGAAAACGATACGTTTAGTGACCGTCGGATCAAGTTTGAGTACTTCACATAGATGCCACCCGATAGCCTCACCTTCGCGGTCTTCGTCAGTTGCGATCCAGACTATGGAGGCTTCTTTTGCTGCTTTTTTGAGTTCTGCGATTAGTTTTTTCTTTTCGCCGTCAATTTCGTAGCGAGTTGCAAAGTTGTTTTCAACATCAATTGGTGGAACACCGTCTTTGTCTTTCTTTGTAGGGATGTCACGTATATGTCCGATACTAGAAAGCACATGAAAATCGGGCCCTAAAAATTTACCAATTGTCTTGGCTTTTGAAGGCGACTCTACGATTACGAGGTTTTTGTATGCCATAATGCTTGTAGTTAATAGTAGCAGATGCTGTCAACTGGCAAGGTTATAGTGTCTGAGCCAAAAATGCAACTAATGCTGGGGCGAACCAGCATCGTCAAGTGCATTGCCGCTTGGTTTTTTGATACATGCTAATGCCGCTAAGCTTCCTATGAGTGTGTAGCCTACATCTTTTGCGTCAGTTGTGTTTGGTCCCAGAGCTCCGAACTCCACTGCTGTTGCTAGAGTTCCTGCCAAAACTACTGTTGTGGCATTTCGTGCTCCTCTCGATAGTCCTTATGCTTCACAAAGTAGCCCTCCAGCCAAACCGATTCCTACACCTGCGATTGGATGTGAACTATGCTCATTTAAGTCTAATAATTCTTTTTCTGGGAAAAGACGCCTATCACCCAACTCATATAGTAAACCTGTAACTGCTACAGACATGGTAAGAGGTAGCTTTCGGATACGAGCCTTTAAATCCATGAGCCTATTATCGCAATTCACTAGGTTTCAAAACAGATCTTCCAATAAATTCTGCAAACAGTCCCAGGTCGTAAATAATGCTGCCATCTCTAATATCTTTAAGATCCAAATCAGCTCGTGCTTCAAACGTGTTATCGCCCTCCTCAAAGCCATCATGTGAATATATTCCGAAGCTACTTAGTACGCCCGGTTTAGTCGGTAGTGCTTCTCTCATATACTTCTGTTGTAGGCCGGGACTAAGATTATCCATAAATTCAGTGAATTCGTCAGGAATGAGTGGTCTTCGGCCTGCAGCCGCCATCTCGCCACGTATAATATTTGCGCTCTGCGCAAATTCATCCATCCCAAACTTACGCATAACCTCAAGGATGCTGCTTATAGGCTTCCCTGTATTGGGGTCGAGAGTGAGAAACTTTTCTATATCAAATAGTTTTCCGTTCGCACCTACCCTAGGCTGGGTGAATACTGGATTGATCCCTTGGTTCAACCTAAGCAATATCACTTTACCAAGAGTAGTTGGTATCGTGAAACAACCACCAACCACGAGATCGAATAAACGCTTCTCGTGCGAGTGTACGTACTCTATACCCTTTTTCATATTTGATCATTACAGCACGTAACACCACAAAACACAAAAACCAGTAAGTTATTTTAAAGTCCAGTGATTTCCACCGAGTGGGCTGATGATACCGCGAATCTCGAGCATTGTCAGGTGGACATTTAGCTCAGATGGTTTCATCTTTGTGAGTGCTAGAATCTCGTCAGCATCTACCACACCGTCCTGAATAGTTTTGATAATATCTAGCTCAGCTTGGTTTTCGGCTAGTAGGTCGTAGTTTCGGGTGCTGGCTATGTCGGCAATATTGAGTGCATGTAGCACATCCTCAATACATGTCACTGGTGTGGCGCCCATTTTGAGTAGATTGTTTGGCCCTTCGCAGAGTGGGTTTGTTATCGGGCCTGGGACGGCCATGACTGTCCTCCCCTGCTCTAGTGCGTGTCGAGCGGTATTGAGGCTTCCGCTCCGTGCAGAAGCTTGAGGTATGATCACTCCCATTGCGAGTCCTGATATGAGCCTATTTCGTATCAAGAAATCATGCTTTTGAATCGTATGATCGGAGTCATTTTCACTGATTATGAATCCGTTGGCATAAATATTCTTAGCAACTGAATAATTTGTCTTAGGGACCGGATTGCTAATGTCGG
Source organism: Candidatus Saccharimonadota bacterium (assembly GCA_043719125.1). Classification (GTDB taxonomy): domain Bacteria; phylum Patescibacteriota; class Saccharimonadia; order Saccharimonadales; family JAGQMS01; genus JAGQMS01. The sequence continues at coordinate 10,014 of JAYSUL010000021.1, read as the reverse complement.
ACACAAGTACGGCTAACGTCGGTGTGCCTGCGTTCAGGCACGCTTGGTGTGCTATGGCATCAGTACCTAGTGCCAGACCGCTGATGATCACAACTCCCTTTTCGGCTAGTCCTTGGGCGAGCATATTTGTAGCGTATGCTCCATAGGCGTCAACTTTACGGCTACCGACTATTGCCACTATAGGCCTATTCAGGATATCTAATATATCACCAGTCCCCTTGAGATACAGTTTGGTCGGGGCATCAGGAATATTTCGGAGACCTTCCGGTATGTCATTTCCCTTTAACGTAAGCACCTTGACACTATTCATATATTGTTACAGAGTATTGACATTAGGACAGTTATTTGCTATTATAGCAAGCATAAAGCCATGCAACGTTGTGGTTTTATGCACCTTATACCCCCAATTCTAACATTTATCGTTAGATAAATTTGTTAGATTGATTTAGAGCTGGTTTTTGAGTTGTTACCCTCCACTTATCTACCTTACCCTCGAGGTAAAGGTTCTAAATCAAACTAACCTCTTCAACACCGAACTCTCCCTCGTTTTTACTGAGCCGCGATGAGTATCGGAAAACTCCTTTGGTGTGGACCCTGCGTGTTTCTCTGCGAGACTTCATGCAAGGTAAGGCCTTCAAGGTGGGTTGAAGAGTATTTTTCGGAGACAATCCGTCTAGCCCTAGTGGTAGTACGAGTATATTGTCTCCTGTAATGGACCTGTAGCGGTGCCCACCCCCTCTACAGGTCCTTTATAGTTTAAAGCCGAAAATGTTTGTAGATACAAATAATGAAATGAAAGACATACATGGTAGACCCCAGCGAGCTTGATCCATTTTTCAAAAGACCATATGCGCTAGGAATGACCGAGACGAGTTTCGAGATCCTTGGAGAGCTTGCTGTTGAATATGACGAAACTGCAATTCAGTATTTGAGGGCAGTTATCGAGGTGTTGGGTGCTATGGGATCGGTGTTGATAGGATGGGGAGGCCATGAATTGCTGATAGGTAAAGCTGACGATGATCATGAAACAATCGAGCTGTACGATATGCTAGATGTGATACGTGCTATACGGGATGATAGCCAAGAGACAAGAGCATTACATACACTGGTTGGGATATCTAAACAGTCGGCTCATACTTTGGTTCTAGAAGGAGATAACGAAACGGATTATATCGAAGTTCTAGCTCATTCACTTGATGCAAATGTAGCCGAAGTAATGACTATGGGTATTGATCTTAGGAAGGCGATGCTAGATGCCCAGAGAGAGGGGCTTACATACGCGTTGTCTGTTGACGGAGTAACTTGGGCAGAGATAACCGCTGAGTCTGCTGCGGGGTCTACATAGGTAGTACAGGCGTCGCTACCCCTAACTAGCGTATCGTTAAATAGACAATTGTTTATAACGCATATATGTGTTATAATATGCATTGATTCGCGGTTATTTGCTGCGGACGCACCCCGTGGAGCCTTTGGCTTCACCCTACCCCAGGAGGGGAACTTGAAAATTACGCGACTTTGTGAGCACCAGTTCATGGTCGACTTCGGCTCTATGGAGCAGAATCTCGAAATGTGGGAACTGTTGACCGGACGACTGTTCAGCCTCAATACGCCAATGCAACAGAGCAGCGTGCCGCGTGAAGACGCGGATCGTGAGCTTGGAGGCAAGATCATCATCGACCTTCTTGATGAAAGTGCCGATGATGCCATCCGACAGCTAGAGGCCTCGGTGGCTGAAACGGCTCTCGGCGATGCTGACAGAACCGTGTATGAGGAGTTCTTGGAGTCGCAATCGCGACGGCCGATGATCGTACTGATCGTCAAATCCCCGCCACCGTTCTGGCCACGCAGAAACTGATCAATCCCAGCAGTCGTCCGACATTGAAAGGATGATCTGCAAGTGCTCCACTCCTGGGGCACTACCCCAGGTAATCGTACGAACGATTTTCTAGAGTAGTGCTATATCTTTCTGGTATCTGGGCTGGCTTGACCATTTAGCCATTCGCCTAGTAGGCTGACAGCTTCATTTTTGATTGCCGTGAGCTGTGTTTGCTGATCTTTTGAAAAGTTTTGCAGTACAAAGTCTGCCGTGTCCATTTGAGCTGGATTTTTTGGTCCTATACCAATCCTGATACGCCAAAACGTATTCTCGATATGTTCCAGGATTGAGTTGATACCATTGTGCCCCGCACTTGTGCCTCTTGTCTGCGTTCGTATAGTGCCCAGGTCCAAATCTAGTTCATCATAGATTACGCATGTGCTTGATGGTGCGATCTTATAGAAACGCTGTACAGCATGAATAGCTTCGCCGGAAAGGTTCATCATTGTGGTTGGTTTGCACAAAATAACTTTTTTGCCGTTGACGATTTTTGCGCATAGGACTGACTTGAGATCCTTTTTCTCGACCCATGGATTGAACTCTTCATTTTTGGCAAATTGATCGACTAAGGTGAATCCAACATTATGCCTGGTAGAGTCGTATTCTTTTCCTATATTGCCGAGCCCTACGACCAGTAAAGTTTCCTGGTGGCCAAGCTGGTATTGTGGCGACACGATCGGTAGTAATTTTTTTTGGAATAATCCCATGACTATAGGGTAAAGGTTTCGGCTCTAAGGGTAAAGGGGTACAATGGAAATTAAATGGATTTGATAAAACAAAAAAACATCAGAGCGTTGAAACTGATCCATATCGCTGACTCTTCAATATTTTTATGGCCGGTGGTCATACTTTTTTACTACAAGGTATCAGGCTCAGCCTCAGGAGCGGGTGTTTTACTGTCAGCACGTGCTATGACAAGCGCTATTGGCGAGTTGCCACTTGGTATATTCAGTGATCGTTATGGTCGCGCACGAACAACGCAGTTTGCTACACTTTTTTATCTGCTTTCTGCGGTACTGACTGCGCTGGCATGGTGGAGTGGATTTTGGATGCTGCTGCTCGCAGTCGTATTTCAGGGCTTTGCAGAATCGGCAGAATCTGGCAATCATGACTCGCTATTATACGAGTCATCGGCATCCAAGGACCTATATGAAAAGACTTCTGCAAGGCTTGGGACCTATGGATCAGTTTTTGGGATGGTGTCGGCAGTTATTGGTGGTTTTTTAGGGGCTAAAAGTCTTGTGATTGTGGCGCTGGCATCTATAGCACCCCGGTTGGTGTCGTTTGTCGCCTCAGTATTCGTTCGAGATATCCAGAATAGTACTGATCAGCTGGCTATGGGCTCATTTAAGGAGTCTGCAAAAGAGCTCTGGACCGTCATGGTCAGAGATAGAGAAGTGAGGTTTACTCTTATCGGCAAAACGATTGCAGATGGATTCGGTGAAGTCTCATGGCAGTATAGGGCACTGTTTGTGAGCACGGTCTGGCCTCTTTGGGCTATTGGCCTATCGATGCCATTATCGCTCGGCGCGAATGCAATTGGTGGTGTTCTGTACGAAAAGAATCAGCATCTGCTCAAAAAATATGGTCCGCTTAAAATAATACTGGCGACGACTTTTGTAGGTAGAGTGGTGCTGATAATCTCCTATGCAATGCAGTCGTCTTTGTCCCCTATCTTAGTAGGTTTTGCAGGGATTGGTACAACGTTTACAAGGGTAAGTTTCTCTAGATTCTTGCACGGCAAACTACATGACAAAAATCGCGCCACGGGGCTCTCTGCTCATAGCCTCGTGACAACAGGCGTATTTTCTGTCACATCTGTCATATTCGGCCTACTAATCGACTATATCGGTGTACGTTGGGCGTTAACATTAGTGGCATTTTGTGCATTTACGAGTACGTTTTTCTATAAAATTGCCCTTGTAGCATCTAAAAAAAACATGACTACGCTCTAATTAGATTAGTCTTCCGTAACACTTTGGCCAAATAAGTCACTGTCTGACGGTTCCGTTAGCCTGCCCTCAAATATTTCCAATAACCGCTGTGCGCCAAAATAGGTTATGCCAGGCACCTTAAGGTTATTGCCAACTATTTGTAGGGTTAAATCATGCACTGCTTGGGTACTGATGTAGATTCTTTCAAGTGAGCCGCGGTATAGGAATCTTTTGTTATAAAGTGCATCAAATAACCAAGCATAGTGCGTATCATCTACCCCACTCGCTAGGTGCCTAGCTAGTGATTTAAACAGCTTAACTGCTGTTACTTCATCGGCCCTAGTCCTTTGCGAATTAATGAAATCATTCACACCAAGTAGATCTGGTCGTATAGATTCATCGCCTGAAGTATCGAGCCAGTATACCTCACTCGCAAGGTTCATAAACTGATTTCTGCACCTACCATATGCTGGCCTAGGTATTTCGAGCCCAACGGGGTCAGATGGTTTGTCCCATAGCCCTTTTTCAAGCAGATACTTTGGGGATTTTTCTTCAATTTCGATTCTCCCGTATGGTTCCTCGGGTATTGGAATTACAAAATGAGATCTTGCCCTAAGAGAATATTTATCGTCATAAGTAGCCTTTATGCCGTGTCTTTTTTCAAAGCTCATAGTACCAATGTTATTAGCCCACATAGCGTGTACAATACCCAGGCCTTCTTCTTCCGGTTCATATCCGCCACCCGTTATCACCAATTCACGTACCGTTTCTACGATAGGACGGTCGTACACTATTAAAGCAATCGGTCCGTTTATAGTTGCAAGCTGGCCAACATACCCCACCCCACGCCTAGATAATCTATCTAATTCGCCTGCGAAAGCATCCTCTGGCACATGCATTGACAAGGAAACGATGTTCCACCGGGGCAAACCAAACAATGACCTCGCCAAGTCGGCTGAATGGTTATACGCCCCTCGCTCTTCTTTACCCAGTATCATAGTGCTCATAATGTAATCTTACAGACGGCTATTATGTTAAACAAAAGCACTTATTGGGATTGTAGTAAAGAAAGTATTATTCTATAATTCCCAGCAATCCGGCGAAAGTCGGTAGATGAGGAGCGTCCTGCTCCTCTCCTTCACATCAGGGAGAGAAACATGATTGTGCATGCTCGTTTCTATGCTTCAGCGCATATCAAAAGCGGTTATAGCTGGGGCCAATTGGTTTCAATTGCAACCACGATTGATTTGGCGAGAGCTAAATCCGCAAGGGGTAAATATTCCGAGTTCGCAGAAGATATATCTGGAGGGTTTGGGGTGACGCTAGTACTTACCACTTCGAACGATCAACGGCTTACATTCAAGGCGTTTCCAGAAGGAATATGCACAGACTCCGGTGCAGTCTGGTTTGAGGCCTGGATGGGCGATGCGCGTAATGTGCGCCGAGCACTGGGGCGGACGGCTGAGCGCTGGATTGACAATGTCGACGATAGGCACCCCCTGGGACTCGTGTCTATCGTCCGTGTGACCGGTGGACTTCAGGGCTGCCTAGCACTTGTGTCAGGCAGAAAAGAGGGTGATGACTATGGCGAAGCTTTCAGTATGCCTTCTTCAGGAATCAAAGGTTTCGCAAATTCATGAATCGGCTGGTGCGGGGGTCTTGACCCCCGCTAGCCGTGCTCCCTGATTTTTCTAAGTACTTCATAAAACTCACCTCTTAATCAGGTGAGTTTTATGCTTTGCTATGTTGTTTTATTGATTACTTGCTTTAGCATCGCGGGACTTTTTACTGGCGTTGGCTTTAGCGTATTTATCTTTTAGTTTTGGTAGCTGTTCTGGACGTAGGCCTTTTTTCCAGTCGCGCTGACGGGGATCTTGACCATCTCGTTGACCGTGTTTGTGTGTAACGTGCTTTTCTGAGAAGACGAACTTTAGTGGTGTGCCTCCAAAACCATAAACCTCACGAAGGTCTTTTTCGAGGTAGCGCTTGTAAGACCAGTGCAGGTAGCTGGTGTGGGCGCCAAAGACTTTGAACGTCGGTGTTTCGTCATCAGTCTGTGTGACGTAGTTGAGTTTTGGCTGGCGATTTTTGAGCCCTGCAGGAGGGTGCTTATCGGTTGCCGTTGAGAGCCAGTTGTTGAGCTCGCTTGTTTTGAGTTTGCGCTTTCGGGCTGTATCGATATCTATGATCAGATCATAGAGCTTTGACACGTTCTGGCCTGTCATAGAGCTTGTAAATATCAGCGGTGCGTATGCGACGAACTGGAAATGATAGCTGATTTTTGGTGCTAGTGCGTCGCGCGTAAAGGCGTCTTTGTCTTCCACATCGTCCCATTTGGATACAACAATGATGATTCCCTTGCCTGCTTCTTTGATGAGCCCGGCAATTTTTTGGTCTAACTGCGTGTTGAGCTCGTTAGCATCCATGAGGAACAGACAGATATCTGCTTGCTCAATTGCTTGGAGGGCGCGTAGAACGCTAAATTTCTCAATTCCCACTTCGATTTTGCCACTTTTACGGATACCGGCGGTGTCCATAAGTTCAATTTCTCGGCCTTCATAACGGACAACAGTACGGTTTACGTCGCGTGTTGTACCGGCTTTATCAGCTACAATCGCCTGCTGTTTCTTAGCAATGGCGTTGAATAGTGAGCTCTTACCGACGTTTGGACGGCCTATGAGGGCAACGTAGAGCCTGTCAGAGGCTTCTTTGATGCTAGCTTCGGGTATCAGGAAGGTTACGCGCTCGAATAACTCCTCGAGGCCTGTACGTTGTGGGACGTTTGTGAGGTAGATATCTTTAATACCAAGACGCTGGAAGTCTTCAGGCTTCGCTTTCCCAGCCTGATCAGACTTGTTGGCAACTAGAATGACAGGTTTTTTGCTCTTTAAGGCTAGTGACGCGACTCGTCGGTCTTCGTCGGTGATGCCAACATGAGCTTCAATAACAACGAGAATAATATCAGCTGCATCGGCTGCTTCTGTGATTTGTTCTTGGATAGAAAGCTCGAAGTCATCTTCGGCTATTTTCATACCCGCAGTATCGACTAGCCAGAATTCTTTTTCGCCAAACCTGGCTCGTGCGGTGATGCTGTCGCGCGTTGTACCAGCTTCTCTAGCAATAATTGCTTCCATGCGTCCCAAGACAGCATTAAAAATGCTGGACTTTCCAACATTTGCTCGGCCAACAATCGCTACTATGGGAACTTTTGTTTTACTCATTGATGACTATTTTACAATAAAAATAGATTATGCGCTAGACTAATTTTTCAGATCTTCCAGTGCCCATGGCAGCTGTTTGGCAACTATATTTACCCTAGTCCATAATAGTAGTGGCATTTGGGAACCTTTGTGCCTCATGTACTCACCACCACAAAGTGGACGGTCGTTAACAATATCTTGCTCATCTTTTATACGGAGCTCCACGTGTGTAGGTACCCATGATTCCCCACCCCTAGCAGACCAAAGTGTCCTACGTAGAACCAGCTCTGCTTCTATGATTCGTCTTCTGGGTCCTCGAGTGTTACAGCCCCTATAAATGCCTCTATAGCAACCGCATCATCATTACTACACCTCGTAAGCTTACCTATCGTATCTAAGTAGCTAGCTCGTATAATCCTAAAGATGTCATGCACTGATGACTCTGGGTATTCTGCAAGTACTATACGAGCGATCTCACGTTGAATAGTCGCAGTTACATATGAGCTAAATCTAGCATTTGCATAGTCGATAAACTCACTCTTTTCCATTTCATCAAACGCCCGATTTGACAAGACATATGCGTACATACCACCGAATACTAATCCGCCGATCGCTGTGTATGGGTCGGATAACTCGATTCCTTGTCGGGTATTAGCTTGATTTAGATCATCTAGGCTTAGCTTGGCGTAGGGTGAGTTATAGGGCGAAGGAAGTCCCCACTCTCCGTTTTCAGCAGCTAATATGTCCGCGGGAAAGAATAGTCCTAAGGGGTTCTCTGGAGTTCTTACCCCTTGAGTAATCGCAGGGCCTAATTTACTAGCTAGGGCTCTTTTGCGGGTTCTACCAAACACTTCAGGAGCCGAAACGCCAGGTATGTACTGTCTATCAGACATCTATAGTTCCTTAAATTCTCCTGCTGGGAGGTCTTTGAGTTCGTAGTCTGCAATTTTAACTCGATGAAGTTTTTCGACCTCATAGTGTAGTGCCTCAAATGTACGACGGATCTGACGATTCCTACCTTCCGACAGCTTTATTACAACCGTAGCTTGGTCAAACTTGTTTTTGTAATCGATACTAAATCGGCTGAGTCGATCATCGCCAATTTCTACGCCGATAACATTGATCTGGTGGATACCTTGCTCTGGGAGTGCCTTGTTGAGTTTGACCCAATAGGTCTTTTCTTTGTTTTTGCTTGGGTGTGTGAGGTTGTTGAGCAGGTCCCCGTCATTAGTCATGAGTAGTAGGCCCGAGCTGTCTTTGTCTAGTCGTCCAACGGGCTTTAGCCGTCTAAATTCTTCTGGAAGTAGTTCGTATATCGTACGGCCACCCTGCCCTGCTCTAGAGCAGATATAGCCAACTGGCTTATTGAGCATGATAGTTATCGTACGGCTACTGCGGTAAACTTTTGTACCACCGAGGGAAACTTCATCAAAATCACCAACCTGCGAACCTATTGTTGCTGGTTGGCCGTTGATCTTGACATGGCCGGCTTCAACAGCAACATCTGCCTTTCGACGTGATAATTCGGTATTTTGGGCTAGCCATTTATTGATACGCATTAGTACAGTCTACAGTGCAAGTGATAAATACAATAGGAACTAAGTTAGCACTTAAGCTTAGTGCAATGTAATACTATTTACATTATGACGAAATGATGCTATTATATTATAAATTAAGTTCTATCAATATATAAGGAGTTTTCATGAGTGCTGATTCACCCGTAGTAGGTGTAACAATTGTAGCTGGAGCTAGTTCTGGCGCGATATCAACTTTATCAAACACTGGTAATCCAATTGTTATCGGATTGTTAGTCGCAGGTGTGGTATTGATAATTACTGGCCTGATGACACGACGTTCTTTTAAGAAGTAAATATGTTTGGGCTTTCGGCGATAATCTTAATTACCGTATTGCTAGTTGCCTTAGTCGACTTTTACCCACGGTTGATGAATCGCTTAAAAAAGCCAATCGTTACCACAAAATACAATATAGGACGTTCTCTTAATTACTTAATTTTACCTACTGTTTATGGTAAAAGTTCGTATATTGATAAATTATCTGTAGGTTTTCTCAAGAGATATTCGGCTCATATTCGTGTCATTACCACAAACACAGAGTCGCAGGAATTCTATGCAAAACTCGATAAGCTATGCCGTTCTACTGGCATCAAGTACTCGCGCGTAAATATGACCGGCAAAGATGGCATCTCGCTACCAGTAAACGCGTATACGTTGTATCGACGCTACTTTGAAAACTACGAAAAACGTGGGGTTGATGCCAATCTGCCATGTATTTTGATAGACGCTGACACATACAGTGATGAAAGTATTAATTCGCTTGTGTACACTTTCAGGAAAAATTCTTTGGATATGGCTTCGTTGAGGTGTGAAGTAGCAAAGCCAAACACTATTTTGGAGCGTTTGCAGGCATTTGAGTACCAGACAGCGATGGACAACCGCCAAACTGATCATTGGCTTACCAGCGGAGCCTGTAATATGGCACTTGCTAGTGTGTATAAGAAGGTATTTTCACTCCATTCTAATTTTTTTGCTGGTGGAGATATTGAAATTGGCAAAATAGCTCAGATTTCTGGTTATAAAATTCGCCATATTGAATTTACCTTCCTGACGGAGGCGCCGTCAACATTCATTGAGTGGTTTAAGCAAAGGATTATTTGGACAGCCGGTGGAGTGAGGCACCACATTGTTAACCTAGGTAGCTTTAGCTGGCATCACCTATTTATAACGTTTTATAGCTCGTTACTATTGTTTGTATTGCTACCACTCCGTTGGATCGAACTTACGAATTATCCACTAACTTTCCCTTTGCTGGTAGTTGTTTCGTGGATATATCTATATGTGTTCATAGCTAGGTCCAACTGGCATCCTATACTACTCCTACTGCCGGTTTATTCCTTTATTCAGACTATGATAATCATACCCCTAGGTATAAGGAGGTATTTTAAGTACGCGATAAACCAGAGAAGTCTTGGTTTACTTCGTTTTG
>JAYSUL010000003.1:0-2355 GCA_043719125.1 Candidatus Saccharimonadota bacterium | reverse complement strand
AGGTCAGCTAGGTGCGGCGCAGAAAGCTCGAACACAGGCTGAGATACAGCGCCCCATGATTGGCCTAGCCAAGCAATATGAACAGATTGTAGTCTCGTTGGCTCACGAAAATAATGTATCAGCTGACGTATATCGAGTAAAAGCGCTCAAGCTTAAGGGCACGATTGAGCTAACCGATAACTTTGTGCTGATAAACCTTCCTCATGATAGTCATATCGTGAAGCTTTTACAGAGGATACGCGACGAATCGCATAGGTTCGCCGTCAGTTACCATAGCGTACTTAAGGTCGCCAGACAGACGGAAAGTTGGCTAACAAATGTACCCGGAATTGGTGATATTACAAAAAAGAAACTTATCAGAGAATTCGGCTCCACTAGGGGTGTTTTGCAGGCTAGAGACACTGAGCTTATTAAGATGCTTGGTGAGAAAAAGGCAACTCTACTCAAGATGTATATCCGTGCAGAGAAAAAGTCTGTCCGCATTGACCCTAACGAGTAGCGGTTTTTGTGCTAAAATAGCTGTAATCTTATGAAGCAACAATTTAAACAGTTTTGCCTGCGCTGGGCAGTATGTAGCGCGGGGCTATATATTGCATCTATATTACTCAATACAGTGGCAATTAGGGGCAGCAAGCCAATGGCTTTGATTGTTGGTGGACTTATCCTGGCACTTGCTAACGCGGTGCTTAAACCACTGGTGATACTTCTATCACTACCGGCAATCATGCTGAGTCTTGGGCTATTTACGGTCATCATCAATGGTCTGATGGTAGCGTTGGCTGGCTGGCTCTATGGACCGCTTGATGTTGAGACATTTGGTGCGGCAGTATTGACGGGAGTGATCATAGGTCTGTTAAACTTTATAATAACCAAACTATTAGAAGGACGGAGTATAGGTTCGCATGAAAAACGCATTTGATTGGATAGTAGTCATAGACGCAGTGCTTGTATCATTTTTAATATTGGTCCAAGTTCGTGGCGCATCACTTGGTGCTGGAATGGGTGGCGGTGGAGAAGTATATAACGTGAGGCGTGGCTCAGATAAGACGCTACATCAGTTTACGATAGTTTGTGTTGTGATTTTTGTAGCGACCATTCTCGCCAGCATATTAGCATAGGAGTAACTTCCGATTTCTCGGAAAAAAGGTGGGGGTCTTACGTACGAGTGAATAAGTTTTCAAAAATACGAGCCAGGCGACTATATAGAAATCGCAAACGACAGGTCACTGATATGACCGAGTCAGCTTCTACTCATATAGATCGCCACATCTTTAGACGACTCAACAACTTTGCTGAAGTGGGCCGTTTTTTAACTGCCTGGGTTTTACTGCTTGTTGTACTGGTCAGTGGCGTCATATACCAAACGAGGGGACTTAGCCAATACTACCTATCGACCCAAAGTGTGGAGGGAGGGGTAGTCAGTGAGGGGATGATTGGGACATACACAAACCCAAACCCAATATTTGCTAGCTCGACTATTGACCTTAGCGTCTCGAGACTGCTCTTTAACTCCATCCTGACCTATGATGACAAGGGCGCACTCGTTAATGACCTAGCGGAGTCAGTAAAACGTTCTGATGATGGACTTGCCTACACGGTAGTACTACGAAAAAACACTTTATGGCACGATGGACGTCAGCTCTCGTCAAAAGATGTCCTCTATACCTATAAAGCGATCCAGAACCCAGATACTAAGTCGCCATACAATGTAAGTTGGCAAGGCGTAAAAATTGAGGCTCCTGATGACTATACAGTTACATTTGTGCTTCCTAGCCCGCTGAACTCATTTCCGCTATCTTTGACAAACGGGATTGTGCCGGCACATATTCTTGAAAAATTAAGTTTTTCGGAACTGAGGAGCACCGATTTTAATGTAAGCCCAATCGGTACGGGCCCTTTCAAGATATCAAAAGTTGTACGTATAGATGATTTTGAATCAATCACAAAGCGTCAGCGTATCGAAACGGTACGGAATGATGCCTATTTCAAAGGCCGTCCAATGCTCGACGCATTTGTAATATATGCGCTTAGCAGTGAAGACGATCTTCATCAATATCTTGCCGATAAGGAGATAGATAGCGCAATCTTCAATAGTCGACCAGATCTGACTGAAGAAGAACAAAAATATACCGTAGATCCGATCCCACTCCTCGCGGGAACATACCTTTTCTACAATACGTCAAAAGCTCCGTTTGATAGCGTTGAATTTCGGCAGGCGATTAGCTCTGCGATAGATGTTAACGAAATTATTAGTAACCTTGGTTATCCAGTCCAGAAAGTTGATTCGCCACTCCTACCGATACATACCGGCTATGATCGAGCGATAGTTCAGTCTGGCTACAATCCAGACAGTGC
>JAYSUL010000020.1:0-4799 GCA_043719125.1 Candidatus Saccharimonadota bacterium | reverse complement strand
ATATCAAGACTTGTGGCGCCCTTAGATGCGGCGGCGGCTGATTGCGCACGAGCAATTTTTTCATTCGCGACTACTTCAAATGAATCACCGAACTGTGGCAGATCCTTAAAACCAATGATGTGCACTGGGCTTGATGGACCGGCAGTCTGGATTGCTTTACCGTCTGTTTGCTCGAGTACGCGTACTTTTGCATAGGTAGAGCCAGCAACGATGAAATCACCTCGCTTAAGCGTACCTTGCTGTACTAGTGCGGTTGCGATAGAGCCTCTACCCTGCTCCATATGAGACTCAATGACCAATCCTTGGCCTGGTACATCAATATCTGCCTTTAGATCTTCAACGTCGGCGACGAGCAATACCATATCGATAAGCTTGTCGATGCCAACCTTGGTCTTAGCTGATACTTCTACTGCGATCGTATCACCGCCCCACTCTTCGATAAGGAGTTCTTGCTCGGCAAGCTGTTGCTTTACGAGTGCGGAATTTGCGCCTTCTTTGTCGATCTTGTTGATTGCAACAACAATTTTTACGCCTGCCTTGCGGGCAAAGCGGATAGCTTCGAGAGTCTGAGGCTTGATACCGTCATCAGCCGCTACGACGATGATTACTACATCTGTGAGGCTTGCACCATGTTCTCGGAGTGCCGCAAATGCTTCGTGGCCCGGAGTATCGAGAAATGTCACCATACGGTCACCGTGCTTGATCTGGTATGCAGAAATATGCTGAGTGATACCGCCAGCTTCTTTATCGACAGTATTACTAGATCGGATTGCGTCTAGAAGTGATGTTTTACCGTGGTCGACATGCCCCATAACTGCTACGACCGGAGGCCTAGTAGACGCACTAGCGCTAAATTCGTAGTCTTTTTTGATCACAAAGTCTTTGTCTTTTTCTTGCTTCACAAGCTCTACATCTACTTCGAGGTCCCCTACGAGTAGACTTGCGGTGTCGAAGTCGATCTTTTCATTAACGGTAGCCATGATGCCGCCCTTGAATAGCTCGCCTATGAGCTTTGTTACGGGCATCTCGAGTGTATCTGCGAGCGCCCCGACAGTTATAGGGTCAGGTATTTCGATTGTCCGAGTCGATGGAGTCGGGGCTATATCAATTGTTCTAGCCATGGGTTGTTATACCTTTCCTTAGTTATTGTCGGAACGCCTTGCACATACCTCAAAGTTATTACTTCAAGCTGAGGGCAATTTTACGAGAATCTTTGTCGATCTCAAGCACCTTGAACTGCTTTTTTTCGTGAAGCTTGAAGATCTTTTCAGGATCAACAGCTTCGTCAGTTTTGCCACCTAGCTCAGATACATGTACAAGAGCTTCGATAGCTGGGGTGATCTGCACAAATGCACCAAAAGGTGTGATTCGTGTGATTGTACCCTCAACGGAGGCACCCTTTTTGAGGGTATCAACATCTTTGAGCCATGGATCTTCCTGAAGTTGTTTGAGGCTAAGCGATAGACGATCTTTGTCGATAGCAATGATCTTTGCATTGACCTTTTCGCCAGTCTTTACGTACTTACGAGGGTCCTCGACGCGCTCCCATGAAATTTCTGAGATGTGTATGAGTCCTTCGATACCGCCGACGTTTACAAACGCACCAAAGTCAATCACGCCGGTGACAACACCTTCTACGGTATCGCCAACCTTGAGCTCGCTAAGCTTGCTCTGCATGTCGTCCTTAACAGCTTCTTTTTCAGAGAAAATAAGCTTGTTTTCTTTGCGGTTTACGTCGAGTATACGAACGCGAATTGATTTGCCACAGAGAGCGTTGAGCTTCTGTAAGATCTCATCTTTGTCTGCACCACTCACACGTGGGTAGTGCTCAGCTGATAGCTGACTAACTGGTAGGAAGCCACGAATTCCTTCGAGCTCTACAAGTAGACCGCCACGGTTTGCATCCGCAGGCATAACCTCGATGATTTCACCGCCGTCCATAACGCGCTGTAGTTCATCCCAGCCCTTGTCCTTAGCTGCTTTACGCATACTAAGTTGCGAGTGGCCGAGGCCATCCACGTCTGTTTCAACGATACTTACGGTGATCGATTGACCGATCTCCATCGTACCCTGACCCATTTCTCTTCTCTGCACGACACCAATACCGTAAACACCAAGGTCTACCCATAGCTCGTGCTTCTTGATGTTCATGACTGCACCGTCAAGAACATCACCACTCTTTAGCTGTGCTAATTCGCTTGACGCGAGTAGCTCATCCATACTGACATGTGATTTTGCCATATGATTAATTATTAACTCCTCTTTCTTGTATTTCCGTTTGGCAGTAATTCTGGCAGTCTGACTAGTTAGGCTATTGCCCTCGTAGGCAAACTAATAGAACACACGCTCTTTGGATTACCTCTTATTCTAATCTGTTTGAGCTATTTTTACAAGATGTAGCCGAACTGATACACTTAGGCCTATGATACTCGGCATAGACATTGGGGGGACAAAGACGCTTTTTGGGCTTTTTGAGCTCGATGGTGATCTAAAAAAGACCTACAAATTCGAGACTCCCCTCGATTATTCAGACTTTGTTGGTATGCTCAGGGACGAGCTGCCAAAGTTCATTGGCAAAAGTCACATAAATGAATGCGTAGCCGCAGTACCCGGCAAGCTAGACCGTGCCAAAGGTATCGGCATAGCATTTGGTAACCGTCCATGGGAAAACGTACCGATAGGTGCCGACTTATCAAATATATTAGGCATACCTGTAAATATTGAAAATGATTCAAAGCTTGCAGGACTATCTGAAGCATTGCTGATCCCAAAGTATATAAAAGTCCTATACCTTACCGTTAGTACCGGTATAGGCAGTGCCTACGTTGTGAACGGCAAACTAGACAAGAATACTCTAGATGCTGAAGTCGGGCATATGATGCTCGAACACGAAGGCCGTTTACAGACATGGGAAAGCTTTGCAAGCGGCAAAGCTATCTTCAATAAGTTCAACAAACGCGCTTCAGATATCACTGATCCAAGCGAATGGTACATCGTAGCGCGAAACGTTGCTATAGGACTTATCAATGTTATTGCTACAACGACTCCAGATGCCATCGTAATAGGTGGCGGTGTCGGTTCTCACCTCGATAAATTCAAAGACCGCCTCGAGAATGAACTAGAACTCTACAAGACTAATGTTGTAGATATACCACCAATATTCCAGGCTCAGAAACCGGAGGAAGCTGTGATCTATGGCTGCTACGCACTCGCACATCAGAGCTAAAAGACTGACACTCAAGGACATCATATCGATGTTCCCCACATTGACCTTTACCGAAGGTGATCAATTTAGCTGGTCTGCTCCAGAAAATACCGTATATTACCCTGCTGAAACGAAGTTTGGGGATACCTTTATCTATAGTTTCCTCCATGAAATAGGTCATGCAGAGCTAATGCATAACAATTTTACAAACGATCTCAGCCTTGTCGCCATTGAGCGTGATGCCTGGGAAAAAGCTAAAGAAATCGCACAAAAAATCGGTACGACTATCGATGAGGGTCATATCGAAAAATGCATGGATACCTACCGTGATTGGCTATACACCCGCTCCTTATGCCCAAACTGCCACCAATGTGGGATACAGAGCTCGAACATAGCCTACAAGTGTGTATTTTGCGACCATGAATGGAAAGTCAGCGTGTCTCGTCTATGTAGGGTAACTCGGCGCTCAATTAAAAAGAACTCCTGAGTATCAGGAGTTCTTTTGTAGCGTAGTCTAGGCTCTTAAGCTTCGACTTTGCGTGATACACGACCACGTCGGCTAATCTTGCCGCCTTTAGCACCTGCAGCACGAGCTAGATCACGGTTGAGAGCAAAGCCCTTCATACCAGTCTTTTTTCCACCCTTAGCGCCGATTGTAGCGTAGAATGATTTGCCGTACTTAGCTTTGTTTGTTGCAGCAGCTTTTGTGCCACCTTCTTTTGTTCCAGCCATGATAGATTCTCCTTATTGTTGCGCAACAATTTATACAGAATATTTTCGGCTTAGCTGCTCATTCACTCTCCCTCAGCGTACATAAGTACGCCTCGGTCGTGCGAACGCACACCTGCACCAAAACTATCCTCGTCTAAATTATCGCTTTACAGTGGTAATTTACCGTCTGTACGTTAATAATTTGATTCAAAATAGAAAAAGAGGGCTAGCCGTAATGGCTAATCCCTCTAGTTCTTTTCGAAACTTCTTATATCATAGCATAAGCACGGCAAAGTGTCAATGCTTATAGATCGACTTTAGGGAGTGTTTACTGCCTCAATTATTTGGTAGTTGAATGTGTAGGTCTTTATAGCCACTGGTGGATTGTAGAAATTGATCACAACTTCCGTGGCAGATACCGATTCAACATATGCACCCAAACCTGCAGAGTCTCTACCAAATGCCGTCAAGTTTACCACTGGAGCAGTTGTATAAGGAGTGGCAAATGTCACCCTAATCTTTCCACCAACTGGCGCTATTAAATCCGTAGTTAATGTAACGCTACCAGCTGTATCTGTACCCATAGGCACAGATGACGTTGCATTGTTGATAGATGTACCGAGCACCGCAGTAAGGGGCCTATTACCTGCAGTGATGATCTTTCCGTTTACTGTAAGTGTTTGTACTTCTGTATCTCCAGATACTATTAGATCTACTAGTGATGTGGTGCCTGTTACAGTAAGAGCACCATCTAGCTGTGTGTTGCCTGATACATGGAGATTATTAGAGAACTCACCTGACTCTAGGACGGCGAGACGAGTGTCATTAGCCTGGACTTGGACGTCGAGCTCTTTGGCAGCCTGCGCTACTACCGCAGACATAT
>JAYSUL010000019.1:0-4824 GCA_043719125.1 Candidatus Saccharimonadota bacterium | reverse complement strand
TTGCCTGCGTTTTTGCGCTTTGTCCTGACACCAGCTGGGCCTTCCTGGCTTTGTCTGTGCAAAAAGTTCTCGAGTTGGGCTGCTAGTACATCAACATTGAGGTTAAGTCCGCGCAGTAATTCTGTCGCACGCGAGTTGCGTTGGTTTAGTAGGCTAAAAAGTATGTGCTCAGTACCGCACATATCTTGGTTAAACTCTTGGCTTAGCTCATAGGCTGTTTTGAGGGTTAATTTTGCAGTTTCGCTGAGCCCCTTTGCACCTGCACTAGACGTCAACGGCTTATTCGCAAGAAGTACCGTCTGCGCACGTTCTATGGTGATTCCATTTTCTCTAAGCATTTGTGATCCAACCGACTCTGCCTGCGTCAAAACGCCGACAAGTATATGTTCTGTGCCGACGTAGCTTGAGCCGCTACTTTTAGCGATAAGTTCTGCGTGTTGCAGACTCATCAGCGCATTGTCAGTTAAGTGGTTGAGAAAATCTTGGAATTCTGGTGATAGTGGCGGCATACGTTGAAACTCCTTTTTTAGTAACAGTTTCAGCTATGGTCGCTAGCAGTATGCCGAATGGTTACATTTAGTTTGTAAACTCAGTATAGCATAAATTAGCACTCGTACAATACGAGTGCTAATAATGAGTTTTTGTGAGCTATTTACTTCTCAGAAACTTCTTCAGCAGAAACATCTTCGTCGTTGATTGCATCAAGAAGCGCACTCTCAAGTTCGTCTTTTTTCTTAAGCTTTGGCTTCTTAACTTCACCATGCGCATCCACAGGTGCAGCTTCTTCGGCAGATAGATCAATTTCATAACCAGTAAGCTTACTTGCGAGTCGGACATTCTGTCCACTCTTACCGATTGCGATACTTAGTTGATCCTGGGGAACAACTACCGTTGCACGGTTGCCTTCGATTTTCACACGTGAAACCTTTGTTGGAGAAAGCGCGTTAGAGATGTATTCGTTTGGTGCTGCCGCCCATACGATAATATCGATCTTTTCCTGATCACCAACTTCACCCATAACAGCCTGGACACGCGTTCCGTGACCGCCGACAAATGTACCGACTGGGTCAACACCAGGCGCAGTGCTGTGTACGGCGAGCTTAGTGCGGACACCAGCTTCTCTGGCTATATCTTTGATTTCTACGGCGCCTGTTTCCATTTCTGGAACTTCATTACGGAATAAATGCGTTACAAACTCTGGGCATCCTCTTGATACAACAAGCTGCGGACCTTTAAAGCCACGCTCTATATCTTTTAAGAACACCTTGAGTCTCTGGCCTGGGTAATAGCGCTCACCCTGGATCTGCTCACTCATTGGCATGATGCCTTGGGCCTTACCGAGTTCAAGTCGTACAATCCGACCCTCTACACGAGATACGACGGCGTTGATAAGCGTACCTATCTTGTCCTCGTATTCACCCATCACAACTTCACGCTCTGCTTCACGGATACGCTGCAAAATAACTTGTTTTGCAGTCTGAGCAGCAACACGACCGAAATCTTTTACGTCCTGCTCATATTCAATAACTCCGTCAATCTCAGAATCTTTCTTCTCTTTTTTAGCGTCTTCGAGGCTAATTTGATAGACATCGTTTTCTACTTCCTCAACGATAGTTTTGCGTACAAATACTTTGAGATCACCGCTACCGATGTTTAATTCGCTCCTTACATCCATATCTCGATCGCCATAGTCACGGCGCCATGCAGCCGCTAGAGCCTGCTGGATCACATCCTGAACGGTTGCTTCGGGAAGGTTTTTTTCTTCAGCAATCAGTGTGATTGCTGCTGCTAATTGTTTGATATCTAGTTCTTCGATCATTATTTTGTCCTTTGATTTACTTACTTACTCCAGTGGTACAGCGCCTAGTGGTGGTATGTTCTCATAAAAAACCCGAACCTTACGGTCCGGTGCTGATGTATCCATTATACACCAAGCTAGTAATCATTACCAATAGGCTACCCATAGCTTGACCACTTGCCCGTAACCCTTTACCCTAGAATGTATGCAACAACCCGCTAAACGGCTCGTCGAGTATTTTAGACCCGACTCCTATGAGCTGAACATAGACCAAAACTCCGAGGAACTAACATTTTCAGGAAGCGTTGCGATCCAGGGCACACTCCAAAAACTACCGCTTATACTACATTCCAGCGATCTTTCAATCTCATCAGTGACAGTCGACAACGTCGAGCATACATATACTACGGATAATGAGGCGCAGGAATTGATAATCGATTCAGCTGATCTAGCACTGGGCGATATCACTGTGACAATCTCTTTCTCTTCAACGATTACCAAACAAATGCACGGGCTGTACCCATGCTTCTTTACACACGAGGGTGTAGAGAAAAGACTCCTTGCCACTCAGTTTGAAAGCCATCACGCACGCGAAGTTTTCCCTTGCGTGGATGAGCCTGAGGCAAAGGCTACTTTTTTGCTCAACCTCACCACGGGCAAGGAAGATGTGACCGTATCTAATATGCCTATCCAGGCCGAGCATGTAGCCGGCAACAGAAAGACAGTCACATTCTCATCAACTCCCATCATGAGTACCTACCTACTAGCTTGGGTAAGTGGTGAGCTGATATATGAAGAGTCTACTTCTACGCATGGAGTAACAGTCAGAACTTACGCAACACCAGTACATGCTGGCAAGCTAGCCTACTCTGTTGATGTTGCTTGTAGGGCTATTGATTTCCTCGATGACTATTTCAACGTTCCATATCCACTAGAAAAATTCGACCAAATTGCGCTACCAGACTTTGCTGCAGGTGGTATGGAAAACTGGGGCTGTGTTACTTTCCGAGAATCAGCACTGCTATTCGATCCAAAACTTTCTGACTTATCAGACAAACAGTATGTAGCAGAAGTAGTTATTCATGAGCTTGCCCATCAATGGTTTGGTAATTTAGTAACGATGAGATGGTGGAATGATCTATGGCTCAACGAAGGTTTTGCTTCCTGGGTGCCATATTTAGTGCGCGATGAGCTCTACCCAGAGTGGAATGTGTG
This sequence comes from Candidatus Saccharimonadota bacterium, assembly GCA_043719125.1. Lineage (GTDB taxonomy): Bacteria > Patescibacteriota > Saccharimonadia > Saccharimonadales > JAGQMS01 > JAGQMS01. The sequence continues at coordinate 1,811 of JAYSUL010000019.1, read as the reverse complement.
GGAGCACTTTGCAACAGGCGATCTAATGATTGGACTACGAGCTGATGCGCTCAAAAATACACATCCGATAGTAGTAAATATAGACAACCCTAGTGAAATTTCTAGTGCCTTTGATAGCATCAGCTACGATAAAGGCTGTTCGGTGATCAACTTACTTTACCGCTATATCGGTAAAGACGCCTTTCGTCTGGGTCTTCAAAACTATCTAAAGACGCACGCCTACTCAAATGCCGAGACAAAAGATCTCTGGGACGCGTGGTCGACAGCTTCCGGCAAAGACGTAGCTGATTTTATGTCATGCTGGACGGAAAAGCCCGGTTTTCCTATCGTGACTGTTGATTCAACGGCCAATAAAACGGTACTATCGCAGGAAAGATTCTTTTTGAGCCAGTCAAGTAAAGACATAGCTATAGATCAAACTATATGGCCGATACCGCTCATGAGATCAACGGATGATACAGAAATCCTAACGGCTAAATCAATGGAAATCAGCAGCAACACAAAGCTAAACAGTGGGCAGTCTGGCTTTTACCGCACGATCTATAGCGGATCGCTCAAAGTTGAGCTAGAACAATCTTTAGAATCAGGCACTACGGCACCTGTTGATGCGCTTGGACTGATCAACGATGCATCTGAAGCAGCCAAGGCAGGCTATCACTCGACGGTCGATGTACTCGACTTGCTACTAAAGGCTCGTTATTCGACAAACGAAGCCCTCATAACAACTGCTCTTGGAGAATTTGCTGATTGCCGTAATATCTTAAGCGATACCTTTGACTTACAGAAGCTAGCAATCGCCAAGTTCATTGGTCCAAGTCTTGAACGTCTGGGGATCGAGCCCAAAGAAGCCGAATCTATAGACGATGAGCTACTCCGCCCAACCATTCTGTCTTCAGCGTCTTACGCCAATAATCAAGAAGTGGTTGCATGGGCTATAAAGCAGTTTTTGGACGCAGATAGTCCAGAAAATATCAGACCAGATGCGAGGAGTATTGCCTACCAAACAGCGGTACGTGAAAAAGGTGACGTCAGGACCTACGAGAAATTATTCAGGTGGTATCAGCTCAACACAATCCCCGGCGAACGCACGTCGCTCGCAATCGCCCTTGCAAGCTTTAAGGACGAAATACTATTCAATCGCTCACTCGGCTACATAACCTCAGAAGACGTAAAGCTACAGGATTCGATGTATTGGATTGCGTACGGTCTCAGTAATCGCCATAACAAGCAACTAGCCTGGGACTGGGTACGGACCCACTGGAATTGGGTGATTGATAACTTCGGCCGAGAAAAAGAACTAGATTACTACCTTAGATTCTGCTCTCGGGGCTTTGCCACAAAAGAACACCTGCAGTCATATACTGACTTTTTTGGCTCCGCAAACCTTGTCGGTAGTCAGCGTGCTTTTGAACAAGGCAAAGAAACGATCCAGTGGCAAGCCGACTGGAAAGCCAGAGATACTCAGCCAGTACTTGATTGGCTCAAGAACTTTACATAGCGCATTACAAAGTGGTATAATATAGTTCCAATGATTACTAGATTAGCCACTAGACACGAAACCGTAGGTAACGTCACCTACTTATTTCCTGTCGACTTGGGCGGATCTAACGCTCGCCACCCATCGAATCCGCAGCCTCGCAGTGACCGTCAAGACCTCATCGATGCAGGGATAGTTAGTGCTCCTAAGCCAAATGAGCTTACGAATGCCGTACGTGAGTCTGCCCAAAATACACTATCTAGTGAAGTTACGCGTAAAGGTGAAGGTAGCTTCCAGGTGGGACGACTCACTCCTCTTCCACGTTCGATTTTTC
>JAYSUL010000018.1:0-5270 GCA_043719125.1 Candidatus Saccharimonadota bacterium | reverse complement strand
AGGCCGATAGCTAAAATACTGACAATGATCAGCGCAAACCCTAGATTTTTAAATAGTTTATTTTTCCCGGACGGTTGTTTCAATAAGTCGTTTTTCATATGGAAAGTATTATACCTTATAGACTCTTCAGAGTATGCCTATCTATAAAACGTAGCGACCTCTTTGTAATTAAACCTACAATGCCCTTATCTACATCAAGCTTAGTGCCTGGTCTAGCCACTTTTAGCGCTACCGTGAGCCTCTCTACTAATTGCCTATTTATATTAGATATACCAAGCCTTTGCAAAACTGCATAGATTAGCTCGCATGCAATATCGTGAGGAAGTTTAACAAACCACGATCTAGAAAGGATCAGTTTACCTTTCATTTTATATTGCAATATGTTCGCAATTTCGTTGTCTACCAGATCATTTTTAACTTTTAGATTTTGCAACTGACTCGCAAATTTATCTATTAGTTCCTTGTTTTCTATTTTACTGAGAGAATTACGAATCCTATTTCGAAGGTATTTGGGGTCGTCATTAGTCGAATCTTCAACCCACGCAACATGGTGCACTTCCGCGTATTCCTTGAGCTGGTCCTTGGTCATATGAAGGATTGGCCGAATTCTGTTATTTTTTGATGACAGAGCTGTGTAGCCCCTCCGGCCAGAACCCCTTATGTGATTGATGATTGCTGTTTCAATTACATCGCCACTATGATGCGCGATCAGGATGCCGTCTGCACTGTACTTTTCCATAACAGAATCGAGGAACTCATACCGTGCATTGCGTGCCACTTCCTCACTAGCATCGGGCCCAAGTTTTAGCTCTGTGTACTCAAATGGCAGCCCGTATGACCCCGCAAGTTTTTGTACAAATTCCCTGTCTTTACCGGAGTTAGATCCACGGATACCATGATCTACATGAACTACAATAAACTCTACATCTTCGTGAAGTTTTAACCCCAACAGTGGATCACGGTGTACAAGCATATCAAGTAGTACGGTAGAGTCGATTCCACCCGATACGGCAACAATATAACTTTTTTTCACTTCATACATGGACATAATAGTAACCTATTCGCCATAGAAAACAGATACGAAGTATGCTAGAATCGTTGAGTTGAAATAGTTCATTATATGGAAACATATGACGGCGTAGCTCAGTTGGTTAGAGCGTAGGACTCATAAGCCTAAGGTCACAAGTTCAATTCTTGTCGCCGTTACCATATGATTTTCAAATAAAAATACCTCGATAATTCGAGGTATTTTTATGACTGACCGTCTATTACAGCTATATTCTAGGCTATAAAGACCTTGTCATACAACTGCACAAGCACACTATTTGCAGATAACTGCTCATAGTCCATTTGCATGTTTGACTCCTTTCGATTTTATCGAAAACCGACGCATAAAGGAGGCTTTCTTTTTGTAGTGCTAATCCCCTTTCAGAGATATTTTGTCTCTAAAGTTTCTAGTTTTTTAGAGTTTTTGTTTTGTCATGACAGTAATCATATACTAGCATAAGCTTTGTTATTTGTCAATATAGTTTCAATGCTAAAGTATATTGAGATGATATTTTGTAGTTTTCTTGATACTATAGTGCTTATGAATAAGAGGTGGCGATGAGCTGGGTTTCTTCTGTAGGGTCTCTATCAAGTAGTCTCTCACAATATTCGGTGAGGGTATATTTGGGTGGAGTGGTATGCATACTCTTTATACTTCTGATCGCAAGTGGACTGCACCATCGTTTTAAGTTTACAAAGAGAGCCTTCTTTGGGGTAATATCAGGAATTGTTTTGTCTGTAACGGCTACACTACTACTAATCAACCTTCAGCTAATAAACCGATCCGCTGAAGGAGGCCTTACTAAAAAAACAGGCAAAATGAGTATTTTTGTGTGCGGACAGGAGCTTTCCATTCGACCCGACTCATCATTGTTTACGGGTAGTACAGGCGACTCAAGGCATAAGGTATATCCGAACGGCACACTTGAATATCTCGGATACAGCACAGAGCCAAGCACTGACGGCTCGCTCGGTAGTTTCTTTAGGGCTACTGGCGGAAGTATTAGTTCGAATGTTCTAGCCATACCGTACAACGATCAGACCGCATCAACCGCAGTAAATCAAGCAACTCTCACAAAATTCGTCAAAACAAACCCAATAGGAGAAAAGTACCTCGAGCTTAGGAGTGGTGAACCATGCGAAACAACTCCTTCAAAAGTAAGCGTATTTGTGTACGAGTTTAACCCCAATTCGAAGCTATTCTCCAAACAGCGCATACTAGAATTCCCTGAGCAGTATATTATCTCTACCCGACCGACGGACGAGCAAGACTGCCTTGTAATTGTTTATGGAGACCCCATGACCGATACTGAGTTAACATGCCAAGGCTATCCTGACATTTCAAAAGTTTCTACCATGAAACTGGAGGCAACACCATGAACTCATTGCTAGCTCTACTCGTATTTAGCGCATTAATTGCGTCAGTTAACCCATGTACTATGTCCGTTCTTATCATGTCAATTTCAAGCCTCATTGGTAAAGGCAAAAATCCAAAACATGTTGGGCTCCATACGATGCTGTTTGGTATTGGAGTATTTCTCGCGTATGCGTCGATCGGTACTGCTCTACTCATAGTTTTCACCATGTTACCAATTACTATTGTTGGCTATATCGCACTTGTAGTGGCCTTTCTAATATGTGTATTTGGACTACTCGAAATAAAGGATTTCTTTTGGTACGGTACCGGGCTGAGCTTTACCCTGTCAGCAAAAAGTGAAAAGAAAATCCATACATGGACCAAAAAACATCACTCGCATACTCGCGGCCTGTTGCTAGGTATGTATACTGCGCTGAAGCTCTCACACTACACCGCAATATTACTAGTATTGTCTGCACTGATTGCCACCCTACTGGCGAATGGCAGTCTATATCTATCGGTAATTTGGGCATTCTGGTACGTACTACCGATACTTTTTATCGCTACCCTTGCAGCAACTGGCGCAAACCCCCATAACCTTTTGTCCTGGAAAGAGCAAACGAAGCACACGATGAGACTCTCAATTGGACTCCTTTATGTACTGCTCGGGTGGCTTGTTATGGTGCTGCTCGCAGGAGGGCTAAAACTAGTATGAGCCATGGACTCGTTGTCAAAAGAGATGGTACGGACCAAAAGTTCGATGAGCGAAAACTATACGCTAGTATATTCTTAAGTTTACGGGTGGCGAACGAGCCAGAAAAGCAGGCTGAGATTATAGCTGGAGAGATCGTAATTGTTCTAAAAAGGTGGCTGGAGAAGAAAACACATATTACTGCTCGTGACATTAGGTCTCATGCATCTCATCACCTCCGCGAATATAATCATGTTGCTGCATACATCTATATGCACCATCGCACTTTATCTTAAGGATGTTCCGGTGAACTTACGAGCCAAGAAACAAACTGACATCATACTACTCGGAGATAGTGCTCTCATTTCTGCGATTCTACAAATACTCAAGCATGCTGGGGTATCCCTGGCGCATATCGCAGAAAGTGAAAAGGTCCATTTTGTTGACAAGGGAGTCATTGTGCACGAGGGTGAACGCATGGCGGCAAAAAAATTTCTCATTTCCACTCCTACACGGAATACAGCACCAAAAATAAAAGGGTTAGACAGTACAAAGTACACAATGATACAGCCAGAAACTACACTACAGAAGTCAAAGAATGTCGTGGTTATCGGCTACGGCGAGAAAGCTCTAGAAACAGTGATTCACTACGCACTCAGTGGCTCATCTGTTGATCTAGTATCACCGATCGGCACTATACTTCCTGATTATGACTCTGCTGTCCAGGATAAGATGCTCAGCAGGCTTAAGAAACTAAAGGTACGTGTCGGTTTTGGCTGTTTGCCAATCGCTTCCCTCACCAAAGGAGGTATGACATACATACTGACGACTCAGACAGGCAAGGCAAGAAAGTATGCTTGTGACGACCTGTTTATAGAACCATACGAAACTCTATTTTCAGACATAGGACTCGATAACCACACGGTATCCTACGAGCCAGAACACGCAAATAAATTAGCACGTAATACCCTCTTCATAGACGAGGGTAGATTATCCGGAAGTTTATATGATGCTGAACTACTTGCTAACAGAATTCTAGGCAAAAGAACCAAGTCTATTGATACTGCGTTTCATACCGCTCACTGCAACGGTCTAGATTATTTTAGTGCAGGTATATTAGAACAGGACTTTACGGCGAGTCATATAGGCTACAAAAGATCTGTAGTAAAGATTCTAAGTCCAAACACTGACTCTGTAGGTTTTGTAAAAGTTATCGCGAATCTACGAGGCAATATCGTTGGTGCATCCGGTGTGATACCTTTTGAGTACCCAAACAAAAATATTTTCCATTATGCCGTCCAGGACCAGATGAAAACTGATCAACTCGCAAAACTATTACCTTCAGACGATCCGCTCGTAAGTACTTTCTTAGAACTATTCCGCGAACTTAACTGACACTAATCAGGGCACTATGTGTTCGACTTGGTTCGAGTAGTTCATGCATCCGCCCTCATAATCAGATGCGGTATATTTACATACTCGAACATTGTATGTCCCGGGATCAAGATAGTTAATGGTATGAGGGCTACCCGTAAAATTGGTCTTAAACGCACTCCCATATGATGGAACGCCTGGAGCTTGCGATATTACCAATTTGAAGCCATGCGGCGCAGTCCCATCGTAAGTCCAACTAGCAACACTACCAGTAATAGATAAATTTACCGAACCTGAGGTTGGTTTTTCTACTTCTTTGAGCGGTGTCGTGACTGTTACTGTGTTGCTATACGATTCACATGAACTTCCTCGATAGGCACAGATCCGAAAGTAGTACGTTTTGCCATCACCAAGGTACAAACTGTAACTCGTCTTACCAGCCTCTACATATGCTGCGGTGTTATCCGGGTATGTCGGTGTCTGGCTTGTTTTGCTTTTTACAAGCTTAAAGCCTTGTGACGCATCTACACCTGTGACCTTCCAGCTGAAGTTGGCAGAGTACTCTGATATTGAGCTACTGAGGGTAATAGCACTCTTTACTGATGCTGGTGGTGATGTGACAGGTGGAGGAGTTGGATCTGGCTTGTCTAGCTCTACGAGTACTCCAAGTGAGTTGGCAAACTCCGCTTCCTTTTTGTCCTGCTCGCTATTCCACTTAATAAATTCATCTTTTTTTAGAGCAGTGAGATCAATTGCACTAACGACGTTTTCTTTCTCTTTTTGTTCACTTAGCGCAAAGTA
>JAYSUL010000017.1:0-5325 GCA_043719125.1 Candidatus Saccharimonadota bacterium | reverse complement strand
TACAGTTTACTCCCACTAGTGGTACTACAGCAATACAACAAAGGCACAAAACACGCTATTTTGGCTACATTATTTGCTCGGGGGGAACAGGGGTGAGAGAGTGATTATAAAAACTACAGGAAATCATATACGTTGTAAATATGTATACATATTATTACAGCCCAATCTGTTATTGCCGCCCAGAATAGTAAATATACTAAAAAACTCCTACACAGGATTGTATAGGAGTTTTCCACAGATTGAGTGATCGTATTTAAGCGATTTTCGTAATCTTGATAGTCGTGAACTGCTGACGATGACCACGAACTTTTTTGACACGCTTTTTTGCTTTGTAGCGTATTGCAGTAACTTTGTCGCCCTTTACGAGTGACTCTGTCACTTCTGCAGTTACCTTCGCACCGGCTACTGTAGGTGCGCCTACGCTGATCGTATCACCGTCTATAACCATAAGGGGCTCGAAGGTCATACTTTTTTCATCTTCGACGTGAAATACGTCAAGCTCCATACCTTCGGTGACGAGATACTGCTTGTTTCCACTCTGTATTACTGCTTTTTTCATCTGATTCCTTAAATTTACTATTTCGATTCGATTAACTATACCAAAACTACCCCTGTTTGTAAAGACTCTGGATGGACATCACGCCTTGATGAGCATCACACGAAGATCTTGGCCCTCAACGGCGACCATCTCGTCATGCATTGTGTCAGTAAGTGCGGGTTTGATGTTGCCTACTACAAGTGTTTCCTCTTCGATCAGGCCACTATATGAAGCTATAGCTTCCGCTAGCTCACCATCTGCACCGAGCGCCAATATAATGCGATCATCGATCTCAAGACCAGCTACCTTTCGTGCTGACTGTACAGCCCTAATTACTTCTCTGACAAGCCCTTCACGGTGAAGTTCTGGAGTAATAGTCTTATCCAAGGTAACCTGATCGCCACTCATAGGCGTGTTTAGAACTTGTTTAACATTAACCTCTTCGCAGATGATCGACTCAAGATCTTCGGGAAGCTTATCTCCATGATAGGTCATTTGAGTTAGTGGCTGTCTTACCTTTATGGAGTTTTCGCCCTCACCTTTACGCATACGGAGCCCTAAGCCTTCCTCAATAAATTGACGAGTTCTGGCCATTGCGGTCAACGATAGCTCGTCAACATGACCAGACGCTTGCCAGTCATTAAGGTGCACAGACTCGCCACCGGTTAGGCTAATGTAGAGCTCCTCGCTCAAGAAAGGAGTGAATGGCGCTAGCACATGTGACAAACTCACGAGCACGTAGTGCAATGTTGTGTATGCATTGTTTTTGTCAGTATTATCACCGGCCTTCCAGAAACGCCGTCTACTACGACGTACATACCAGTTAGATAGATCATCGACAAACGGCAAAATCGGCTTTACGGCATTAGGGATATCATAAATATCCATCTGTTTTTCGATCTCTGCACTGAGCTCATGGAGACGCGAAACAATCCATACATCCAACGGGTTACTAATGGACTCGCTAGGATCTATCACGGTATCCGGCGAGTTCCAGCCGTCTACTTCAGCGTACATCGCAAAGAAATCATAAACGTTCCACACCATCGATAATTTGCGGGCTATATCTGCTACGTCTTTATCCAGCAGTGCAAAGTCTTCGCCGTTAAGTAAAGGCGAACTAAGCAGTAGCATACGTAGTGAATCTGCCGAATATTGATCAATGAGCTCGTTAGGGTCAGTATAATTGCCAAGATTCTTACTCATCTTGCGCCCATCATTACCTGCAACCGTACCTGTAACAATTACATTTTTGAAGGCACGTTTACCAAATAACCCGATACTTACTGCATGTAGGTAGTAGAACCAAGCACGTACTTGGCCGACATACTCAGTTATAAAATCACCCGGGAAATTCTGCTCGAACTTCTCTACATTTTCGAATGGGTAGTGGAACTGTGCAAATGGCATTGAGCCCGACTCAAACCAGCAGTCTAGTACTTTATCGATGCGCCTATATTCTAAACCATCGATGCTAAAAACCACGTCATCGACATACGGACGATGGTAGTCATCAAGCTCTACTCCACTCAGCTCCTTAAGCTCAGCATATGACCCTACAACTTTGATATGTTCTTTACCTGCTTTATCAATTGCCTTCCAGACTGGCATGGCGGTAGCCCAAAATCGATCACGGCTCAAGTTCCAGTCAGGTGCACTTTTGACGGTATTCTCAAATCTACCTTCCTTTATATGCTCAGGGAACCAACTAATACCACCATTTTCTTCTAACATTTCAGTTTTCTGGCTATCAATATCCATAAACCAACTTGGGTGCGCACGATACTGTAGCTTTGTATGACAGCGGTGACAATGCGGGTATTCATGCTTGATATAGTCAATCTTCCAGACTACGCCCTGCTCTTTTAAATCTTTTGCAATCTGTTTGTTGTGCTCCCAGATCTGCATGCCCTTCCAGGGGCCTTCTGTATAGAAGCCCTCGTCGTCTGTATCGAGTATGAATGGTATTTTATTTTTCTTCGCAAAAACATAATCATCTTCACCATAGCCTGGTGCTTGGTGAGCGATGCCCGTGCCATCTTCATCAGATACAAAATCTGCATGCCAAATTTTATGAGCATTTGTACCACGATCAATAAACAACGGCTCATACGACAAGCCAACCAACTCAGATCCATTTAGTTTTTTTAGTACTTTATAGTCCAGTGGTTTATGTTTTTCATCAGTAAACACCTTAGCTACTAACTTCTCAGCAACAATCATCACATCCCCATCAAGCTCCACCTCTACGTACTCAATATCTTTACCGACAACAATGGCCGTGTTGGCATTGAGCGTCCATGGTGTAGTAGTCCAAGCCAATACAAATCTAGTATCATTTTTAAGCCTGAACTTTACATACACAGATGGGTCAGTTACTTCTTGGTAGGAGTTATCCATCGCAACTTCTGCCTTTGATATCGGCGTTGCATCATGAGTACAGTATAAAAGCACTTTTTCACCCTCGTATATCTTGCCTTTTTCGTAAAGAGTCTTAAATGCCCACCATACCGACTCCATATATTCTTTATCCATAGTCTTATAGGCGCCCTGGAAATCTACCCAGCGACCGATACGATCAATTGTGTCCTCCCAGAGAGTACTCGTCTGGACCATATTGTCACGTACAGCTTCAATGTAATCTCTAAGGCTTATAGTCGTGCCAATCTCTCGCTTGTCTTTGATGCCAAGTTTTTTCTCCGTATATACTTCAGCGGGTAGCCCATGACAGTCCCATCCCCACACCCGCTCCACACGCTTACCTTTCATAGTCCAATAGCGCCCAGTAACGTCTTTGACGATTGAGCCTAGGAGGTGACCATGATGAGGAGTACCGGTTAGAAACGGTGGGCCATCATAGAATACATAGCTATTAGTAGCCGGTCGCATCTCAACTGACTTTTCAAAGGTTTTGTTTTCTTTCCAATATTGCACTAGCGCGTTTTCATACACTATTGCTGGCCTTCTACCTTTTGTGAATTTCACTATAATCTCCTTTTTCAAATATAAAAACCACTCGTTTATTTGCTAGATCCGGTTGGTTTGCCGAAGGTACCATCTAGCTACCACGAATGGTTACTTACTTACGACGACTGACGAGCGTCTCTACCGCTGGATTCTACACCTTGAATGGCTCTTCCCAGTGCGATTTTCGTGGTGGATAGCCACTACTTCACATCTCCCTAGTTGTTACTTCTTACAATACGCTAGTTTTACATACTACGCAAGAATCTTATGCCAGTTGCAGATAGTACGAGAGCTCATTTATAAGAGGCAAACTACCATCTGTCCAGGATTTTTGAACAATCCCCCTACTATCAAGTGCCATCACAGCCGGAAACTGCATAACCTGGTATACCTGCGCTAGATGATCGCCTTCAACAGTGTCCATGCTGATTAATTCCAGCTCAACGTTCATGCGCCGTTTGAGCTCGTTGTTGAGCTCAATCACCGAACGCTCAGTTTCACTATTTGGCCGATATAGACAAAAAACCCTCATACATATAAGTATAAGGGTTTTTTGTCATTTTGGCGATTTAAGCAGCTGTGTGATATCACCGTCTAGAGACACATACGGAGATGAAATGCGAGGCGAGATGTGCGTCGACAGACCGAGTCGTACGTTTGGTACGATGAGAGATGGCGATGAGCATCTCAACAACGCAGTTCGCTCTGTATGTGTCTCGGGTCAACTACATCCACTGGTCGAGCCGCAGACTTGGCAGACGTAGCAAGAACCCGATCTCTGCGTTTGATTGCCACAGCTAAAGCAAAGCGGTGCATTTGAGTCGATTACCTTCGACGGTTCTATCTTCTGCTCAATAGTCGGTACCAGGTTCTGCTGTACGACTACTTTCTCGGGTGCAACCGAAACGGTGCTGGCTGCAACATCAACAGGCAATGTTACCTGATCAGCTAGCATATCATCGAGTGATGCAAGCCCAAGCTCGAGTCTATCGTCAAAGGACAGATAGTCCATTGCGAGTCGTCTAAATATATAATCCGTAATCGAGCTCGCAGTCCTGATTTGTTTATCGTCTGTAATCCCCGCAGGTGCGAAGCTTGTCCCCATCAGCGACCTAGCATAGCTCTTGAGTGGTACTCCATATTTGAGCCCATGACTTACCGAACGGGCAAATGAATCCATAAGTCCTGAAAGCGTCGAGCCTTGCTTGCTGATGGTAATAAACAGCTCACCAGGAGTGCCATCTTCGTACTCACCTACAGTAAAGAATCCCTTTAGATCAGCAACCTTAAATTCATAGGTAACACTACTGCGTTTTTTTGGTAGCTCACGCTTGACTGCACCTTTAACGATGAAGTTTTCTGGTTGAGTAGCAGCGGCTACTTCCTTTTTCTCAGGCTCTTCTGATCCAGCCTTTTTTGCCATCGATAATGGCTGGGCTACCTTACAGTTATCTCGGTATATAGCGATAGCCTTGATGCCCATTTTCCATGCTTCGATGTGTAGTTGTTCGATCTCTTCGACAGTTGCCGTCTCTGGCATATTCACAGTTTTGCTGATCGCACCAGACAAGAATGGTTGAGTAGCTGCCATCATTTTGACGTGGCCCATGTAATGAATTGAGTTATCTCCCATGGAGCAAGCAAACACATCGTAGTGATCGCGGCTGAGGTGCGGTGCACCAATAATTGTCTTCTCAACATCAATGTAATCAACAATATCTTTGACCTGCTGTTCAGAATAACCTAGTACCTTCAACGCCCTTGGTACGGTTTGATTAACGATAAACATCGTACCACCACCAACAAGTTTCTTGACTTTA
>JAYSUL010000016.1:0-16657 GCA_043719125.1 Candidatus Saccharimonadota bacterium | reverse complement strand
GCTTGTTGTGCCAAAAGGACTCATAACAACAAGGTCAGAGCTTGGACGACCTATTTTAAGGATAGATACAGAAGTACCAGCCAACCCAGATGCTGACGAGGAGTCCAACTAATGTTAGAAAACCTATCCCAAAAACGCGTACTCATCGCTAAGGCAAATCGAAGTATGTTTGCTGCTATCACGATCGGTGCGATGTTGCTCGTATTCTCTATAGTTTCTGTAAGATCTATGTACCAGCTTTCTAGGCATCGATCCAATGTTATTCGTGAAAAGAAGGTAGCAGAGAAAACTTTGATAGCGAATGACGATGCAGTGGGTAAGTTAATCACTTCCTTTAAAGCATTCGAAGAGACACCAGAGTCACTGCTAGGAACTCCGGAGAAAAACAGCAAAATTGTACTCGACTCTCTACCGCCTGAATACGATTTTCCAGCACTGGCTACATCCCTTGAGAAAATATTGACTGAGGGTGGGTATACTATCGACGAAATTACCGGTATTGATAAGGAAATTGAAGAAGTTGATAGCAATACTCCGAACCCCCAACCAGTTGAAATGCCGTTCACAATTACTGTGAGTGGCCCATACGACAAGGTAAAGAATCTGACAATTGATCTCGAGCGCTCCATACGACCTATCCATGTATTGAATGTAGAGTTGTCAGGTAGTGCTGCAGATGCAAAAATAATCGTAACAGCGAAGACTTACTATCAGCCTGCTAAAAATCTTGACGTAAGATTCAAGGAGGTTAGGTGATGAAATCAAAAGATATTCCAGCCCTTATTTTATTAATCGGTATATCTGTCTTAATCGCATACTTCGGCAGTAATTTGCTTTTTGGTAAATCAGGAAGTCAGGTTACGAAAGTCGAGCTCGTAGATCCGGTCTCTGCAGAATTTAACTACGAAGATAAGCCATATTACTTACCCAGCGCACAAAATCCATTGCTTTTGCCTCTCAACCCAACAAAAGACATTACCGTAGAAGAAAACAACAACCAAAAACCTCTTGGCCAATAAGTTTAATAGCTAGTCATATATATCGCTAGCGAGCATTAAGGATAACCGCTATAATAACGCTATGAGTGTGTTGATGGGTAACACCCAAAAGCTTGTTGAAGATGATCTTGTAGCGAGAGATGTAATAAATCACGCTACACTGGAAGACATCCATAAAAAAGCCGAAAAAACTGGTGAGCCTATCATGGCCTTGCTGGTTGCGGATGGACATATCAGCGAAGAAGACCTCACGAAAAGCCTCGCAAACGTCACAAAGGTACCATATGTTGATCTATCTGACGCCAAGGTAAACCCTAAAACATTGGCGCTACTTCCTCAGGAAGTCGCTGAGCGCTATATGGCCGCTCCGTTGGGAGAGATGCAAAACAGGCTCGTTGTCGCAATGCTCGATGCTGACAATGTCCAGGCAGTAGACTTTCTGTCTAATAAAATCGGTAGGCCACTAAAAGTATATCTGGCCAGCGAGTCTGGTATCCGCCATGTCCTCAAACAATACCAAACAGATCTCGACGAAGAAATTACTGGTGCGTTGACCGCAACTGATGAGCAGATCGCAAATGACGCCGTAACTGCTCATGTAGACGACAAGAATATTAAGACTATCGTGCAGGATTCTCCGATTAGTAAGGCGCTCTCGGCAATTCTCGAGTACGCAGGTAAAAATCGAGCTTCGGATATCCATATTGAGCCGATGGAGAAAGAGTTGAAGATCCGCTGTCGAATCGATGGTGTACTCCGAGAGATCATGAAGCTGCCAAAAAGTACCGAAGCACCACTAGTCTCGCGCATAAAGATCTTATCGAACCTCAAAATAGATGAACACCGTGTTCCGCAGGACGGTCAGTTTACGATTCGCGTAGCCGACAAAGCCATCGACCTCCGTATTGCGATATCACCTGTTGTATGGGGCGAGCAGGTCGTTATCCGTCTCCTGGATAAATCTGGCACATCTTTGAAACTCGAAGACATGGGTTATAAAGGTAGAGCCCTTCGGACTATCCGTGAAGGTATCAAAAACTCCAATGGCATGATCTTGACCTCAGGACCTACCGGTTCCGGTAAATCAACTTCACTTTATGCGCTGATACAAGAGATTAAAAGTGAAGAGATAAACATTGTCACTCTTGAGGACCCAGTCGAGTATAAAATGGACGGTATAAATCAAATTCAGGTTAATGCAGAGGTGGGCCTAACATTTGCATCAGGACTACGTTCAATTCTGCGTCAAGATCCTAATGTCATTATGGTCGGAGAAATTCGCGATAAAGAAACTGCTCAGCTAGCTGTCCAGGCTGCCCTAACTGGCCACCTTGTATTTTCGACGCTTCACACAAACTCAGCAGCCGGTATATTGCCCCGTTTGCTCGACATGGGTATTGAGCCATTTTTGATCGCCTCTACGGTACGTACGATCATTGGCCAGAGACTCGTGAGAAAGATTGTCGAACCAGAGCCGGTGGCAGCTACGCTGACTGACGTGTCGGCAATAACCTCAACGATAGGCTCACTACTCCCTAGGGATAAAGAGTCTTATCAGGCAATATGTGATGATTTGGGCTTCGATAACTTGCCTATAGTGGGGCAAAGCGCTTATACTTTGTACCAAGGTAGGGACAAGCCTGAAGCTCCGGGTGGTTATAAGGGGCGAGCAGGACTCTACGAGGTCTTTAATGTCACTGAAGAAATTCAAAATCTAATCATTGCACGATCCACGAGCTCAGAGATACAGAGGGTAGCGCAAGAGCAGGGGATGCTGACAATGAGACAGGATGGATACTTCAAGGCACTAACAGGCCTCACGACACTTTCAGAAGTTAATCGTGTAGCATCTGGTGGAGACGTAAGCGAATAATGAAATTAAAGCTAGGGGTGGAATTGTGGCAGCAGGACAAGTAAGAATAGAAGTACTACTCGAAGAAGTCATTAAGCAAAAGGCATCTGACCTGCATCTTCAGGTTTCATTGCCTCCTATGCTCCGTGTTGACGGTGCGCTTAAAGCCGTCAGTGGTACAGAGCCACTGAACGAAGAAGCGATTGAAAGTCTTATCTATGCGATCCTTGATGAAGACCAAAAGGCGATTCTGCTCAAAGACAAAGAGTTTGACTTCTCATTTGCGTTTGGTGACCTCGGGCGTTTCCGTGTTAATGCATTCCACGAACGGGGTAATTTGGCAGCTGCATTACGTCTAATCCCTAATGAGATGATGACAATCGAGCAACTCGGCTTACCTCCAATCGTTGCAAAGTTTGCCGATTACCCAAGAGGTCTTGTACTGGTGACGGGCCCAACTGGTTCTGGCAAGTCTACGTCTCTTGCGGCGCTAATACACAAGATCAATCATGAGCGTGCAACACATATTATCACTGTAGAGGATCCTATTGAGTTTACACACAAGAGTCAGAAATCAGTCATCGTCCAGCGTGAAGTACACTATGATACATTCTCCTTCTCTGCGGCACTACGATCTGCGCTCCGTCAAGATCCAGATGTTATGCTCATCGGTGAGATGCGAGACCTTGAGACCATTGCTGCTGCGATTACGATTGCAGAAACCGGCCACCTTGTCTTCGCTACCCTACACACAAACTCTGCTGCACAGAGCATTGATCGTATGATCGACGTTTTTCCTGCTCATCAACAGCCACAGATTCGCTCACAGCTTAGTAATATTTTGATGGCAATTTGTTCACAGCGCTTAGTACCGACTATCGGTGGTGGGCGAATTGCTGCGGCTGAGATACTTGTCGCAACACCTGCTGTTCGTAACATCATTCGTGAAGGAAAGACTCACCAGCTTGACGCTGTAATCCAGACAGGCGCGGAGTATGGTATGCAGTCCATGGACAAGACGCTCGTCATTTTGATCCACCAAGGTACAATTAGCTACGATGAGGCACGTAACTTTGCAGTCGATCCGGAAGAGCTCGACAGATTGATGAGAAGCTAACGTGAGCTTAATTACTTTTAAATACACTGCCAGAAATGCCTCCACGGGCAAAAAAGTAGTAGCTGAAGTACAGGCAGATAGCGAGGCGTCTGCAGCAAGACTTATTGGCGAGCAAGGTCTGGCGCCTCTAGAAATTAAACCCAAGGATATGGCTGGTGGGGGTTTACTTGGTAAATTTGCCAATCGAGTATCTACTAAAGATAAAATAATATTTTCACGTCAGCTTTCTACGCTAATTAACGCCGGTCTACCGCTAGTGCAATCACTTCGTACAGTACTTGGACAAACTAAGAATAAGGCATTTAAAAATATTATTGCTCAGATAATTGCGGACGTAGAAGCAGGTTCGGCTCTTGGTCTTTCAATGAAAAAACATCCAAAGATTTTTAACAATATTTTTGTATCACTTATTGAGGCTGGAGAGATATCCGGTACGCTTGATGGCTCATTAGAAAGGCTAGCTTATCAGCAAGAAAAAGATGCAGAGGTTATCTCAAAGGTGCGTGGAGCACTCGTTTATCCGATTGTAGTTCTGTGTGTTATGGGTGCGGTTGTTGCATTCATGCTCGTGAGTGTATTGCCGCAGGTAGAAGAATTATATAAGGGCTTTGGCAATGCTAAATTGCCACCCCTTACTCTCGCTCTTCTCGCTATATCGCACTTTCTTATAGATTTCTGGTGGCTCGCATTAATTCTTGCTATAATCACAGCCTTTGTGCTTATTAACTGGTCAAAAACAGACTCAGGAACCGCCTTTTTTGATAGACTCAAGATGCGCTTTCCGGCAATTGGGCCGCTATTTATGAAACTATATATGGCCCGTTTTGCTCGTACGGGTACTACTCTTGTTGCGAGTGGCGTTCCACTACTTAGCATGCTTGAAATCACTGCCCAAGCGGTGGACAACGTCCATGTTAGTGGTGCTATAAAGGGTGCAATTGAAAAAGTAAAGGGAGGTAAAAGCCTAGCGGATTCACTTCAGGATAATCCTAACTTCTTAGAGCTTGTACCTAATATGCTCAGAATTGGTGAGCAGTCTGGTCAAATAGAGAAAATGATGGAGAAAACAGCTGATTACTTTGAGAAGGAAGTGGATCAGCAGGTTAAGACTATATCTACGATCATAGAGCCATTTTTGATGATATCGCTCGGTATCGTTGCTATTACTATAGTTTCGGCTATTTTGACACCGATATATGGCTTAGTTGGCAAAAATATAATCCAATAGGCAAGATGTAGCCATACATTCGTGTGCTACATCTATAAATAGGCTATTGCACTCTAAGCATAAGCGTATTACAATGGACCTCATAAGATAACCTAAATACAATTTTTAAGAAGGGGTGGGCAAAGTGAAACTATTTACAAAGAGAAACCAATTAGGCTTTACGATTATCGAAGTGATGATTGTCCTTGCTATCGCGGGTGTAATCATGTTGGCGTTATTCCTCGCTGTACCAGCGTTGCAACGTAACTCTCGCAACAATCAGCGAAGTTCAGATGCTGCTCTCGTGGCTGCGTCGGTAAACGAGTGTCTTAATAACCGAAATGGCCAGATTGCATCATGTAACACCTTTGCGCTACTTCAGGCTAATGGTGGACTTGATACAGCTAAGCTAAGACAGCTTACTACTGTAGCGGTTGTCGCAGCAATAACCTTACCAGCAAATACTAACACCGCTAATATTGCAATAACAGCTACGGGTGTTGGGTGTCAGCCTGATGGGTCAACTGGTCAAGTTGGTGGTGGTAGCCGTGCATTCGCTGTGCTCTACAACGTAGAAAACTCCACAGGCGGTAACTTATCTAGATGTCTTAGTAGCTAACACTTAAAACGTGCTACCATAAGCGGTAATGGAAACATTACCGCTTATTTTTTTATCGTTATTTGGACTGTGTGCTGGTAGCTTTGCCTACGCAATGACACTACGTATGTACGATGGACGTGACTGGGTGAAGGGAAGATCTGAATGTGACTACTGTCACAAACAACTTACATGGCAAGATCTCATACCTCTGTTCAGCTGGTTGAGTACTTCTGGTAAATGCAGATACTGCAAGAAAAAGCTCGGTTACTCCTATCCACTGACCGAATTTGTTACGAGCATAGCTTTTGCTGTTTCATATCTAGCTTGGCCGTACGGATTCACGCGGTTCGGGATATTTATATTCGCTATATGGCTCGTTATGGTAACGTTAATGGTTTCGCTCATTATCTTTGACCTAAAGTGGTATTTGCTGCCGGATAAGATAGTATTTACGCTAATTGGACTTGCTACTTGCTCTAAGCTTATACAAGTATTTTATTTTAATGACTCCTCGAGACTAAGAGGTATTTTACTTGGGGCAGCTGTTGGCTCACTTATATTCTACTTTCTGTATGCTATTTCTTCCGGTAAATACATCGGTGGGGGAGATGTAAAATTTGGCCTCTTTTTTGGTATCTTGCTCGCATCTCCATTTAAGAGTTTGCTGGTAATATCTATCGGCTCATTGATCGGGACAATCCTTATTCTGCCTTCCCTCCTACGAAAAAAGACAAAAATGACGACCCAGGTGCCATTTGGACCGAGTCTGATCATCGCGACTGCACTGGTTTACCTGTTTGGAGATAAGTTGGTCGATTTCTTGACTACATTCTACCTGTTTCCGTAGTAACATCGATAAAAAGTACACTCAGGCAGGGTATGGCGCCTGTTAACAATAAGCGTTATAATACTCTCATGATTAATAACGAGGGTGGGTTTACTATCCTGGAGACCATGATAGTTACGGCTGTTTCTGCGGCTATGCTCGTATCAGCTGTAACCCTTTTTTCTGGCGAGCAAAGCAAAACCCAGTTCAACCAAAGTCTTCGTGATATTGAATCAGTAATTCAAGATGTAATAAATGATACTGAAACAGGCTACTTCCCAAACCTTGGCGACACAGACTGTGATGTAAGCTCTGGTGAGCCAGTTATAGGCTCTGGGGGTGATGAACAAGGCGCTAACCTCGACTGTATTTTTCTTGGCAAGACTATGCATTTCAGACAAGACCGTATCGATGTATATCCGATTATTGGAGTCAAAAATATTAGCGCTGCTACGACAGGCTTGATTTCTTCAGCGTCACCTGTTGCTGCGCCTACATTGATGCTTGTAAAGCGGTATCTATGGGGCTTAGAACTATATGATATACATTTTGGGACAAATAGCGCCTCTCGCTTATCTGATGCGGCACTGGTATCGATAGCGACAAGTCCAAACGGTACTGGATTTACGGGGAGTAATCTTAACTCCGGTACGCAGAGAATCAACTCGCATATTTCTAGTAACCCAAATGGTGTCTCACCTGCCACAGGAACTGTATCTACAATCAACGATTCTTTACAGTCTATTACGGCCAGTTCATGGCCTACGCCTCTCAGTCTTGTTGTTTTATGTTTTCAAAATGCACCCAGTGGATCAGTAGGTCGTAAGTTTCGCGGTATAGTCATCGCGGGCGGTCTACAGGGGATCGGTACTCGAATACAAGTAGATACTACAGGAGGAGACGGGTTCGTATGTATATAGGTAGTAAAACACAAAGAATAAGCGCCGGAGACACGATTATCGAAGTCATGATAGCACTCGCCATCATAGGGCTCGTTATCTCTATGTCGTACGCCACTACTCAACGTTCCCTGAAGACAGGTCAAGCAGCCCAGGAACGGATAGAAGCATTGAAGGTCGCTGAGAGCCAAGTTGAGACGCTCAAAGCAATGCGTACGCTCACTACTGTACCAAATATATTCACGACATCTCCGTTGGATAGTTTTTGTGTGGATCCAGCTACCGCTACACTTACCACTCAAAGTTCGATTGCTCCAGGGGTTACTACCCTTAATACAGGCGTTGGGCCGAATTTGTTTAATGCAAGCTGCCAAAAAGGGTTTGATGGCAGGTATTATGCATCAATTACGAGAGTCACTACACCTGGCCCCAATCCTGCATCAACCTTCACGGTCAGAGTTCTCTGGAGTGGCATCATAACGAATTCAGGAATAAGTATCCAGGAGTTGAACTTAGTGTATAGGCTTCATGGGGTCTAATATGAAAAAAATGCACACAAATCAAAAAGGTATGACGATCGTCGAATTAATGATTTCAACGGCTGTTTTTGCATCAATCTTACTTATTATCCTAACTGCAATTACACAAATAGGCAGGATGTACTATAAAGGAGTAACAAACGCGAAGACTCAGGAAGTCACCCGTAGTATCGTAGATAGGATATCTCAGGAAATTCAGTATTCACCAGTAGGGCAGAGCACACTCTATCAAACTAGTGGAGCTAATAATTTACGCTGTGTTGGAAAGAGCAGATTCTTTTATACGATTAACCAGCAAAATTTACCCGGGACATATGGTCTATGGACAGACGAATCAGCTACGGGGTCTAGCGCGTGTTCAGACGCTACGGCATTCTCCTCATTGGGCGATCCAACAACTCTAGGCGGTGCAAACGCCCGAGATCTACTTGCCGAAAATATGCGCATTCTTAAATTTGACATAGTCAACAATGATGCGCTTGGTTTATATACGGTAACAGTACGGGTGGCATATGGTGATACAGATTTACTTGATCAGGTAACAGATGGTGTATCGAACTCATTCTGCAGAGGATCTGTTGCAGGTACTCAGTTTTGTTCTGTAAGTGAGCTTAGTTCAACCGTAAAGAAGAGGTTATGATTATGAGAGAAATACTAAAAAAAGACGAAACATCTCGCAACTCAGGAGATGCCGGCTTTGTCTCCATCGTTGTTTGTATCATTATTATGACTATTTTGAGCCTCATCACACTGAGCTTTGCGCAGATCATGAGTAGAGAACAACGCCAGGCACTTGATAGAGTACTAAGTACACAGGCTTTCTATGCAGCAGAATCGGGCATTAACGACGCAATTCATGATCCAGCGGGGTATACAGATAACAGCTGTACCGCAAATGACGTTGATGTTTCTTTGGGTGTGAGAATAACCTGTGTTACATACGACGACACACCACCAAATCATACAGTAGATGCTTTGCCTGTAGACCCGTCGTCACCGGACGTCTTCGCTCTTCCTATCGGAACGGACAGTATCAGAATTGATTTTCGTGCAAATTCACCAAGTAGCACGGCAGCATCCAGCAGGTCTAATAATGATCTACCAACCTTTGCTAACTGGGGCACAAACCCTGGAGCACTTAAAGTACAAATATTGCCGTTCATTAACTCAGATGACCGAGAAGCTATCATAAATAGAGCTGACTCATTTATTGTCATACCACGGGATCCGGGGGCAGCTGGGGGCTACAAGTCTGGTCCATTCGGTAGAATACTTCAGGCAGATTGTGATGCAACGGGACAGTGCTCAATTACTATTAATGCCATACCGCCGCCAGACGTAAACAGCTCAGTAACCGTCGTCATGTCTTCTTTGTATACATCAAATTCAGTTACTACGACTGCAATAAATGGAGCAGGAACTCCGATTGATTTTGTAGGCGACCAGGCAGTTATTGATTCGACGGGTCGCACAACTGATGTAGTCAGAAGGATTCAAGTTCGTGTATCTCTCACTCCTGGTTATACTTATGCTGGTGGTGGAATCGTATCTACGGGTTCGGGTCCAGGGTCGGGGGTTTGTAAGCTAATACAGGCGGCACCGTCACCGGCGGCCACTACAAATTCTGCCCCCTGTACTGTACTCTAAGCTTCTATTACAATCCTCTTTTTTTGCGGTGGAACTCCTCATGAATAGCTTTTAAATGAGGATCTGTAACGTGAGTATAGATCTGAGTTGTCGCAATATTAGCATGTCCCAGCATCGCCTGTACTGATCGTAGGTCAGCTCCGTTCATCAATAGATCCGTTGCAAAGCTATGCCTGAGCGAGTGAGGCGAGACTTGCTTGGTAATTCCTGCTAGTAAAGCCATTCCACTGACAATACGCTGAACGCTTCTCGCAGTCAGTCGCTTGTAGTCACCTGTCATTGAAACTTCATGCTTACCGCTATAGCTGATAAATAACGGCTTGAGATTGTCTGTACGGAGAGCTAGATACTTATGGATCCAATCAGCAGCTTCTTGGCTGATAAAAATTGCTCTATCTTTTTGGCCTTTTCCTCGAACCATGAACTCCCTACGCTCAGTATTGACGTGTGTTTTATCGAGTCCTACGAGTTCAGATACGCGTAAGCCTGTACTAAATAGTAGCTCGATTATTGCCCGATCACGAAGGCCTCTAACAGTAGTGACATCGGGAATTTGGATCATTCTCTCCACTTCCTCTGCACTCAAAAAACTTACTTGTTTGCGGGCGACTTTAGCTAGTTCTATTTTTTCTGGTGCCATTGCTTGTATATCTCGCTTGGCACAGTATTTCAAAAACGCACGTAGAGCGATCAAGTGATAGTTTTGCGTAAGCTTTCCAAGCTCATCAGATCGATCAGAACCAAGACGGTTTAGCCAAAGCCTCCATCTACGCACTAGTTCCTGGTCTATGTCTGATAGCTTTATATCTCCAGCAAAATCAGAGAGACGAGTGAGGTAGTGGTGATAGTTCCTGATTGTTTTTTCGCTGCGACCCTGCTCGATCTCCAGATATTCTAGAAAGTCCGTAATAGTTGGGGCGAGCTTCATATGCATTATTGTACGACACAACTCCGTACTCACCAATGCCTTAACGCAGGTCGTCTCTGGTATACTTAGCTTATTCTAAAAATAAATTTGTATAGGAGTTAAAATGGAGCGGACACTGATAGTTTTTAAACCTGACGCAATGATGCGTGGTATTGTGGGCGAGATTCTGACAAGGTTTGAAAGGGTTGGACTTAAAATAATCGGTACTAAAATGGTACAGCCAGATGAAGCTCACTATCATCATCACTATGAAACTATCGGAACGGTAATCTCTCGTAATGGCCAAGTTATTTTTGATAACAACCTTAGCTATATGCTTGAAGGCCCGGTTATAGCTGTAGTACTCGAAGGTATTGAAGCTGTTACGCTTGTACGCAAGATGGTAGGACCGACTGAGCCAAAGTCGGCGCAACCAGGAACGATAAGAGGCGACTACGCACATATGAGTTATGGGCATGCGGATGGTTCGGGTATATCAATACCAAACATTCTTCACGCAAGTGGTAATCTCGAAGAAGCACTACAAGAAATACCTCATTGGTTTTCTGAGTCGGAGTTATTTGAGTATAAAACTGCCTCTCAGGAATTTACTCAACGTAGCTCACAGAAGAAATCAAAATAATTCTGGTGATCCGGGCTAGAGTTGAACTAGCAACCTGAGTAGTGCCGGTGGCACTATGAGTTCACACCCACATGGCTTCAGCTTAGATACGCATTAGTCACTGAAATACCGACCTGAATAACAACAGTCGCTGAGGCCTTCGGCCGAGTTCCTTAGGACATATATAATATCTTTTGGTGACCTCACCGCGATTCGAACGCAGATCTACACCTTAGGACGGAGTTGTTCTATCCATTGAACTATGAGGTCACATGGAGGTCACCCTATGGCTCTATCCATTGAGCTACCGGACCAGTGCTCGTCCATTGTATCATCCAAGCATCCGTTATGGGTATAGTGTATACCTTATCGCTGGATGGCGAAGAACTTCGGTAAGTAGTATAATCATAACTGTAATGAGCGGATTATCTGAGCAGTTTGAAGGTCAACTTCCTGATGAGGAAGTGCTTTTCATGTTTCGGAAGCATCCCGTGGTTATGCGTAAAGGTTTAATTATTGCTTCGGTAGGTCTGCTCGTTGGGCCACTTTTGACAACGCTACTCACTACCGAGTTCGGTATGAAGCTATTCAAAATGGATCAGATTCCAGATATGAACTTCTTTTTTGGAGCCCTAATCGGAAGCATTCTCCTTTCTATAGTTCTCTTTACACCTGCGTGGATGAGCTGGTTTTTTAGTATCTATTTACTGACAAATGAGCGGTTTGTGCAAATCAAGCATAAGGGTCTATTTAATAAAAGTGTCGTAGATATTGGTCTAGATAATATCTCTATGATCAACTATGAGGTAAAGGGCGTGCAAGAAACACTGCTAGGGTTTGGTACAATAGTTCTACAGACATATGTTGGAGAGCTGGTAATTCACGAAGTTCATCATCCTGCGAAGCTCCAGGCCGAGCTCACATCACGTCTAAAAAAGATGGGCTATTTAAAACAATCACAGGCCCCGTATCTGTTAGATAAAGGAAATAATGAATAATATAATTGCACAATCTAAGAAATTTGTTACCTCCAAGGTACGTAGAGCGCGTAAAGATATTAGCGTAGCGGATGATTCGGTTACTCGTATTACCAACGAAACTGTTGCAGAAGCACGCGAAGACGTACTCGGTAGCGCGCGCAAGTTCATATACCCGCTATCTCACTCAAAGCATAGAGTGCTTACTACCTCAACGATACTTCTACTGGTCGCGCTTATTGCCTTTACCAGCACCATGTTGGTACTGCTCTATAGAAACAAGAACACGTCAGACTTCGCATATAAGGTTACTCAAATTGTACCGTTTCCCGTAGCTAAGATAGGGTCCACGTTAGTTCCGTATGAAAACTATTTATTTGAATTAAAGCGTTATATTTATTACTACAATAATGTAGAGTCTGTAGACTTCTCGGATCCCAAATATGCTCCACAGCTTGCGGACCAAAAAAAGAAAGTACTTGTTAGGGTTATTGATCAGGCATATATAAAAAAGATAGCTAAAGAAAAAGATATCACCGTATCTGATGAAGAGATAGATTACAAGATACAGATCCTTAAAGAGCAAAACCGTTTAGGCAACAACGATAAGGTGTTTGAGGACACTTTGCGCGACTTCTACAACTGGTCGGTAAATGACTTTCGTCGTAGTATCCGCAACGATATTTTGACATCAAAAGTACTCGCAGTCATAGACCTAGACGCACGTAGCAAGGCAAATTCGGCACTTGATGAGATCAAAAATGGTTCTGACTTTGCGGCTGTAGCGCTTAAGTATTCTGATGATCTAGCTACTAAGGATAAGGCAGGTGAGATAGCAGGGTTCATTAGCCCTAGAGACCGTAATACACCGAGTGAGCAAGCGGATGCGCTGGCAAAGCTAAAGGTTGGTGAAGTATCTGAAGTAATCAATTTAGGCTATGGCCTAGAGATCATAAAAAAACTGGAAGATAAAGACGGTACCTATAGGGCTGCGCACATTCTCATAACGTTCAAGCCGATAGAAGATGCTCTCAACGAACGCAAGGCCGAAGAAAAAGCCACCGTATACATTAAACTTTAATCGACGTCTTTACAGAGTATAAAATGTTCTTTTGCTAGCATCTCATCTCCAAAGTTGAGTATATATTCAGGATTTTGTGATGCATGGGCACTTATTGCGCGTTTCTTTTGAGCTAGCACTGAGCTAACATCATTTATCTGATCTATTTCTTCTGCCGGGTATCCAGGTGGCATAAAGACAAAGTTATGTTTATTTGACTTAGGTATTCGTGCGATAGGCAGGCAGTAGTAAAGTAACTGGGCTTTTTTAATCGACGGCAACAGTTCGTCCCTGTGTTGATACAGATACGTGGTGATCATGCTCATGGCGATATGGTCGAGGTGTCCAGATATACCTCGTCGTTCAAAGGTTATAAAAGTGACATCTGCATCGCCCACCCCTAAGAATTTAGTAACTTCAGTAATTAAATTATCAACGACATCGTGATAAACGGCATTTGACAGGCTGCCATCAGCAAAACCCAGTGACGCATGCCCGGTTAGACCAAGTGCTTTTGTTGCAGCTTCGGATTCTTTTATGCGAACCTTTGCAATTTCAGGTGTGTCGCCCCCAAGCTGGCCATCAGTAGCAGTAATCACGTACGTTGGTACGCCCGATAGTACGCTCATGGCAAATGTACCGCCCGGGCCGAATGACTCGTCGTCTGGATGGGCGAATACTCCTATAAGATACTTTTTCATGAGACTAGTATACCAAGGACTTCGAGCGCGTATCTATCCATTCTGAGTGGTGCTACACTGGATGAGTAAGCGTAAAGGAGTAATTATGAACACAACCGACCAGGGTCCGAACCCATATGTAGTAGATATAGAAAAACTCACAACTGATAACACCAACTTCAGGACAACAGCATGGACTGGCCAGCATCTACAGATGACGCTGATGACAATCCCCGTTGGTGGGCAAGTCGGTCTCGAAGTGCATGATGATACAGACCAATTCCTTAGGCTAGAACAAGGCAAAGCTAAAGTAATGATGGGTGAGTCAGAAAATAATTTAGACCAAATCTGGTCCGCTGAAGACGATTGGGCGATATTTATCCCATCCGGGATGTGGCATAACATCCTCAATGATGGCGACGAAGAGCTTAAGATGTATTCGATCTATGCCCCCGCACATCATCCTCATGGTACGGTTCATGAAACACATGAAGATGCAGAAGCCGCAGAAGCAGCTGAGCACACGGCGTAGTAATGATCTTGAGCTATGCCGTATCAGTAGGCGAGCTGGGGAATTTTATTTGGAGGGTTATAGGGTCGGATTTTAGAACTATTTCTCATCGTTCCCTATAATCCCCAACTCAGTACACTCGGCATGCAAGAAGGGAAGCACTGATTCACGAACGGCAATTATTTGGCTCAAGTCCTCAGTAGGGTTAAGTGCAAGGTCTAGAACCTCGTACATATTTTCAGCCTGTTCGGGATAGTATTCAGCAAAGTCTTTGTAGCATAAATACAAATCACGAGTGAACCTACCCGATCTACTGTATGTTAGCTGTACGCCGATACGTAAAAACTCTTTCATAAGCCACACGCAGTGCATAGAAGCGCGCCCAGGTATTGGATCTTCGCGCAATTTGGCAATTAGATCTGCTGAATGTTTCATGCGAGGTACTATGTTGCGCGCATTGCTTATCATTTCTGCCCCTGGTTTTACTTTTGGCTGGGGAATTGGTTCACCATATAGCTGAAGGGCCTGTATTCTTAGCCATCCGTCTTCTTCGATAGCCTCAGTGGGCTTATACTGTAATTCTACGTCTTCCACGAAAGGGTATTTTTCTGTCATTAAGTTTCTAAATGACGCCGTTTCAAGATCTTCATACCTTGCCTTGTTGTGTATATAGGCTAGAGTGTCAAGATCGGATATTCCGTCCACCGCTTGTCCTTTCGCAACAGAACCACGAATAAAGAAGGCCTTCAAATCTTCGCCGAATGTCTCTTTGTAAAAATCTAAAGTCTCCTGAATGATCGGCGACCAATGTGGCTGAATCTTGTCTATACCCGTAGGATTGATTATGTAGCCTTCTTCATTTAGAGCTACGTAGCTTCCCATGGGGACTATTTCAACTCTTTGCTTTTTTGGTGTTTCACTCATCAGATTACTATATCAAAAAGTACCTCTATATCAGAGGTTCTTCTATTGTGCTTATGCTGGCGGGCTATAGAGTCGGATTTCAGAACTTTATCCTTAAAATTGGTCTAAAGCCACGTTTACATTTTGGTTTTGTGCGTATGATACTATCAACTTATGATTAACGCACGCTTAGCTGACGAGTCTGATATGGTGGGTATTCGCAAGATTGTTGAGGAGCTTGATGATGATCGTGAATACTCACATCCACTATCATACTTCGATAAATGTCTTAATTCTGGTCATTTACTGGTGGCAGATCAGGATGACGAAATTGTAGGTTTTCTGGCATATCACATCGTATGGGGTAATACACCGTTTATAGAGCTGGTTCAAGTTCCTTCTGCATACCAGAAAAAGGGGATCGGCACACTACTTCTTGCTACGCTAGAGGGTATACTTAAGTCTCAAGGCTACCCAACGCTCCTAAGTTCAAGTGAAGTCGTAAATGATATGGGGAATAGTTTCCATCAAAAAGCAGGCTTCGTTAGCATCGGCATACTGGATATGGTTTACGGCAAAGAAAATTTCTACAGTAAACAGATCTCATAGCTTTATTATATGTTTCGACCGGATGGTTAAATCCGCCCGTTTGCCCCTGTAGGGGCGGGGGATTATCGAACGCGGCGCGCCGGTTCGAATCAGCGAACAAGTTCGCTTAAATGAAAAAGCCCCATCCATAAGTGGATGAGACTATTTCATTGGCGGGCTCGACCGGATTCGAACCGGCGATCTCCTCCGTGACAGGGAGGCATGTTAGGCCCCTACACCACGAGCCCGTATAAAGACAGGGGTTATTCTACCAAGAATGACCCCTGTTTGCAATATCAATGGAGCCGACGACGGGAGTCGAACCTGCGACCTGCTCGTTACGAGTGAGCTGCTCTACCAACTGAGCTACGTCGGCGCATCAAATTACCGAATAATTCTATCACATCGGTCGGGCGTGTTTGGTATACTAATCACGAATCAGTTGTGCGGGTATCGTATAACGGCTATTATGTATCCTTCCCAAGGATAAAACGAGAGTTCGACTCTCTCTACCCGCACCATATCCTGTACAATAACTACTGAACTAATGAACCTCAAGACTTACATACACGACAAACAAGTTATCTTTCTGAACCTAGTGCTACTACTGCTAGGCGTATTTACTATGCTTCTTGTACTCCTCAGAGTCGACACAACACAGTCAGTCGCAATTCTGCGAAATAACACGACACTGGGTCTTGCGGGATTCGAAAAGGCAGACAG
>JAYSUL010000015.1:0-5536 GCA_043719125.1 Candidatus Saccharimonadota bacterium | reverse complement strand
CAAGAATAAATATCGAGAGAATCGAAAACCTCTTTGAGCAACTTCATCATGACTTTCAGGCAGTTAAAAGCAATTGGAGATCACTAAAGCGACCATTTTTTTGGACGTTGATGATGAACTTCACCGAGCTATCGACTATTGCAGTTGTTTACTTTGCCTTTGGATCTACAGTAAACTTTGGTGCGCTGATCATAGCCTATGCAGTTGCAAACATTGCAGGTTTAGTAGCGGTACTTCCTGGGGGCGTCGGCGTATATGAGGGGCTGATGACTGCAGTACTTGCTGGTGCGGGCATACCAAAGGCACTTGCGCTCTCTACGACAGTTGTCTACCGTGTACTCAACATGGCGATATTCTTGCCGATTGGCTACGTGTTTTATCATATCGGTATCCGCAAAACTGACACACCAGAGAGTAAATAATAATGGATCAGGAACTTGTCTTCAGCCCATCTGATTTTGTCGATATATTTAATCAAACTATTGATTATGCGTATCCTCGTATCGTTGTAGAGGGCGAGATCAGTAGTCTGCGAATTGCTAAAAATAGATGGCTATACTTTGATATAAAGGACGAGTTTGCCACTCTGCGCTGTTTTGGCACCGTCTATATGATGCCCGGGCCCCTAGAGGACGGCATGATGGTACGCATAGTTTGTACGCCTCGCCTGCACCCTCAGTTCAACTTTTCGCTCAATATTCAGTCAATTATCCCCGTTGGTGAGGGGGCCATAGCAAAGCAAGCTGAGCTCTTATTCAAAAAACTAGATGCAGAAGGATTATTTCTACCCGAACGCAAACGACCTTTGCCATATCCACCAGAAAGAGTGGCGCTCATTACATCGAGTGAATCTGCTGCATATGCCGACTTCACAAAAATCTTGAAAGCACGCTGGCCCCAGACGGCAATTGACGTTTTTGATGTTCAAGTTCAAGGTCTGGTTGCTCCTGAACAGATTGTCGAAGCGTTTAACAGAGTTAATACCAGCGCAGAGTCTTATGGCGCTGTTGTGTTGATCAGGGGTGGTGGAAGTGCCGAAGATCTGAGTGCATTTAATGATGAGCGCATAGTCCGTGCGATAGCCGGTAGCCGAGCTCCGACGATGGTAGCTATTGGTCACGAAGTAGATGAATCGTTGGCTGAATTGGTATCCGACGCTAGAGCATCGACACCTAGCAATGCCGCCGAGTTACTGGCACCAAACCTAGCAACGGTAAAGCTCGAAATTGAGACCCTAAAGCAATCTCTCGCCGGTATGATCAGGAGTATTGTCGATATTCAGCGTGAAATCCTCCAAAGTTTGAAAAAAACATTTAGCTCACGACTTACACTACGGATTAAAAACGAGCAGACGAGTCTAGGCTACGCAAAAGAACGCCTTCGCTTACTTAATCCAAAAGAAGTTCTTCGTCGAGGCTATTCGATGATACGGAGTAACGACGTGCTTGTTCGAAATGGCGCAGATCTGACGGTCGGTGATACAGTAGATATTATATTTGTTGATACAAGTAGAAAGGCAGTGATAAAAAAATGAGCGACGTAAGCTATAGGGACTTGAGGAATAAGTTGGATGTATTGATGGAGTGGTTTGAGGGCGATGATCTCGATGTAGATGAGGCACTCAAAAAGCATGCCGAAGCAGAAAAGGTTATCGCTGAGCTCGAAACATACCTGAAAGCGACCGAACAAAAGATAACCAAGCTCAAAAAGTAGTTATGGAGCTAGTACTACTGGGGCTCACCACGCTAATGCTGTTGTTTGCGTTCGTCGTGTTTTTTGGAGCTCCATACTTACCGACATTATCAAAACAATCAAACCAAGCACTAGATCTGCTTAATCTCAAAAAAGGTCAGTGTTTACTCGAACTTGGAGCAGGTGACGGGACGGTTGCGCTAATGGCACTGCGGCGGGGTCTGTACGTTACGGCGATTGAGCTAAATCCATTACTTTGTGTTGTAATTTATCTCAGAACGTTCCGCTACCGAAGTAATATATCTATTAAGTGTGGTAACTTTTGGACAACACCCTGGGGTGACTATGATGGTATTTATACTTTCCTATTAGACAAATACATGACAAAGTTGGATAAAAAGATTATACAAGCAAACAAAAATACACATCTTGCAAGCTTTGCCTTCAAGATTCCAGGCAAAAAGATTAAATCCGAAGCAAAAGGAATCTATCTTTACGAGTATGGCTCATAAACCCTTTACGCTTATGCAATCGCTCTATATAATAGTACGCAAGTATGCAACCAGAGGTACCATTTAATCCACAGCAAGTTGCAGGTCAGCCAGATCCTGCTGCTATGCAGGCTTTTCAGAGTGTAGCGCCGCATCCGAGTGGGGCATTGCTCCAGCCTGTAGACCCAAATGCATTGAAAGCACTAAAACCTCATAGGAGCATAGGCGGACTAATAGCAATAGTACTTCTCAGCATCGGACTATTGGGAGCGCTTGGCTTCAGTGGTTGGGCATTCGCTACAAGACAGGACTATAAAGACAACTCTGACAAGAAGTCTGCAGCTGCAGTAGAAGTAGCGCTTGGTGAGCAAAAGATAAAACTCGACGCTGAGTATCTGGAAAAGGACAAGCAGCCTTATGATACTTTTTCGGGTAGACAAGAAGCAGGAAGTATTGTCCTGAAGTATCCCCGCACCTGGAGCGCGTATGTCGTAGAAGATTCAAATGGGGCAAATCCTATAAATGGATATTTTCATCCAGGTTTTGTACCAAATGTTAGCGGTATTGATACGGCATTTGCACTACGTATAGAAGTAACTAACACAAAATATGCAGAAGTCGTGAAACAATTTGAGGGACAGATCAAACAAGGCGCTCTAACCCTTTCGCCGTACACATTCCCAAATGTTGCAGGACAACTCGGATCTAAACTAGTCGGCAAGATTGTTCCCGGACGTGAAAATGTGCAAGGTACAATGGTTATAATGCCTCTTAGAGACAAGACGCTCAAAGTATGGACAGAAAGTAATAGCGTTTTTGCAAAAGATTTCAATGATGCTGTCCTTGCGAACCTCACATTTGTTCCGTAGAAGCTACACTCAAACCGCTTAACTAGGAACTTGATTATCTTTGGGGGTATACTAGTACGTATGTTGGAGGGAAACAACACACATACCAGTGAGATTTTGGCGCTCGCAGATGCGCTCAGAACACCGTTGCTACGCCTGCACCTGAACAGCCAGGGTGTTCAGGATCCGCAGGTACTACAGACAATTACCGAGCACGCTCTTCGTGATATCGAGGCATTTATGACAACATTCTCACAAGCAAAAAGTGCTCAATTACAGATTGAGCCCATTTCACTTGGGTCTATACTTGTTGATACGTCAGTAAAATTAAATCCGTATGCAAAGGTAAATGAAATATCTTTACACGTTGACGATAGAAGTAAACACCAGCTTGTATTAGGTAACGCACGACTTTTATCGCAAGGGCTTGAGATGATTACCAGGACACTTTGTGATTTTGCCAGTGATCACCCAGACCCGGTCGTTACTATGCGGGCCGATACTAGGCATGGCTATCCGAGACTAGGCGTATATCGCAATGATATCGATCTCACCGCACATGACGTCGCGCTCGCCAAAAAGCTTATAGGTGGGGCAAGAGTTAACGCAGGGCTTTTCCAGCAGCTTGGTGCACTGAGAATGGTTATTGTCGGGCGTTTACTGGAGCCTATGGGACTAACGCTACGTAGCGCAAAATCATCGGGAAACAAAGGATTGGCGCTACAGCTACTACCTAGTTCGCAAGTCGGATTATTTGAGGTCTAGCATGGTCATATTCATTGTGGAGCCAGACAAGCTAATGCAAAGCGCTTATCATAACGCACTAGAGGCTGAGGGTCGTGAGATTATTAATTTCCGTACTGCTCATCTAGCGGTACGGGCTCTTGAGAAGATAATTCCTGATGTGGTTATTTTAGAACTAGCATTACCGGGGCATAACGGGTTTGAGCTTTTGTATGAGCTACGAAGCTACCATGATACGCGTAATGTAAAAGTGATCATTAATTCGTTCATCGAGGAGGCAAAAATTCCATGGGGGTATGTGAACCGGGATGACTTTGGCATTACCCAGTACCTACATAAACCGTTTGCATCACTTGATGATGTAAAGAAGGCTGTGCATGCAGTCGCTTAGAACGCAGGCAATAATTCTACGTCGACTCAACTACGGTGAGGCGGACCGAATACTAACACTGTTGACTCGAGACTTTGGTAAGCAAGTTTTGATGGCCAAGGGTGTCAGAAAGGAAAAAAGCAAGCTCGCTGGGGGTATTGAACTATTCTCCGAAAGCGATATTTCCTTTATCAAGGGTAAGGGAGATATAGGCACACTTATCTCCACTCAGCTATCTCGACACTTTGGGGATATACACACTAATCTTGACCGCATGCAGATCGCGAGTGATTTCTTGAAGCGCATCAATGCGGTTACGGAAGATGATGCATCGAGCGACTACTATGATCTAGTAGTAGATATGATGATTGCCATGAATACTCCTGCAGTGCCACCAGAACTTGTTGGCTCATGGGCGACTCTACGCCTACTATTTATCATGGGTGAGGTGATCAACGTTGAACATGATTCTATGGATCGGCCCTTTTCGGAGGAGCAGTTGTATAGATTCTCATACGAGGAAGGACGCTTTGTGGTAGACCCGCGCGGTATGGTTGAGCCATCGCTCATTAAGTTTATGAGGCTTCTCGGTACTGAATCACCAGCTAGGATCATGGCAGTTAAGGGTGCAGAAGAGCTGGGCAAGCAAGCATATGCACTACTTGATCTAGCATATCAGTACAATCGCCCTACGTTGCATAAGGGCTGAGGTATACTGTAACTATATGCGAAGCTTAATTATTGGCGGTACATCTGGACTTGGGCTCGAAGTAGCAAAACTCTTGAAGTCTATGGGTGATGAGGTGATTATTACAGGTAGAAAGAACCCGAACGCCAAAGGCCTGCAGTTTCAGAAATTTGATCTTAGTATAGGGGCTGAACTTCCGTCGGCAGTTGATGTGTTTGTATCAGCGTTGCCAAAAATAGATCGATTTATTTATAGTGCAGGGTTTTATCAAGAAGGCAACATTACCGAGCTTGATCAGCAAGCTATACATAATATGCTAGATGTTGGACTCAACGCGCCAATTTGGTTTATACGTGAGCTTCTGCAAAATCACCAAGAAATACCGCAGTTTGTTGCAATTACTTCAAGTGCCAGCTATACACCAAGAGAAAAAGAGGTTGTTTATTCTGCCGTAAAGGCAGGGTTGGCGCAGTTTGCCAACTCACTTAGCCTCGATGCTCGTGTCAAAAAAGTACTTGTCGCGGCACCAGGTGGGATAAATACGCCTTTTTGGCAGGCCACACCACATAGTACGGCGAAATTTAACGATCCCGTGTGGGTCGCAAAGCAAATCGTTGATGCTTTGAAAGTAGATTTTTGACACGAGCATCGAGGCTAAGTGAGTTGGCAAACTGCGCCAACCCTGCCTTTACGGCAGAATAAA
>JAYSUL010000014.1:0-16909 GCA_043719125.1 Candidatus Saccharimonadota bacterium | reverse complement strand
TTTTATTGGTCGGGGCGATAGGACTTGAACCTACGACCTCGCGGTCCCAAACCGCGCGCGCTACCAACTGCGCCACGCCCCGATATTAAATCACCCTTATCGTAGCAACTGAGTATAACCCTTATGCCAAACCGCGGTCACGTTCCGCGACCCCGTCGCCACATCTTCGAAAACAAGTTTTCGAGAGTGGACTCCCTTGCGATATACCACTGGCATATCTCACGCTAGCCAACTGCACTCGCGCCCCGATATGGCTTAAAGTGACAGAGGTGATTATACAACGCTAAGTGCTATTTGCCAAATTGCTTGTTTTATTGTTTTTTGTGCATATCCGATGGTATAATTAAAGACATGAAGTACGCATCCATATTCTTTACAATCCTATTCATATGGCTAGCTATTATTATTATGGCATTCACCCGAACCGATACTAACGAGATCTACCAGCTCTACCTAATTGTTATGACCTCTACGGTGGTGATGTTCTTGATCGGCTTTGCGAAAAAATAGTCTCTATGGACAAGAAAGCTATAAATGCGATCAAGAGACATCGCACGGCACGAATTGCAAAACTTGGTGCGAAAGCATATTTATTGCACCGCAAGAAACAAGATGTTGAAGTATACAGTCTGATCTGCGACGAGTTCGTGGCACTCGGTGGTGTATATTTGAAATTTTTACAGGGAGTGCTGCTGCGCTCAAAGATGATGCGACACTGGAAGAGTGACGATAAACTACGAATCTTTGAAAATCTACAAACAGAGCCTCTAGATGTACACGCAATTTTGCAGCGTGATATATCTGCAGCGAGCCTTGCTAAGATAGCTACTGTCCAGCCACAGCCATTTGCAGCAGGTACATTTGGTCAAGTCTACTACGGTGAACTTAAAGATGGGCGTCCGATCATAATTAAAGTTCTAAGACCAATGATACGCGAAACGTTGAAGTTTGACCTAAGGCTTTTAAATACATTCATGCAAAAGTTTTACATTAAGTTTAATAGTAAAAACATGGATACTGACTCACGTGAAGCGCTAAAAGACTTCTCTCGAGCGACCATGAATGAAACTAACTACCGTGCCGAGCTCGAGTTTGCACTCGAACTATACGAACATTATAAAGTCACAAAAGAACTATACATACCTGAGACATTTCCTGATCTTTCTTCGGACAACATTATCACCCAGGAATATGTGAGTGGTATATCAGTAGCCCAGCTACTTGGGCTCAAAGAGCAGGGTGTCGACATAGATCAGTACGTACAAGACCACCTCGGCTCAAATCTAGAGACTCAGATGGAGCTGCTTGGCTACGAACTGCTTAAGGGCGCATTCACCCTTAAGCGCATCCAGGGTGACCCTCATCCTGGTAACATCCGTTTGCTTCCGAACAATCAGGTTGGACTTATAGATTTTGGGATTAGTGCAGCTGCCCCTGACGATAAGCCAGCATTCTATGCAATTCTTGAAGCTTATGCTGGACTATTCAGTGGGAAACAGACTATCGCCGATCTGTTTGATAAGACACTACGATTTTTTGTAAAAGACTTGTACCGATCACTAATGACCATAAGTAAATTTGTCGGCGACAAAGCAGAAAAAGCCCTACCCAAGCAGCTAGGTCAAGTTGCCGAGAGAACATTTGAAAATGCTACCGGCAAGAAAATGGTAGACCTTCAAGATGGACGCGAGGATCTTGCACTAATTGAAGCAAACAAAATATTCAATGAGGGAAACCGTTTTGGTTTGGTAATGAGGCTCGACGATACGGCGATAATGCGTTCTGCGCAGAGCTTTATGACACTGCTATACTCCCTCGGACTATACCGAAAGGTTCTGCCCAAAATACTTACTAGGGTACTCGAGTACGTTAACGGAGAATTCCCCGAGGTGACACAAGACTCCGCAACAGTATCTCTGTCAGATGCCATCGAAACCGTGTCAGCATGGCTCGAGAGAGTTGCCGAACGGGACCCACAGCTCTTTAAAGAACTGTCTGCTAAGGTCAAGAAAGCTTCAACAATGGCGCTAGATGAAGATGTACTGCCACCCCCTACTAGTGACAGTACGAAATAATGGTATAATTACCATATGTTAAAAGAATTCATCTTGTTTATAAAGTATCCATACACAGCCGGTGTCATAGGTATCATATGGCTGGGTAGCGCTGCGCTTATGGCTATCGATCGTGGGCTACCATTTATTCGTATCGTCGTGATTAATATGGTGCTCAGTATTTTAATCTCTGTTTTTGGTTTTCGGGGCAAGAAAGAAATATAGTAAATAAGGAAGAGTGATCCTCTCCCTCATCGCTCAGGGTTACCGCTCTAAGCGGTCAACTCTGGCTGCTCTCACTCCAATAGGTACTTTTGCGACAGGAATAAATCCTGATCTACAAAAGACTCTCTAGCACAAATTAGTCTATGCGGTAGAACGCAGTTTCAGATAGCTTCTTAAGCGGATCCCACATCTTCGTAGCCTTTTTATGGGATAAGGTACTAAGTTTGATGAGTATAAGTATGAGCATTGAGAGCCCTGTGCACAGTAGCGCCTTTACGGCTATCAGAAACGTATTCGAGCCTATATCTAGCAGAATTATAAATGAGAGCGTGATTGAAAATAGCACAAATATAATCCACCACTCATTTGAAAATACTTTATTACTGATCTGCATCGATAAGTTGGATCTGTTTGTTTGATTAGCTATTAGCTGATCCAGTAATTTTTTTGCCGAATCGGAATCTTTGCCTTTTTGTTCCAATGATGAAGTGATCATATGCTCATAGACCTCTTCTCCGCCAGCAGCGCCTTTTACAGACAGTACCTGTTTTACGTAGCTCGAAAGCATCGCGGTTACTTCCTTATGATACTTTTCGCTATACGATTTTGAATTGAGTGCCATCGCAAACAGCGCATTTGCTTCTGCGCGAACAATCTTGTGGAGTTCCTCTATACGTGCTTTTTGAGCCGACAAAATAGGTGCAATATAAAAACCATATAGAAAAGAATTTACACTGAATAGTGTGAGGGCCGTAGATTCAAACTTGACGCTCGGAAGAAAAATGCTTGCAAGAGTAAATACTCCCAGGAATACCCAGAAATATACACTTAACCTGACTTTTAATAGAAACTTCATACTAAAGGAGATTATAACTAATTAATCTGCTTATGTATATGTACTATGCTTTTCGACAATGATGTCTTGCTATCGACATCTATTAGTACCGCGTTTAGTTGCCACGGCCTATTTTCTTCTAGGTCGTTTTTATTCCGGACACCGTCCCGCCACCTAGTAATTATGATGTCACTTTTGACTCCAAGGCAACTATTGAGTGCACCTGTCATACCTACGTCGCTAATATGCGCCGTACCGTGCGGTAAGATTCGGGCGTCTGCCGTCGGCACATGCCAGTGATCGCCTACCACTGCACTCACACGCCCATCAAGATATTGCCCAAAAACAATCTTTTCACTAGACCAGTCGGCATGAAAATTAACAATCGTTGCAATTCTCTTTCGTCCACTTTCATTTTCCAGGATTTCATCAATCTTTTGCAGTGGGTTGGTAGTCTCTTCATTTTCCTTTAACGGAAAGATGGTGCCGAGTATTGATATACACAGAACATCTCCGTGCGGTGTCTTTAGATACTTATATCCTTTACCGGGACTTACTGGTAAGTTAGCCGGACCGATGACAGGCTGATTGTCATCTTTCAAAAAATCGTGAAGGCCACTTTTTTTGTATGTGTGATTTCCGCCAGTAAATACATCCACACCATACGACATGAGCTCAGCCATATGCTGTGGAGTCATGCCCACCCCATGGCTAACATTCTCTGCTTGCGCAACTACGAGGTCTACTCCATGATCACGACGTAGCTCCGGCAACAGTTCTCTGACCGTATCACGCCCCGGAGAGCCCATAATATCGCCGATATAGAGTATGTTCACGGTATTACTTAGCGAACTCGATAGCTCTAGTTTCCCTGAGAACCATTACTTTGATAGTTCCCGGGTACTGCATGGTTGATTCTATCTTTGTGGCAATATCTCTGGCTGTCTTTATCGCTGATAGGTCATCAAGCTCTTGTGGTCTCACAAATACTCGGATCTCACGACCTGCAGATATAGCGTACGCCTTCTCTATGCCAGGAAATCCTAGTGCTGTATTCTCTAGGTCTCGCATACGCTCACCAAAGTTCTCTGCTGATACATTGCGAGCACCGGGCCTAGACGCACTGATAGCATCAACAACACGTACAATCATAGCTTCTACAGTAGTCGCTTCTATATCATCGTGGTGCGCTTCAGCAGCATGAGCAATTTCCTCAGAGACACCATACTTTCGTAGCATCTCGCCACTAATGTGGTGATGCTTACCTTCCATTTTGTGAGTAAGTGCTTTACCTAGGTCATGACAAATTGTCGCAAACTTCGTAACCGCTACGTTCGCACCAAGCTGTTCTGCAAGTATGCCAGCAATATGAGCCATCTCGGTTGAATGCTTGAGGACGTTTTGCCCGTAGCTAGTGCGGTACTTTAGCTCACCAAGAAGCTGTAGAATTTCTTTTGGCATACCAACTACACCCACTTCACGTGCAGCATCCTCTGCCGCTCTAACGACTTCTTTTTGTACGTTGACCTGAGCTTTTGCGACTACTTCTTCAATCTTGGCAGGATGTATGCGACCGTCCTTCATCAGCATCTCAAGTGCCTGGCGGGCAACTTCTCTACGTACTGGATCAAAGCAAGAAAGGACTACGTATCCAGGCGTATCATCAACCATGATATCAACACCAGTTTCACGCTGTAGAGCTTGGATATTTCTACCCTCTTTACCGATGATACGGCCCTTCATCTCCTCATCAGCAAGCTTGAGTGATGTCACAGTGCGCTCTGCAGTTACTTCACTGGCCATACGCTCCATAGCAGCAACTATCTCAACTGCAGCGAGGTCATCAGCCTGCTCCTTTGCCTCGTTCTGTAACTTCACTATTAGGCCTTTGAGGTCTTCACGTATATCACGCTCAGTCATTTGCATCAGCTTTTCTGCAGCTTCTGATTGTTTAAGCTTAGCGATCTTTTCGAGCTTTTCTTGCTGTTTAACGCGTAGTTCACGAATCTCATTTTTGAGTAGCTCAAGTTCGTCTTCACCTACTCGCAACTTTTCGTTTCGCTTATCTAGTTCATCTAGTTTTTTATCTAGATTTTCCTCACGGTTGACGAGTCTCACCTCGATATCTTTGAGTTCCTTACGTCTTTCGGACTCTTCGCGTCTCGCTTCGTCGGCGATTTTGCCTGCTTCAGCACGGGCTTCTTCGAGTGCTTTTGAAGCTTCTTTTTTTGCTTTTTCAAGTTGCTTGTCTGCTTCTGCCTCTGCAGAACCAAGTTTCTTTTTTGTGATGCTTTGATTTGCCCCAAATCCAACGGCAACACCAATAATAGCCAATATGATGGTTATAGGTTCCATATGCTTCTCCTTTTCGTTTGCAACAAACTACGCTAACTCTAAGACATCACTATCACTTCATTAGTCTTATCTGTAGCTGTTTGAAAATACGTTTATGTAGTCAGTCTGTATCTCTTCCTCCAGATATCGTATACCAGATATCAATAGATACTAACGATAATAATACTCTTAGTTATCCCGAACTGCAAAGACAGCGAGACGATTTTCGAACGTCTGTGTAACAGGGTTATACTCACCTGCACAAGTCATGATCGTAAGCCCTGGCTTGTCGATATCTTTCGACACAAGATAATTATTCATATTGAGTCCATCAGCGGGAACTTCTTCTTTACTAACAACACGGTACGTATATTTTGTGCCATCACCCATCTCTACAATAATTTCATCACCCTCTGTGAGTCTATAGAGGTTATAGAATACTCCTCCGCCTGTAAGCCCACTAACGTGCCCAACTATCAATGCAGAGCCAACTTTGTCCCCGGGCTTAGAGCTACCATCAAACCAGCCCGTGTCCCACGTTGTACGAGGAGTCTGCACGGCATCGTCTTTGCCGGTTCCCATTTTTAGTACTCTGGTTTTAGTATTCTTTATTTTCGGTATATGAATGTAGCGCGGCTCATCTGCGGGTGGCTTATAAGAGTTAACAACGGCTTCTGGAACTTTTTCCTCAGACGGAACACCTACATCGCTACTATCAGTAGCTCCTAGCGACTCATTGACACTGCTATTTGCTTTGTCACTGAGAGCCTTTACCTGTGAGCCAACTACCCTATTTGTGGTAAATGAACTTATGAGGGCAACAGTACCACCTACAAGCAGCATGGTTGACATAGCAGACATGGCAATTGATCGCTTTGAAGCAAACATATTTTGGAGCGTCAGACCAACTCTATGCTTTAGGCCCTTATTTTCTACCAGTTCACCATTTTCATCAACACTGAAATTATCTGATTTAGATTCTTCTACCTTTTGGATCTGCTTGACCATGCCGCTGATCATAGGCGCTTTTGGTGGGATCGTTGTTGATATTGTTTGAGCCTTTGTTACAGCGACAGCTTTTTCGGTGACATAGTGTGGCCGTACAACAGTATTAGTCGGTTTAAGCACCGGTACATGAGTGCCGGGAGCTACCGGAGCAACAGCTGGACCAATCATGCTCTTTGCCTTTTGAATCGCTAGTATCTCAATCTTTTCAGATGGGATCACAGGGGAGGAAACCTGCTTCACTACAGGTGCGGAAACATCCACCATCAGTCGCCTGATAGTAACTTTTGGGACATAACTATCAGCATAAGCACGCGGACGAATCCGCGCACTTATGCCATCTAGTGTTTGTCTTTTAGGAGCCATTTTTAGTTGTTGTTTTCTTTGGTTTTATTGTTTTTTACTACGTACAGTTCTGTTGTCTATTTCTTTTTTGTAGAAACAAAGTTCATTCCGATGATAGCAAGCGCTGATGCAATTGCGAGTAGAGGCAATATGACGCCTGACTTGATGATGTGCGCACCAGTATTTGGGGCGCCAAGACTTGATTCAACGGCAGTGACAACTAACACAACGTCATTACCATCGCCGCCAGTATAGCTCACGCTATAGGTGATGCCACCCGATACCACTGTGGCTCCTTGTGCTAGTCCGGCAAAGGTGCCAACCACTGCATCTGCACCATCGTTTTTTATGATCGTAAACGAGTTATTGAGGCGAGGCACCATGTTTTCAAATCGAATTACTGAGAGTGTACCGCCCGTAACATCTACCGTACCCGTTACGACTGTCTGGTCGTACTCTGTACACGCAGTAAGGTCGGCTAGTTCAACTTCATATGTGCCCGCAAGAACTAAGTTGCCAGAATTTATACATCCAGGGCTGAGGCCGGGAGCGAGTTTACCGCCGGATTCTATAGTTAAAATTCCTACTGTACCCGTTCCTTTTAAGGTTCCAGAAACATAAACATTTTTTCGTTCACCCGTTAATACTATTACATCCATTTGGCCAACACTCATATCATCACCTGGCTTACTGTCTGATACTGTTACAGTAGTAACTGTCGGGTTAATGGTACCGTTTGGAGTTTGAGTTGTGTTTGCAGATGATTCAATTATCAATTTGCCTGTCGATCCAGCTAGACTACCAATTGTGAAAGCTCCACTAAACGGACCGGTGATCCTTAAGTTATCCAAAGCCATCACCTTTGTATTCGAAGCTAGCGTAACAGTACCGGTGATTGTGGTTGTAGCCGGCACATAAACCCCACCTCCACCCTTGCCGCAACTCTTAGTAGTATAGATTGCCCCAGACATTAACTCGTCGTAAGGGCTAAGAATCCCGTCCCCCGATAACACAAAATTCTGAGTATACGTATACCCCGAATCATCACCGCACAAGTATACGACAGACCCAGACATAACTGTAATTGTAGCCGATGTTCCTAGTGAGCTCGGATTTCTTAGGGTAAAAGAGTTACCGGTGCTGAGATTTATGTTACCTGTAAATAAAGAATTATCGCCATATAGGCCCACTTCACTGTCAACATTTACTTGTCCACTTCCCATCAATCCATAGTTAAATGAGCCTTCACCATCAGCTATATCTATAGTCAAAGTATATGAACCAACGCTAACATCAGTACTACCATCTACCTGACCAAATGAGGCATAGGTATCCCCGGAGCTTATTATCGAAGCGTTTGCTCCAAGTGCAATATTTAGATTTATAGATGCCGTGCAATTTCCTGTGGCACTAACTACCAAATTGCCCGTTAAAGTGATTGAATTACCGAAGAACACCAAGGTAGGCGTAGAACCACAGCTTGATGCCACCCCGTCTATCTGCACTCCAGCGAAACTTGTACCCGCGGTGAGGTCATTGTTTATGTGAAGTTGCGCAGGGGCAACACTCATTGGGAAAATTAAAGTATCTCCAGTTACAGGGACAATTCCACCAACCCAGTTAGCGGTATCGCTAGTAGCATAAGAGCCATCTGTTGGTGTACCTGCACCGGACCAAGTAATAGGCGCTGCGTGGGCGACGCTCGATATCAGTAGTGGCGCCCCTAATGCCGCCATTATTCCAGCTATGCGAAAGAATAGCTTTTTCATTTTTCTCCTTTGTTTTAGTGTTTAAAGTGCTACATGTAGTTTCTTCTTACCGAATATAAATGTCAATAGTCTTATGCTTATAAACAGTGTCTTATTTACATCGTTATGTTTGCTTCAGACCCATACTCTGGGAGAAGTATTTTTACATTCTCACCTGCCAGTAAGTGTCCCACTCCCTCTACGAGCCAGTCTTCGCCCGATGTGCCGATGATCGGAATGTTATTTGAGTAAGCCAGCGTATTGCCGACAGTTATGCCGATCCGGAGCCCCGTAAATGATCCTGGACCTTCATAGCAAACTACGCCCTCGATACCGTCTAGCTTAACTCCCTTAGTGTCACATATAACCGAGATATGGCTCAGTAGAGTGGACGCAAGCGTTCTGCCCGACTCCCATACATCCCGCGTAAGTTCAGCGTGATTGTTAAGCAAAATCAACTTAGTCACAGGAGAGTCCGTCCTGATAGCTAGGATAATCATGAAATTCCTCCGAATAAATAAGCTCTGGCTTGCGGATACGAAAAAGAAAATATTCTTGCATCGTCACCACCAAGCGTAATTGCAACTACGATACGATCCGCCGGTAAAACATCACTCACGACATCTCCCCACTCAATCGCGACGACAGTATCTTTTCTAAACAAGTCCTCGCCCAACTGATCGCCAACTACCCCGGCATCATCAAGACGGTAAAAATCAAAGTGCTCCAGCACTAGTCCCTTGCCAGTGTAGGTATTATTAATCGTAAAGCTCGGGCTGGATACTTCATCGACTATACCCATACCCGATGCAAGACCCCTCACAAGGGCAGTCTTCCCGCCACCTAGATCACTCGTAAGCTCAAAGACTTCACCACCAATGCAAGCTTTACCGATTTTTTCGCCAAGCTTTAGCGTATCTTTTAGCTCGCCACATACTATTTGATAAGTCGTCTCTGTACTCATATAACCCATAGAGTACCGCTATAACTGCAAA
This sequence comes from Candidatus Saccharimonadota bacterium, assembly GCA_043719125.1. Taxonomy (GTDB): domain Bacteria; phylum Patescibacteriota; class Saccharimonadia; order Saccharimonadales; family JAGQMS01; genus JAGQMS01. The sequence goes on along the minus strand of JAYSUL010000014.1, from coordinate 7,368 downwards.
TGTTGCAAGCAGTAGTGGGCGTGTCTTTTGCTCCACTGGGGCTTCGTTGAAACTTTCAGTCTTGGCTTTTGTAGCTTTCGTGGCTACTTTTTTGGCTGAGCTAGCAGTCGATGCCTTAACTGCAGTAGTCTTGACTGTTGATGCTTTTTTCGTTGCTTGGGCGGGCTGTTTTGCCGCAGTAGTCTTTTTTATAGCCGTTTTGATGATAACTGGTGCTTCTGTAAATACATTGAATGAGGACTTCGTCGGGGTGGTTGTCCATAGCCACTGATCGAGGCCGTCAAGTGCATAGGTACTACCCTCCTCAACCTCATCATATGAGACCGTCGATCCGTGAATTTCCCCCGTTTCGTCAAGTAATCTAACCGCACCGGTCGTATTGCTTAGCGCCAAATTAGACTCTCCTGAGCTTATGGATAAATACCCAAACGGCTGAATCAGTGTATCTGCGAATAAATACGTATAGCCATAAGAGCTGCCTGCTTGAAGTTTGAAGCCTGTAAGGTTAAATACCTGATCATTGGGATTGTAGAGCTCAACCCATTCGTCCTTGCTATCAAGCTCCGGTGAAGCAGGGTTAATCATCAGCTCAGTAATCATTATAGAGAGAGGCGGGTTCGAGGGTGTATCTGGTGCTGGGCTATCCTCCTGCGGTAAGGGTGGCTGATCTACTTCTGGCGATTCAATATCATCCGGGACTATATCGGGAATTACATCAACAGGAGGTTGTTCGGTATTCTCATCTGGCACGGGGATCGGATCATCTACTGGGTCAGTAACCTCGACAGGCTCTGGGGTGGCATTCACGTTAACTGGGTCAGCGAGATCCTCTACGAAATCAGCACTGTTATTATTCGTATCTACATACTTAGCGTCTACGGTTTTGCGGTGGATAGATTTACCTTTTAATGCCTTAGTCGCCGCGGTAGTCTCGCCGAATATACCATTACCCCAAGCAAGAGTATCCTCAGCTAACTCTAGGCCCGGGGCTAAAACACGAATGTTTCCACCAGTGGCAGCAAGCTGTCCGCCAGTTGCTGTCCAAAAAAACGTCGACCCTTCGACATTATATGATTGCGTAGATACGACGAGAGAGCCAGAGACGTAGAGCATGCCACTCAGGAGGGCTTTGTCCTGCCAACTTGTACCAGTTGCTGATCTATACTGGATCACCCATCCAGCCAGATCTATAGTCGCTTCAGAGACATTCGTGATCTCTATAAACTCTTCATTTGCGCTCGCTTGCGACTCGGTCTGAAGCTCAGTAATCAGTACTTTCGCTATGGGTGGCTCGACAACTTGCGCAACAACTGCAGTCGGAAATAATCCGATCATCATAAGTGCTACTAAAATCGAGAACCCCTTTTTAGCGATGCCCATACCAAAAAAATACTCCGAGACAAAATAAAGCACAAGTATTTATGCACAGCTTTGTGTAATAATCTTATACATAATGCTTTTACTAGGTAGCTCATTTGGGAAATTTCCTCTCCTGTCACTTCGTACAGGTACTATAGTTGGGTCGATCGTCGGGCATCTTATCAATCCCCATAAACTTAGAGTTGATGCGCTCTGGTGTAAGGTCGGTGGCTTTAAACAACCCAAATTACTTCTCGTTCAGGACATACGTGAAGTATCTCCGAGAGGTGTTATCATCGATGACCATGAGATACTCGTCGACCCGGAAGATGTGATTCGTCTGAAAGCAATAATTGACCTACAGTTTGATCTCATCGACAAAAAAGTCATTTCAGGCAGATTGCCAATCGGCAAGGTAGCTGACTATGCGCTAGAGGGAGACGGATTCATAATTCAAAAAATTTATGTCGAGCCCAATATTTGGAACAAAATTAAAACTAGTCGACTGACTATCGACAGATCTCAAATAATCGAAGTATCACATCGTTATGTAAAAGTAAAAAGTGCAGACATAAAGGAAAAAAGTGAGTCTCAGGGCGTGCTGCGTCAGTCTAGACTGTCATCATCTCCGGCATCCAGCGCATCAGTGACCGATGAATAGCTAAAGCCTTTACCTACCAGATAGCGCATCAGCTTTTGACGATCTGCATACTTTGGCTTGGACTTTAGTTTAGTGACAAGCACATATAGGGCCAAAGAATCATCCTTTTCGGACAGTACTTCGGTAATAATTTCCCTACTCACACCCTTCCCCATAAGCTCAGACTTTATATGAGATAGGCTTCTATCGGCTCGTGAACGACGCTCAATCCACCACCTAGCAAAAATTTCATCATTAACCCAGCCCCGATTCATAAAATCTTCGACAATATCGTCGACGGTCAGTTTGGTTTGTTCATTAGAATCACCAGTACGGTTTTTCTGATACGTGGCTCGTTTCAAATAGTCTTTGAGTTCTCTGGTGGAGCGCGGTCTTAAAAGCGTCCAATTTAAGGCTTTTAGTCTAAGTTTTTCGTCAGTAGACTTTGATTTTAGATCATTAATCTGTTGATCATTTAGCTCCAGCCCAACTTTTAGTTTTTCGGAAATTATCTGGCTTAGTGTTAAGGAAAAACTATATTTTGCATCAACAAACACACTAACCCTGTCCGGATTCTTAATCTGCTGCTTGAGAGCAGTGATTCGCATAGTCTATACGGCGGCTAGTTCTCTAATTTTCTTATCTAGTTCGGCTAGGACTTTTGGGTTATCGATGAGGTATTGCTTTGCTGCTTCGCGGCCCTGAGATATTTTTTCACCGTTGTAGCTGAACCATGCACCAGCTTTTTCAACTAAACCTTTTTCCGTAGCAAGATCCAGTACATCCCCAGCTGTTGAAATACCTTGGTTGTACATGATATCGAATTCTGCCTCACGGAATGGTGGTGCAATTTTGTTCTTGACCACCTTTACCCGAGTACGGTTGCCGATGACATCGTCTCCACTTTTAATTTGTGACGTTCTGCGGATATCCATACGCACAGAAGCATAGAACTTCAGCGCGTTACCACCCGTAGTTGTTTCTGGGTTACCAAACATAACACCGATCTTCATACGAAGCTGGTTGAGGAATATAACGGTCGTCTTGCTCTTGCTGATAATAGCTGTTAGCTTACGGAGTGCTTGGCTCATCAGACGAGCTTGGAGACCCATGTGCGCATCACCCATATCTCCTTCAATTTCTGCCTGCGGGACAAGCGCCGCGACTGAGTCAATGACTATAATATCAACTGCGTTTGAACGCACAAGTGTTTCTACGATCTCGAGTGCCTGCTCGCCGTTGTCCGGCTGAGAAACAAGCAGTTTGTCTAGCTGTACACCGATCTTTTCTGCATAGATTGGGTCAAGAGCGTGCTCAGCATCAACAAATGCCGCCGTACCACCGGCTTTTTGAACTTCAGCAACCGCATGAAGGCTAAGTGTAGTCTTACCGGAACTTTCTGGGCCATAGATCTCAATGATACGGCCCTTTGGCATACCGCCACCAAGTGCCAGATCAAGACTTAGCGCACCAGTTGAAAATGTCTCAATATCGAGCTTATATCCCCCATCCATACGCATAATTGCGCCCTTACCAAACTGTTTTTCTATCTGATCCATCGCAAGACTTAGCGCTTGAGATTTGCCAGTTTCATCCTTGCTCGGTGCTTCTAGTACCTTTAGCTCTTTGTCTTTTTTCGCCATAACGGATTTCCTTCCTGAGCGCAGCTGCCCTCTTGGCAAATAACATCGTTGCCATACTCATCGCCATCTCTCACCGTACATTTGTACGGCTCGGTCTGCCGACGCGCACGTCGCCTTGTTCTTTAACCAAGATGTCAACTACTTAGCTGTAGAAAGTTGACGAATAGCTACAATTTATTAAACTCTTTCTCGCCTTGCTCATTGACACGGTTTACGCGCCATCCCACTTCATTAACTTAAGTATATTAGTGGGGTACGGTATTTACAAAGGTAATTTCAGCAACACTGCGATATACTATTCGTAAGCGATATGAAGATTTCAGAAAAAACAGTTGAGGCGCTACTTGTAAAGAGTGGCAAAGTGGACGAAGCAAAAATAGTTGCTCTTAAGGAGCAGGCTCTGTCAGACAATATATCCCTGCAAGAGCTTGCCCTCTCTACAAATATCATCAGCGAAGTTGAGCTCACAAAACTGTTTGCAGAGGAAGTTGGTGTACCGTTTGTAGAAATGGCAGTCAAAGAACTTGACCGGGATGTACTCCATCAAATTCCAGAACACATAGCGAAGCTCTACGGCATGGTTGTTTTTGACGGTGGACCAGATACAGCAGATAAATCTGTAGCTATGGAAGATCCTGATGACCTCCAGGCCATTGATGTACTTCATAAATTATTTGGGAATGCGGTCAAAATCCATATTGCTGCGCATCTCAACATATTATCGGCAATAGACCAGTACCGCGGTAATCTCTCCGGAGAAATTACCAAAGCAATCACTCAAGATGATGTGACTGATGACGATGAACAAGAAGTACAGGCCGAAGATATAGCAGAAGACTCACCTGTCGCACAGACAGTTAACTTGATTTTGGAATACGCCATTAAAAGCGGAGCATCCGATATACATATTGAGCCTAGAGAAAAACACGTGCAGGTTCGGTACCGTATCGATGGTGTTCTCAAAGAAGCAAACAAACTACCCAAGCGAACAATGAGCGCCATGGTATCTCGTATAAAGATTCTCGCGAACCTCAAGATCGACGAGAGACGAGCACCACAAGATGGTCGGTTTAAAATAAACCTCAATGGCAGAGTCTTTGCATTCCGTGTTTCCACACTACCTATCGCCGACGGTGAGAAGGTAGTTATGCGTATCCTTGACGAGTCAAGTGAACCATTGAGCCTTAATCAACTTGGATTCTGGGGTCTTGCTCTCGATAGAATCAACGAGGCAGCAATTCAGCCACACGGTATGATTTTGGTGACCGGTCCAACAGGGTCCGGCAAATCGACGACACTTCACAGCGTGCTACACATCCTTAACCGGCCTGAAGTCAACATCTCTACCATTGAAGATCCTGTTGAATATAAGCTTGAGGGGGTTAACCAGACTCAAGTAAACCCTATCGCCGGCATGACCTTTGCAGCGGGGCTTCGGTCACTACTTCGTCAAGATCCTAACGTCATCATGGTAGGAGAGATTCGAGATGGTGAGACTGCAGGGCTCGGTGTACAAGCTGCCCTAACGGGACACTTGGTTTTTTCAACGCTTCATACAAACAACGCGGCCACATGCCTCCCAAGGCTACTTGATATGGGTATAGAGCCTTTCCTTATAGCCTCAGTAGTACGGGCAGTCATTGGCCAACGGCTAGTACGTCGACTTGTCGTAGATGAGTGCGAGCCATATGAGCCAAGTGCAGATGAGCTCAAAGAGCTAGAGCGTGTTTTTGAGATAAAGACAGCCGCTGATTGGCAAAAAATAATGAAGCTCGTTAATCAAGCTCAGCAAGCATTTGATAAGCCCTTGACCGAAAAACTAATTTTATATCGCCCAAAGAAAGATCTGCCGACTAATAGCAATGGTTACAAAGGCCGTATGGGTGTCTACGAGGTACTCTATAACTCATCTGATATACAGAAAATAATTGTTGCCAACGGCACGAGTGAAGAAATCCAGAACTTAGCCGTGAAAGAAGGTATGATCACCATGCAACTCGACGGCCTCATCAAAGCAGCGCTCGGCATGACAACAATCGAGGAAATCCTCAGAGTTACAAGAGAATAAAATGTCACAATTTTCATACAAAGCAATAAACAACACTGGTAAAACCGTTTCTGGAAACATCGATTCGGCGAGTATAGAGTCCGCAACTGACTTTTTGTCAAAACAGGGCCTCACACCAATAATCGTACAGGCCAAGTCAACTGGTGGCTTAGACCTAAATAACATCTTTGGAGCTAAGGTAAAACTCAAAGATATGGTCATATTCACCCGTCAGCTGGCTACAATGATTAACGCTGGTGTACCCCTCGTCAGATCTTTATCCACCCTACAAGCCCAAACTGAAAGTAAAGTATTTAAAACTCACTTACTCGAAATCTCAAAAGATATTGAAGGTGGTGCTTCGTTTGCTGACGCACTAGAAAAACACCCAAATATATTCTCACCCATTTACATAAACATGGTTAGGGCTGGTGAGGCTGGCGGTATATTAGATGAAATTCTCAAAAAATTGGCCCTACAACAAGAAAAAGATGCCAAAATTAGGCAAAAGTTCAAAAGTGCGATGACCTACCCTACTATTTTGCTCAGTATCACGGGACTTGTATTCATCGGACTTATGACAGTCGTTATGCCGAAGATTGGCGGTATAGTTAGTGACCTATCAAATGGTGCGCCGCTCCCGATGATCACAGTGGTAATGCTTGCTATCAGTAATGTCATGGTTAAATTTTGGTATGTGCTGGTTGGGGTTATCGGAGGTACAATTTTTGGACTTGGCAAATACACGAAAACTCCTAACGGTAAGCGCTGGAGGGATCGTACACTCATGAAGATTCCAGTGCTCAAACAGGTCATCGTTAAGGTGGCTGTGGCGCGTTTTTCGCGCATCTTTGCATCAATGATGGGCGCAGGTGTATCAGTGCTCGATTCTATTGAGATCACTGGTAGGGCAATTGGCAACAGCGTATTAGAAGACGAACTTTTAGCGGCTGGTAAGATGGTCGCCAACGGAGCCCAACTTTCCCAACCCCTCGGCGAATCAAAAGTCTTTCCAGCAATTGTTTCTCAGATGCTTGCAGTCGGTGAAGAAACGGGTCAAATTGATGAGGTACTTCTCAAAGTAGCTGAGTTTTACGAAGACGAGGTTGATGCTACTGTTGAAAGTCTCAGTTCCATACTTGAACCAATTATGATCGTAATTATGGGTACAATGGTTGGGCTGATTGCTGCCAGTGTTATTAGTCCAATTAGCAACCTCAGTAATCAGATATAAGCTCGACTTGCCCAGAACCTCGAAGAAGCAAGGATTGCTCAGGGAGGATGATATGTGCCCTATTGTCTGAATTTCATGATGCCGTAGCATCATGAAATGAAGAAATAGGTGCAGATCGCCTATCTGGTGAGCTTGGCTCTTCAGGGATTCTGGGCAAGCCGAGCCAAATCTTCTTGTCATGATGCTTACGCTCTGATACGATAGAGCCAAGCAAGATTTCTAATAATGGAAATCTGGCAACTATAAATAATGGAGGGTGGGTCCTTATGGTCAAAACAATAAATAAACTACAACGCGGTTTCACAATCATCGAGCTTTTGATTGTTATCGCTATCATTGCTATCTTGGCAGGTTTGGTACTCAACAACTTCCAGGGTGCGCAGGCAAAAGCACGTGATACACAGCGTATTACACGTATTAACGCAGTTCACTCAAAGCTAGAAGA
>JAYSUL010000013.1:0-17682 GCA_043719125.1 Candidatus Saccharimonadota bacterium | reverse complement strand
GATGAGTGTCGCCATTACGGCCATCATGATGATCATTTCCCACATGACGAGTGTGGCGCTGCTCCCACGCTTGAATGAACGTGATTGTTCTTTCTTTGCGAGGTAGACGGTGAAACCGTCAACTGTGTTTGTGTTCATGGTTGTGCTCCTTGGTAGTTGGATGGGTTTGCTACTTCAAGTACGTTTGATACTCATAGTGGCAAATCCATACAAATTACTTACAGAGGCATATTTGCTGTCAATGTACGTTTTTGGATATTACTATCGACAAAAACATTACTATTTTAGCATAAGCATAGTGTTCTGTCAAGTATATAACATCGACAGATCGCCTATTTTGGGCATGTTTAAAGCCCCGGATATCGGAGATTCTTTTGGAGTCTCGACGATTGTCGCGGGGCTTGTAGGGTTTTTGCTCGATCACGAGCGTCATTCCAGAGGAAGAGCTCTTGTGAGAGCAGGGGAGAAAAGGAGCGGCTCAACCGCAAAAACAGCAATTTTTAACGAATAAAAACTAGTGCTTTTGCAGGAGACTACTCAACTTGTCTACCGATGTTTGATTGTTAACACCTTTAGATCACAAAATCCAAAGATAGCTACATAATAGCACAATTGTAGTGATAAAGCAATACCCTAGTGCTAAATGCTTATCCTAGCAACTCACATCAGTTAACTGTAAACTGTAACTATGGATGCAGTTGAGGAAATCAAATCACGTTTATCTGTTGAGGATGTTGTTGCTGAATATGTTCAGCTCAAACGATCAGGTCGTAACCTCAAAGGGCTATCGCCGTTTCAGGCAGAGAAATCACCGAGTTTTATGGTTTCTCCGGAAAAGGGAATTTGGCATGACTTTAGCTCCAACAAGGGCGGAAACATGTTTTCTTTCGTCATGGAGATGGAGGGGACGGATTTCCGGGGTGCGCTTGAGATTCTTGCGAGGAAAGCTGGTGTTGATCTTGAATCATATGGTAAGTCACGAAGTAATTCAAAACTCAAAGAACGACTGGCCGAGGCACTCGATCTTGCCACAAAGTATTTTCAGCAAAATCTTGTCAAAAACCCTGGGTCTCTAGACTATCTTATCAGTAAAAGAGGTTTTACTAAAGAAACAATTATCAGCTTCAGGCTTGGCTATGCCCCGCTAGTTGACGATGGGCTCGTGATGGCACTTGTGAAGCGTGGGTTTACGGAGGAAGAAATCATTAAGGCAGGGCTAGGGGTAAAGCGTTACCGGGGACTGGGTGATATGTTCCGTGGACGGATTATGGTGCCACTGATGGACCAAATGGGAGGGCTTATTGGTTATACGGCGAGACAACTCATCGACGACCCAAATAGTCCAAAGTACTTTAATACACCAGGCACACTTCTCTACGACAAGAGCCGTCATATATTTGCGCTCTCTCAGGCGAAGGACGCAATTCGTGCAAGTAAGTTCGTCGTTGTTGTTGAGGGTAATCTCGATGTCATAAGCAGTCACCAAGTCGGCGTGCGCCAGTGCGTGGCTACAGCTGGCACGGCCGTAACGGAGCATCATATTAAGGGCCTGAGCAAGTTCACGGGTGATATACGGTTTTGTTTTGATCAAGACCAGGCGGGGCTCAACGCTACTGAGCGCGCAATCGAAATTGCACAGGGGCTAGATATCAAACTTTCAGTTATAGATGTAGGGGAGGGAGCAAAAGACCCCGATGAACTTATCCAAAAAGATCCAAAGCTTTGGCAGGAGGCGATCACAAAGCCAGTCTATGCGATGGACTGGCTAATGGACCGCTACACAAAAATATATGACCTAACAAGCGCGAATGGTAAGCGCCAATACTCAGATCATCTGATGCGCGCAATTCGCAAGCTTACCGATAGCGTAGAGCAGGAGCATTACCTTGATAAATTAGCAGAGATCACCGATGTTTCCGGCTCCGCAATTCGTAGTAAATTTGTTCAGAAACAAGATTCAGAGGAACCAGCAAGGCTCAGACGATCAAAAGTTGATGAGTCAGAGGTAAAATCGGATAACTCTGCATACCAAGATCAAATGCTCGGACTTCTCCTTATGTACCCACTATCAAGGCGAGTATTTGAGACGCTTGAGTTTGAGCCAACATTTTCTACAGCTGAACGCCAGTACATTTTTGAATTCATTGCGACAAACCCGCACGCCACTATCACATCTGAGCTACCAGAGGACTTGCAATCAGTCAAAGACTATGTCAATATTATCTTATTAAAAGCCGAAGAGCTTTACCAGAATCTCGACGCCAACGAGCGGCTTATAGAGGTGAATAACCTGGTCCATAGATTACAAAAAGACTATAAAAAACAAAAGCAAAATGAAATTTCAAGTCAGATCAAAGATGCCGAAGATATCGGGGATTACGCCCGTGTTCAGGAGCTCCTTCGGTCATTTAACGAACTTCTAAAGGAGTAAACATGGCAGATGATGTACTAAGCCTAGCTAAAGATCAGCTTTTTGATAAAGCAAAAGAAGCGGGGACAATTACTCAGAAAGATATTTTTGAGCTGATACCAGAGTCAAAAGAGAATACAGAGATACTTGATGCGCTGTACGCTGAACTTGCTGAGGCTAATATCGAACTAGTTATTGATGAGTCTGAGCCAGTACCGGGTGTAGAGTTTGACGATGAATGGGCTGCTGAGGCAGAAGAGACGGAAGAGGAAATTGTTGTTGACGAAAAAGTTTACCTTGATGATGTTGCGGATGACTCTGTCCGTCTATACCTACGAGAAATTGGCAAGATCCCACTCCTAACTGGTCCAGAAGAGCTAGAGCTTGCACAAAAAGTTGTCGCTGGTGATAAGCGCGCCAAAGACAAGATGGCAGAGGCAAATATGCGTCTTGTAGTTTCTATCGCAAAACGCTATGTCGGACGAGGACTTGATCTACTGGACCTTATCCAAGAAGGTAACACTGGTCTACTTCGCGCTGTAGAAAAGTTTGATCCAGATAAAGGATTTAAATTCTCTACCTATGCAACATGGTGGATTCGTCAGGCGATTACCCGTGCCATTGCTGATCAGGCGCGAACAATTCGCATACCTGTTCACATGGTTGAGACAATCAATAAGTTACTCAGGACTCAGCGCCGATTAACTCAGGAGCTTAACCGCGAACCTACTAACGAGGAAATAGGTAAAGAACTGGGACTCGACGTCGAAAAAGTCGAACACATTATGAAGATTAAGCAAGATATCCACTCACTTGATCAGTCTGTGAGAGATGATGAGGATGACTCAACGCTTGGTGACTTTATCGAAGACGAAGATGCAAAAAGCCCTCTCGAGGCAGCTAGTGAGCAACTACTAAAGAGTCAGGTAAAGGATATGTTGTCTGCACTCAGTGAGCGTGAACAAAAAATTATCCGTCTACGTTTTGGTATCGAAGATGGGAAAAGCCATACCCTCGAAGAAGTGGGTGCCGAGTTTAGCGTGACCCGTGAGCGTATCCGACAGATCGAAGCCAAGGCACTCGCAAAACTGCGCAAACACAAAGACGCCAAAAAACTCCTCGATTATATCCGTTAGTCTTATCTGGGAGGTATAATTAACTAGTTATATGTCTAAATATGAAGAAATCTATAAAATTACACCAACTGATGTAGGTGAAGGGATTCATACGTTTCCAGATGTCCAGGGAGCGTACTGGACAGATGGTGCTCTAGATGTCTCAGAACAAGCAGGACGTTTGGACTTAGCCACAAAATTGGGTATCAAATTGAAAGATTTGGTCTGTTTTTCACAACTGAATCACACTAATGAGGTTGTAGTCGTTGATTCTGCTGATGGGTTATCTGTGCTTGACCCAATATATGAAGGCGCAGTTGGCGTATCTAAGCTAATTGTCGAGGGTGGATGGAGTGAGCCTATTAGAACTGCCCAAACTAGTCCAGAAAAAGGTGTAGAGCGAAGAACATATGATGGAGTTATTCTTGTCAGTTCTACTGGTCTAGAGAATAAGCACCTACTCGTCACTGGTGCTGATTGTACCCCGGTAGGAATACGTGGCAGACTCATCAGCGGGGAAGAGGTGATCGCGGTTGCTCACGGCGGAAGGGGTGGTACTATGACTGGCATAATTGATAATTTGGCCCTCAGATTACAGTTTTTGGGTATCATTCCCGAAACAGTAGAGGTTTTTGTTGGGCCTGCAGCCCAGGATATTGAGCTGCCGCTTGGCATGTTAGCTACCGAGTCTACAGCTGGAAATCCTCGTCCAGATAACTCGTGGAGAGTGAAGTCTGTTTCCGGGGATTATATTGCTGAGGATGGTAGGACTAAAGTACGCTATAACAACCAGTACGATACCTCCAGACGGATTATCGAACAGCTTGGCATATCACCCGATCAAGTTAAGATGGTTGATAAAGATACCGTTTCCGATCCAGGTTTTCATAGTTTTAGGCGTGAGCAAACTTCGAGTCGCAATTGCTTGGTAGTTGGCTTTACGAAATAGCTTACTGTGCTAAAGTTTCGATTTGACGTGTGATTTCGGCAATTGTGCTCCAACTCTGACCTTTTGTGTAGACGACAAGTACGTAGGTCATGTCGGGTGCATAGACGATGCCCGCATCGTTTAGCCATCCATCAATGAAGCCTACTTTATCTGCTACGACATGAGGTGTACCGGATGGGATACCACTTCTAAATCTCTGACGCTTCATAAGGTCGAGCATGTAGTTTCGACTAGTTTCGGTCAGTATTTCGCCTCGAGCTAATTTGATCGGGATTATCGATGCGTCAAAGGCACTACCTATAAGCTCCTTGCTCCAATCGAGATCTTGTGCACCGAGAGCTATGCCCTCGTTTTGGACCTTTATCCAGCCTATTTGCTCAGCTAGCGCTATAGCGCATTCATTATTGGAATCAATAATTATTGTCTGCAAGCAAGCATCGACAGTTTTGCCGTTGACGTTATCACTAAATTTCATTGAACCATCATCGATTCGCTTTAGTACACTATAAGTCACAAACATCTTATAAGTACTCGCCATATTGCTCTTTGTGTGCTCACGTGAACCCACATCCCATCCACGTCCATTAATGTCTACGTAGCGAATTGATATTTCCTTACCAGTTGTAATTTGGCCAAGTAAGTCTTGCAGTCCGGCTGATGATCGGGTGTAATTTCGAGCATACTTTATCGGCGATGGCACATCAACAAGTTTAGTCTCGACTATCTGCCTATTGTCATTTATGGCTGAGGTTATAGCCGTAGCTAGGTCGTTCGCGACTATACTTTTACCAGCTTTGCCTGGAATGCGACCTGTTTCTTTTCCATCCGTGAGACTTACCGTGGTTATTGTTGGCTGTTCGGACGCCGCAAACTGATTAGATAAATCCTGGGCATAGGTGCTGAGCTTTTCTTTATCAAACGAAATGACTGGCTTACTATCTGTAGCTGAATACGCCAGCCATGTATACATAGTCGTCTGCGTCAGTGATTTCGATTGTGTGCCGATATTAATTGTTAAAGTTTCTGGGATGGTAGCGGTGAAGGCGAGTGTTGCCTGTTCTAGCTCAGAAGTTGTGATGTCTGGTTCCGTAGACTTGCTCGTAAGCGAAACTTGGTCAATGTTTTTTTCGATTGCGTCAAATATCGCAAAGGTAGCCTTTTGAGGCTCAAACAGGACGCCGTCTATTGATGCGCGTATGGTGGGTAAACCAGAAGCTACATTTATCTCAGCATTTTTAGACTGTACATTTACTTGGTCGGCTATGGCCGAGGTTACTATGTATAGACTGTTTTTGCTTGAAGTGTATGCGGGCTTATTATCTCTATATATTTGTGCGAGCACCGAAAAAGGGATGAGCCGTTTGAACCTAGACTCAACGATGTACGGCTGTATGGTTGGTTGTTCATCGAGGGCAACTCCGAGGTCTTTGAGTCTATAGGTCGCGGTGTAGTCATTGATCTTTAGGGTTAGCTCCCGTTCCTCAGTAACGCGGTATGAGCTCAGAATATCGTTCCTAGAGTCGATGTGTTGTATATTACCGTTAATCCTCGCAAACGGGACTGGTTGGTTCGATGGAAGTAATTGTTGAACCAGTACAACGAGTAGTAGGAGCCCGGTAAAAATAAGTATAAAGAACCCATCCTTCCTACTCGCAAACCCTTTTACCTTAAGCGTGTATGACATGTCCCTAGTATATAGGTCTTGGATAGAGGTGAATAGGGTATAATAAGTGTATTCATATGGCAAATACTCCAAAGCGCCTGGTGGTGATAGACGGTAAATCCGTTTTCTATCGAGGCTACTATGCGATGCCAGGTCTCTCGACAAAAGATGGTACACCTACAGGTGGTGTTTATGGGTTTGCCGTGATGGCGTTAGAAGTTATTAAAAGGCTAAAACCTGACTATGTATGTGTTGCGTGGGACAAGCCAAAAACTAACATACGAAAACGACTAGAGATTTATCCGCAGTATAAGGCCGGTCGAAAGCCGGCACCTCCCGATTTTTACGTACAAATACCAGTACTCCATGAGCTACTACGTGCATTTAACTGGCCGTTATATGAAGTAGATGACTTTGAGGCTGACGATATTATGGCGACACTTGCAATCAAGGCTGGTGAACAGGATATAGAAACCGTGCTCATTAGCAGTGATCTAGATATGCTTCAATGTCTCAGTGAGACTACTAGCTATTATGTGCTCAAAAGTGGTCTCAGCAATATCAAACACTACAAGCCCGAAGATTTTGAGCAAAAATATGGACTCAGGGTTGATCAGTTTGTAGATCTGAAGTCCTTAAAAGGTGATAGCTCCGATAACATACCAGGTGTTCCAGGAGTTGGTGAAAAAGGTGCTACGGATTTACTTAAAAGCTATGAAACACTAGATGGTGTTTATGAAAACCTATGGCAAATAAAAGGTGCTCTTGCTAAGAAACTTGAAGCTGGTAAGGATATGGCATACATGTCAAAGGAGCTCGTCATACTACAGACCAATGCACCGGTACCATTTGATCTAAAACATATGGATATGGCACAACTAGACTTTCGTGCGGTAGAAGATGTGTTGAGGAAACTTGAGTTTAGGAGTCTGCTTAGGCAGCTCCCCGATGTGATGAGACGACCGATAGATGATTCAGTTGGAGAGACTGGTGGCTCGGCAGCTAATATTACTGAGATCACTGCTCCAGAAATGGATACAAAAGTAGATACCTACGAAGCAACAGACGTTGTATTGCATGCTCGTTATGGCGATAAACTAAAGAGGGAGCTAATCGAGATTATTTTGGCCGCTGATGGTAAGGCAGTGATTGTTTCTGCAGAAGAACTTGATGATAAATCGGCACTCATCAAGAAACTTCTGAGTGGAAAGCGATTACTCGGCTATGATACAAAAGCACTCACGAAGCACTTATGGAAACATGGGATTGAAGTTGATTTTACCAAGGCATTTGACACACACATCGCAGGGTTTATGGTTAATTCATTGGTGCGCGATCAATCACTCATGGGGCTTGCGAGAAACTTTCTTGATATAGAGCTCGAGACAGAAGGATTCGAGCCAGAAAAGCTATTTCTATACGAATGTGCAGTCATAGAAAAGCTCGAAAAAGTATTTGTGCACGAACTAGATAAGCCTGACGCCGTCAAAATGAAGTCATTATTATATGATGTCGAGACGCCGTCAATTCCAATTCTTGCTCGTATGGAGGAAAAGGGAATTCTGATTGATCAGCCGTACTTTACCGCTATGAGCGAGCGACTGGGTGGTCAAATCTCAGACCTTGAGCAGACTATCTATGGCTACGCGGATGATGAGTTTAATATAGCCAGTCCTGGTCAGCTTGCTACTGTGTTGTTTGAAAAGTTGGGGCTTAGTCCTCTCGGTAAAAAAGGTAAAAATGGATCATACTCGACGGCAGTAGATGTACTGGAGTCGCTCAAAGATCAGCACCCAATTATCCAGTGCATTATGCATTACCGAGAATTTACTAAACTAAAAAGTACGTATGTTGATCCACTGCCACTTATGGTGGATGATCGATCTCGTCTGCATACGACATTTAATATGACAGTTGCGCAGACCGGTAGACTCAGTAGTGCGGATCCAAATCTGCAAAATATACCTGTACGCACTGATTTGGGCAGGGAGATACGTGAGGGTTTCATTGCACATCCAGGCAATACATTTGTGAGCGCTGACTATTCGCAGTTCGAGCTACGGCTTGCTGCTGTGCTAGCTCATGATACGGACATGATTGAAGCCTTTAACAGCGATATAGATATTCATACGCTCACAGCGAGTCAGGTGTTCGGCGTAGCGCTTGAAGACGTCACAAAGGATATGCGCTATCAGGCAAAGGCAGTTAATTTCGGAATCCTCTATGGGCAGACACCGCACGGTCTGGCGATCGGTACTGGTATGACATTTACAGAAGCAAAGGACTTTATTGATCGATATTTTGCGCAACGTCAGGCGCTTTTAGATTATATTGCGGATACAAAGCAGATGGCGGTTAGTGATGGCTATGTCGAGACGTTGTTTGGTCGTAGGCGTCCATGCCCTGACGTAAAGTCGAGCAACTATATGGTTCGGGAAGGAGCATTTCGACAGGCGGTGAACATGCCAATTCAGGGAACCGAAGCTGACCTTATGAAAATGGCAATGATCAAGCTTGAAACAGAACTCGTAAAGTTCCCAGGAGCACACCAGATCCTACAAATACATGACTCAATTCTCGTAGAGTGCAAGGATACTGACGCCGATGCAATTGGCGATATGATGAAAGAGTTGATGGAAACAATACATCCAACGCTCGGGATCAAACTCAAAGTTGACGTCCATACTGGCACGAACTGGGGCCAACTTTGAAACTTCCTTCGAGGGGAGTTTTACCAGTTATACACGTACAGTCACCGGAGCATGCGGTAGAAATGGCTGGCAGGGTTTACGGGGCGGGGGCGACTGGGCTTTTCCTAATAGATCATAAACCAGCAACTTGGCACGATCCCTCGCATCTAGGTGAATCAGTAAGGCAAGTACTATCGGCCTTTCCTGATCGCTGGGTTGGAGTTAACTGTTTAGCGATGAGGCCGTATGATGCCATAACCTTTGCTTCAGAATTATCTGCAAGTGGAGTTTGGGCTGATGATGCTGTTGGAGATATCCGCCGTACTGTGCACCGAGACGGAATAGTGAGTTATTTTGGAGGGATCACGATGAAAGGGGCGGGCTATGTTGAGGAGCCTGCTGCTGCGGCAGCGGTAGTGCTAGCGCATTGCGATGCAGTTGATGTGGTAGTGACGAGCGGTCCTGGTACAGGGCAGGCTACGACCGCTGAGAGACTCCGAATTATTAGAGAGGCGATTGGTGACAAGTTACTCGCAGTTGCGAGTGGTGTTAACGAGACAAATATTGCAGACCAGTCGAGGTTTCTTGATTATGTTCTTGTTGCATCCAGCATCGAAAGAGTACCCATGAAGGGTGACATCGACGCCATAAAACTTGGTCGACTTGTGGAGTTATTTCAAAATTATTCAAAGTAAAGCTCGTAATGCACTTGATAAAACATTATTAGCAAAGCTTAAATGTTCTTGGGGTCAAGGCATTGTTGCAACATACCCATCATCGTACTTGTCAATTTCCATCGTTGAGTCGATCAACAGTTATAACAAATCTTCTGTAGCCAACTGGTAGTTGGGCAGGACAATGTAGCTCTGTGTCACGTTGAAAAAGAGATATTTCTCCACGCGCAGCGCGACCAATTTCAGATAACGGGACATCTACTGGAATCTTTCCTCGGTTTAGCGGGTCTGTTGTGAACAGGGTTGTATCAGAGTCACTTCGATCAAGGTCTGAAAGTGAGTATATAAGTCTCTCACCAGTAAGCTCGATACCTGTTGTATCGGTATGAAAAACACCATTGACTGCACGCGATGCTTTAATAACAAATGAACTCCAGCCTATATCTCTAGCAAAACGGATAAGATGTAGGCCGTACTCCGGTAATCTTGGTGCGCGTCGTGACCTTCTTGTGACACGCGTTTCGAACGTATGGCCGCCTCCTACGAGATAGTGTGGTAGTTCAGAATATGGAAAAAATGTTGGCATAAATAGAAGGCTGTTAGCCCGTTGAGATTATTATCCTACTTAATTGGTAAATGACAAGCATAGAACATGATGCCATAATATGCCTATGCTTGCATGCAACGTCGTACTAAAGCTATAGTTGCGCGAATGAGTTTCAAAAAAACAGCAACAAGACTAGGCGTAACTACCGCACTAATGGCAGGTAGCATGGAGCTACTGAGGCACAACGCAGTGGGTCATGAAACAGAAGTTGAGCGGAGGCAATGGTTTCAGGGTTGGGCAAAGGACATGGTTATGCCCATGTTTGAACGTGCGGGTACTAACATCATTGGGCTTGAGAACATACCCAAAAATGGACCGTATATACTTACCCCGAAACATACGTATGGGACTGATCCTTTTACGGCAGCTCATACCGCATTTATGCATGATTGGGATCTTGAGCCCGTAGTATTAGCAAAGCACCAAATTGAAAATTGGCCAATTGTAGCAGACTTGATATACGGTACGGCTATATATGTCAATCGAGTGCCGGATAGCTATCAGACTTTAGAATCGCGTGACGAAGAAGTTTTTAGGATCATGGATAAGCTTGCAACTGAAACTGTTGAGGTGGGTGGTAATAAAGGGGCTACGATCATTCATCCTGAAGGCACTAGAGAGCGTAGGGGAGTATTGCCGGTAAAAAAAGGACCATTTATCGCTGCTGCGTTAATGTCACAGAAAACCGGGGCACCAGTAGCAATTGTGCCGATTGGTATAGCTAATAACTCTCCAGTGAGATACCTAAAAGGCATAATCAGTGGAAGATTTAAGCAAAAGATTGAAGTTACTGTCGGTGAGGCTGTTTGGGTTGACCATACGATTCTTGAATTATATACCAGTATCAAAGACCCGGAAACGGGAGAGATATGGCGCGATAAGCACCCCGAGATTCAGCAAAAGATGCAGGAACTACGTACGAAGATATTAAATACCACGAATGAATCTAGGGCTAGGTGCGGTATGGAGCCACTCGCTTTTATAGACACCCCCTCAAATACTCGTCGTGCTCGCCGAATTGGGGCAAAAGCCCTACAGAGGTGAGCAACTTGCTATTACCTCTTAAGTATGGTATAATCGTAAGGTTAATAAAGAGGTTAAAGAGAAGTCGTGAAATTTTTCTTCGGTTTGTTGGCTTTTATCGCGGCAATTGTTGTCGTAGTTTTGCTCGTACTGAGTCTGTTTCGTGGCCTTGAATCACAGAACGGTGACACGGGTAGTCTCGTAACCTCTAGCTACTCCCTTGATGATAAGTCGGCTATTGATTCGGTAGCTCGTTATACCGTTAGTGGGCCAATAGTTGCAGAAGAGAACTATCGACAAGTTCGCATCACTATTAGTAAGAATGTTCGCACCGTTGAAGTATTGAAGGGCTACAAGGGCACGGTAGAAAAAACGTCTACACTCCCAAATACACCAGAGGCATATACTGCCTTTCTTGGAGCACTTCGTGCTGCAAAGTTTGCGGACAGACGTGATACAGCGAACACTGATATTTCGTCTATTTGCGTTACTGGCAACAAGTACTACTTTGATCTTTCGATTAATGGAACAAAGAAAGTTGAAACTTGGACAACAAGCTGCTCGTTAAAGAACGGTACATTTGCAGGAAATAAAGACGGAACTGCTCTACTATTCCGAAACCAAGTACCAGCCTATCAAGAAACGATTAACGGCGTAAACTTGTCGGGCTTGTAAGGACAATTATGTTTAACCCAAACCAGTTCGGAAACGACAATGGTGAAATGGATCAAGACGCTATTCCTGAGCCGTTTGACTATCTTGAGCACGCCAAAAGACTCCGCGAGGAACGGGAAGCGATAGAGGCGACCAGAAAAGCAGAGCGAGAAGCAAAGGATCTCGAAAAAAAAGCCGAGAAAGCTGAGCGCGTTGCAAAAAAGATAGCCGAAAAAGCCACAGAGGATCTCGAAAAAAAAGCCGATAAGGTAGCTGAAAAGACAGGTGATGCTAAAGAGCTAATCACCGAGGCCCGTGATGAAGTTGCAGAGCTCAAGGAACGGCTATATGATTCTGCGCATGACGCAATGTTACCCGCACCCATAGAGACAGTCGTTATGAGCGATGGAAGTGAGATTAGCTCCGAACTCGAAAAAGGTGAGCAGATGATCATGGAAATTCAGCACTCCACAGACAAGTTGGTGGAGACAGTTACGTTAGCCGACGAAGTTACGGCTCAAGCGGAAGCACTTGCAAAGGCGCGTGCTGCGCTTGATTCAGTTGATGCTGAGGCAATGGGTGTTTCATACTCGGGCCAAGAAGATAATTCACAGGTGTTCGGTGAGTCAGGCCCGCAGGAAGACATTAGAGATCGATTACGCCACGCATGGGAGCTCCCACTGGTAAGCCCTAATGCAGGGCAGGATCTTGTATCTGCCGATATGAATGTACCGACTGACACAGAGCTAGTGTCATCTAACCTCGACAATATCTCATACGCGGACAACTCAGAATATCAGGCAGTATCTGCTGATACAACAAACAGCTCATATGGCGGAGGAGAAGTACTCACAAGTCCTGCTGTGCAGTCTAGCGGCTATGAACAGTCTGTTGCTCAGACAAAAGAGGACGTTACCGATCCGATAGCTAAGGTGTCTAGTGGCGTAAAAACTGGGTTAGCATTTGCCGCTGGGCTGTTTGCTAATAAGTCGCATTCTACGAATAACAGTCTCAAAAGTACCGAATCAGCACTTAGAAGCCAGACTGCTGATCTAAGCAGGGAGATTCAGGCTGCCGCATCTCAGCCAGTCGCTATGTATGAGACAAAGGTGTCATCACCATCCCAACACCCAAATTCAGTAAACTCTTTGCCACGATCTGACGTACGACTTTCTGGCACTAAAGAGCAATCTAGTGCAAAAGCTGAGATACGGGGCACGAATGAACCCGCCATACCTGACTGGATCAAGCAGGTTGAAAAGGATGTGCAGAAGGGTAGGGTTGTTGAGTTAAAGAAGTGGCAGATTGATGTCTTGAGGACACAGCATCCAGATTTATTGAAGCGTTACGATAAGCTAGATCGTACACACGAACAGCAAATAAAAACTCAGTCGTTCGAAACTATCAGGGCAGAGCAACAGTTTGATCGTCGTCCGTTGACCGTGTCTGCGCCAGGCGATTTACCTTCACCAATATTCGATGCATCAATGCCTGCATTTATGCGGCCTAAGGTACCGAGTGCGCAGCCGATTCCTATGACCGCGCCAACTGTAAATACGCAGGCGTATGAGTATGCTATGCGCGATACTTCCTCTAATGCAATATTAGGGAACTCATATATCACGAATGTGATGATAGGCGGGCTACTTCTAGGCGCCCTACTTATCGGTGTCTTTGGATTTTAGTACACAAAAACACCACGTAACATGTAGCTACTTTTAGTCCATTTTTGTACATGGGTGTATACTGTGCCCATATGATGTACGTTAAGCACAATTTAGGCGGAATAAAGAGCCGTATGTTGGTGTTGAGCGGGCGTTCTCTTTTGGCAAACTAAAAATTTCTGGGGCCGAAGGAAGGTCAATCCTTTCTCGCAATAAAATTAACAATAGCTCAACTTTTGTAGAGTTCAATAAAAGTTGAGCGAAGGAGTATGTAATGAAAAAAATATTACACGAGGACTTTGATTTGCTGATAAAGCGCATCAAAGACCTCGAAAAACAAATGTTTGATTTGGGTGAGGACTTCAATGAAGCCGTGAACCAATCAAGCGAGACTTGGCACGATAATGCGCCATTCGACGCAGTGAGGGATAGACAGTCTATCCTAGACTATGAGCTTACAAAGCTACGAGCAACTCGAAAAGAGACAGTAAAAGTATTATGTAAAGAATCGAAAAAAATAGCTGTTGGATCAAAGGTTATGCTATCCGGTCCAATCGAGCTCAAGATCATGATAGGAGGCAACTGGATCGGTAGGGGCAGTGTTGATGGCTATACGCTTATAACGTGCGAAGCACCAATAGCGCTACGACTACTTGGCAAGAAAGTAGGTGACGACGTAGAGCTTCCGGGGGGTATCGGTCGTATAGTAGGTATTTTCTAAATAAAACCCTTTACCATGAGCGCTTAACCCTTTACGCTAAGGACATGCTAATTATTTGGGACTATTTTGGGGTGATCGCACAAGATGCGTTTTGGTATACGTCGTCGGATATGGCTAATAGTAGTGGCAAGGGCGAACACATGAAGCAAATCCGAGAGAAAGTAGACCTAGGGCAGGTGAGCTGGGACGACTACACTATCGCTGTTTCAGAAGATATCGGTACTCCCTTAGATGAAGTCCGGGAGCGTTATCGGCACCATGAGATTAAACAGAGCAACATACTTGCTATCCACTCGCTTACTGAACATACGCATGTGCTTTTATCAAACGCATCGAGTGAATACCTGAGGCCAATCATGGCCGGCCTGGGACTTGATACGTTATTTGCAGACATATTTGTCAGCAGTGATATAGGGTTTGCAAAGCCCGACCAGCGGGCTTTTAACTATGTGCTCACAGCAATGAAGGCTGAGCCGGCTGACTCTATAATGATTGATGATTCTGCTAGAAACATTGATTCTGTTCGCGCTATGGGGATGTACGGCATACTCTTTGACCCTACGCTAAATATCGTTGATAAGATAAATAGCCTAGTTGTCTAGCTTGCTATCAATTCGGACGTGTATTTTTTTAGTTGGAGCGGCGTATGATTCCAGGGCTGGTAGCTTTGAGCGTAGCAAATAAGCAATCTTACCGTTCCCGACGGCTATTGTCATATGCTTCGGGTAGTCGGTTAGTGTAAAAGGGAACGGTAGTTCTCTATCGAGAAATTCTTGTGCAGATTTCATTTCACTCGGTTGGTCGAGATTTTTTCTGAGCAGCAGGTCCTTGAGCGTATCCATACAGATAGCGTATAGCTTTTAGCTTTTAGCGTAAAGCCTAATTCACTAGACGCTTAGTTCTAAACGCTATACGCTAGTCATATGCCAGAACTTCCAGAAGTAGAAACGGTACGACTAGGGCTATCGCGTCTTGTTATCGGAAAGAAGATATCAAGAGTTAATTTTGATTGGCCAAAAGGATTTCCCAATGCACTTTCTGACGTCGATGCATTCGTCATCGGGTCCGTGGTTGTGGATGTGCGACGAAGAGCGAAGGTGCTACTCATTGAGTTGTCGACGAGGTACACACTAGTTATTCACCTGAAGATGACAGGTCAGCTTGTTTATAGGGGCGAAGAAAATTTTGGTGCAGGTCATCCAAACGAATCTTTAATTGGATCGCTACCGGATAAATCAACGAGGGTTACATTTGATTTCGAAGGCGGATCGAAGCTATTTTTTAACGATCAGCGTAAATTTGGTTGGGTAAAGCTACTTCCAACTGACGAAGTTATGAATATGCCATTTATGCAAAAAGTAGGACCTGAGCCACTTGAGCCAGAGTTTACCTATAAGATCTTTGAAAAACAAATGATTCGACGCAAATGCTCTGGGGTGAAAGCAGTACTTCTAGACCAAACTATTCTTGCAGGCATAGGTAATATATATGCCGACGAGGCATTATGGGGCGCGATGATACATCCAGAAGAAAAAGTAGCCGATATACCAAAAGCCAAGCTAAAAAAACTGTATGAAGAGATTATTTATGTATTAAAACTAAGTATCGAAAAAGGCGGAAGTACTGATAGAAACTATGTAAATGCAGAGGGTAAAAAGGGTAGCTATATTCAGTTCGCTAGAGTTTTCCGTCGAGAAAAGCTGCCATGCCCACGCTGCGCAGAGACAATTATTAAAACGAGAGTCGCCGGTAGGGGAACACATACCTGCCCAAACTGCCAGAATCGTAGTAAATAAAGTCCTTTACCTCTAAGGGGGCAACGGTTAGGCTATTGAGATGATCGTATTACTGACAGGTGAAAATGAGTTTGGAATTTCCATAAAACAGAAACAGCTTATTTCTGAGTATCTGAGAAGTAACGATTCTTTTGGACTCGAGCGACTTGATGGTGAGGTCTTGGAGATCTCACGTTTGCGTGACGGTGTCCTACAACTGCCGTTTCTAGTGAGTAAAAAACTAATCATTATATCTAAGCCCTTTTCAAATAAACTTATTTGTGAAGCCTTGCTGGATATCCGCATGCACATACCAGACGAAATTGATGTTGTGCTCGTGGATAGCAAAGCAGATAAACGTATAAAGCTGTATAAAGAACTATATGCGGACAAAATGGTCCAAGAATTTGTGGCCCTCAAAGGGGCCGGACTTGAGAAATGGGTTACTCACTATGCTACTGAACATGGTTCAAATATATCGCAGGGTGACGCCAGACATTTGATTGACCGCGTTGGTGCAGATCAGATGCGTCTAGCAAGGGAGATAGAGAAACTTGCCTATGATGAGCTCATCAATACTGCCAGGATTGACTCTTTGACAGACCAATCACTCAGAAATACGGTGTTTGATCTGCTCGATAAAACCTTTGCCGGTAAAACTACAGATGCTCTGCGTATGTACGATGATTTGCTGGCAAATAAAACTGATCCAAATGAAGTACTAGCACTTCTTGGCTGGCAACTACATGTGATTGCACTAGTAAAGTATGCGGGGGAGGGCTCATCGGCGGAGATAGTATCAAAAACTGGACTACACCCATTTGTAGCGGGCAAAACGATTTATGTCGCGCGTAGGCTAAGTGCCGAACAAATCAAAACCAGTATATCCAGTGCACTTCGTGCTGATATAGCTATCAAAACAACAAATATTGATGCCGCGGATACGGTGAAGGTGTTGCTACTCGAACTATCAAGTCTTTAGTACATGAGAGGTCTACTTCAAGACATTCAGCATCGGTGTTTTGTGGTATTGAAATATGTTATTAGTCGTATGGCTACTGAGCTCCAAAAGTACGACTGGTATATCAGGCGACTCGTGGAGCCAATCTTCTAGCGCACCGGTTGTCTCGTGTTCAAATGCTTCTTCGGAGCCTTCAGTTGCAACGTGGTCATAGCCCACGAGATTTGCGTACATAGATGCAAAGCTATTAGAGTTACCAGAACCGTTGGCAATTACAATTGAGCCCTGCGAGTGGTATGACATGACGAGCGATGGTCCGACTGAGTTTATATACGTAATGATCGCTTGTGATTCGGGTTCGGATAGTGGGGCAGAACCTCCCCCTCCCGCGAGTATGCTTCCACCTGGTACTTTTACGTCCGTCTTCCAGCTGGCACTAGCAAAGTTTCTATTGAGGTCTACATTATTGGCATTAAATCTAGAACCTGAAACGAATGCATCAGGATTTAGCTTTGGTATAATCACGACCGTCTTATTTCCGGGGATTGCAGAAGGATTGGACTCGAGGTAGTCAAGCCAAGAACTTAGTAGGTAATAGGCGCTCTTTTCATTTCCATGAATGGCGCCGATGTAGAGTACTTTCTCTGGTCCATTGCCGATAGAGTAGGCGGGTATATCACGGCCCTGTACGGATTTGCCAATGGAAAATTGTCGACTGCACTGGGTGCGGCTTGCCATAGTGTAGGCGCTACCACCAGATATGCCGTAAGCGCTAA
>JAYSUL010000012.1:0-5809 GCA_043719125.1 Candidatus Saccharimonadota bacterium | reverse complement strand
TTCCAAAATCTGAACATATTTTAATGTTCTTGTGTTAGTTTTCTGCGCAAATTTAGTAATCTTACCGATCGCTAAGATTGTCTTGTCTGGTATCTCGGTGAGGTGGTCGATAAAAAATCTAGCTATCACCTCAGCATCGTCCAATGCTCTGTGTCGATTAGTTACATTGTAGCCATGACGAGAAATTACCGAATCTAGACTATGGCCCCGATGCTCGGGGTAAAGCTGGCGAGAAAGTCGTGCCGTACAAAACCTATCCAGCGTCAATTTTGAGCCAGACCTCAGAAACTCCTCTGATAAAAAACTATAATCAAAATCAACGTTATGCGCAGCAAATAGTGCACCATCCAAGAAGTCCTCGACCCTGTCGATAATATAACGAAACTGTGGTTTACCAAAAACGTCGCTGGTTGTAATCCCGGTGACACGTGTAGTTTGCCACGACACTTCCTGACCAGGGTCAACAAGCTCAGAGAAAGTATCGACAACTTTCCCGTTTACTACTTTGACCATACCAAGTTCAATAACTCGACCATCTCTAGCTGAGAAGCCGGTTGTCTCTACATCAACAAAAACTATTGGACGGTGATTCACTGAGCTATCATTAACGGTTCACGCGTAGGAGTCAAAAGTTGCTTTTCAACAAACTCCCAGTTTACCAACTGCCAGAATGCAGAAATATAGTCAGCGCGAGCATTGCGATAGTCCACGTAGTAAGCATGCTCCCAGACATCTAGAGCAAGTAGCGGCGTGTCGCCATCTTTGATCGGCGTATCGGCATCATGCATGCCTTTCATTTCAATCTTGCCATCTTTGTTTTTGAGTAGCCATGCCCAGCCACTGCCAAAATGCTTTAGTGCGATCTCGCTAAACTGAGCTTTAAACGTATCAAAATCTCCAAATGCTTCATTGATAGCCTGACCTATTTGATCAGACGGTAGATTGTCTCCGCCTTTTGCTGGCGCCATACCATACCAATAAAATGTATGGTTATACGCCTGTGCTGAGTTGTTGAACATGCCCGCTTCTGAACGCGCTACGATGTCCTCGATAGGCATATTTTCAAAATCAGTACCTGCTATGAGGCCATTGAGGTTGTTGATATATGCCTGATGATGTTTGCCGTAGTGATAGCTGAGTGTCTCTTCTGATAGAACTGGCGCGAGCCCATCAAGTGCATATGGCAACTCTGGTAAAATAAACTGTTTCATAATAACCCCCTTTTAAAAACAGTATACCGTATTTTAGGGTATGATGCTTGGCGCCTAACCTATATCCGGATCACCAATTTTTGACACAAATTTCTCATCAAAAATTGCCGTTAAACGATTAGCGGGCATCGGTACCCCTAAAACATAAAGCCATTCTGGGATAGCATATGTAAACGCATTTACACCTTGAGCTGAGTCTATGTTCAGATAGTCGGTAAGCCCCGTATAGCTTGGGCCTACTTCACCAATATATTGCTCAAGCGCAGCATTGCAAGCTAATACTAAATCATCGGTCATAAAGTCTGCCTCCATGGCCTCCTGTGAGGCTGAGCGTACAATTGTAAGTCCAGCACGCAGTCCATTGATCTGTACTAGCGCCGAGTCGTCAACTGCCTCCATAACTCCCTTAAGCGCAGCGTCACCAACTCTGCTATGAAAATGTCCAGTAAAGTCAGATCTGTCGGTAAAAAGCTCTGATATCATTACCAACCTTTGTCTGGACCTAGCATAGGAGGGGTCTGTGATATGGCGCCTAAGTACAAACTCACCCATAGCGGTAGCTGCAGAGTAGGTAGTCAATAATTTCCTGACCTCTTCTTCACTCAATGGCCCCTTGAAATGCTCTGCAAATTCAGATGCATGTGATCTCAAAACGTCTTGGTTGATAACAAAAGTGGGGGCCTTAGTAGAAAGTAGCTCAACCGGCCGTCTTAGGGCGCTTATTTTTCCGCAGCGCCTTTGTCTAGTCGCAACAGATATATTGTCGAATGTCCTCTGGCCTATCCAGCCCGTGTCCAAAAGCATCGAACCCATAGTAAATATACTACTCCGAAGCTCGTCGCTAGTATTTTCTCTGAGTATTTCACCGGTGTTATCTACTGGTCTTTGCGCCATTTTTCTATCTCCGCATGGTGGCCGTTTAGTAGTACTTCAGGTACTTTCATACCACGAAACTCCGCTGGTCGAGTATATTGAGGAAACTCGACATTTTCATCATCCTGCTGAAAACTCTCAATCTCTGCTGACTTTTCTCCGCCCAATACACCGGGTATTAACCGCACCACACTGTCTACAATCGTCAGTGCTGGCAGTTCACCGCCGGTAAGTACATAGTTACCAATGCATACCTGCTCATCAACCCACGACGTAATACGCTCGTCATAGCCCTCGTATCGAGGACAGACTATGATCAACCCCCTACCACTTGATGCAAGTCGAATTGCGGTTGATTGCTTATATGTCGCCCCGCGTGGCGTGGGCAGCAGAACGATTGCCTCGGGATCATTTTTTTTCGCAAACTCAATTGCCGCAACTACAGGTTCCGGCTTCAACAACATACCGTCGCCACCGCCGTACGGTGTATCATCTACTGTCTTACGATTGCCAAGCCCGAAATCGCGCAGGTTTATACACTCATACTCCACGAGCCCCATATCTTTGGCTTTCCACATCATACTTGTCGACAGATAAGGCTCGATAACCTCAGGAAATAAAGAGATAATTTGTACTTTCATTGCTATAAATTATACCACAAAATAAATGACGCTTACGCGCAAATATACTGAGTAAAACAACACCGCCCACTATGGGGCGGTGTTCACATAAGGCTCTCCCTCGAAGACGATTGCTCGACTCCACTTTGAAGGGCTCGCATGAGCCTCTTTGACCTTATGTGTATTTGTTTAAAGTTTTTTGCCCTCAAAAATAAAGGCTACGCTTATTTAACCAGACCATGGGGTCTGAGCACAAGACTAAATGTCGAGATCGTCGAGGTCGTCTAGCTCTTGGCGTGTCTTGCTCATAGAAGTCGACTCCTTGACCTCCGCTACCGCCTCAACCGCCGCGTCATCATCGTCTGATGCAGAAGTGCTATCATCGCTAGTACTAGGTGCAGTAGCCATTGAGTCTGACTGTGGCGAAGAAGCTCGCTCTGGGCGAGGCTCACCATTATCTACAATCTTGAGGTTATAACGTGCTTCATTCTTTGTACCAAGTGCCCTCAGAAGAGTACGTACACTCTGAGCCGTAGCACCCCTTTTGCCAATAACCCTGCCTAGATCTTCTGGGTCGACCGTTAACTCTAGCAACACGCCTTTTTCATCTACCGAGCGCTCGACTGATACGGCGTCTGGGTTTCCTACAATTGACTTTATGACAAACTCAACAAATTGCTGGTCAATACTTACAGTAGCCATCTTAAAAAACCTCCTTTATAGTATGCATAAATGATACCACAAAAAAACCACCCAGATGACCGGGTGGTTTGGGGAGCGTAAACTAAGATACTATTCTTCTGTAGAAGCTTCTTCAGTTGCTTCAGCAGCGACAGCAACTTCTTCCGCTATTTCGGCTTCAGCTGGAGCTTCCTCAACAGGAGCGGCAGGTGTATTACGGCGAAGTTTGCCGGCGTTTCGGATAACTGAGCTTTTCTTTGTAGCTAGTTTGACCCATGATGGAAGCTTTACGCCGTTAAAGCTCAAAATTGAAGCTACCCGGTCAGATGGCTGTGCGCCATTTGCGAGAAATCCTTCGATCTTTGCGCTATCGAGAGTTGTTACTTTTGTGTGTGGATCATAAGTACCAACCTGTGCGACAATTCTGCCAGAAGTAGGCGAAAAGCGTGAGTCTTGTACGACGATACGATATTGTGGGTGACCAGAACGACCACCGCGTTGCATGCGGATTGTTAGCATTGATTAATTATTCCCTTTGGTTTTCTTTACTCGAGTGATTTTACCCTCTTTCGGGTCAGAAGTCAACACCGGTGCGTCCTTGGTCGCTACATCCGCAACCTTTTGTTTAGAAACATAGACGCTAAGCGCTCGTTCTGCTGCTTTGGCCTGGGCTATTTGCTTGGAGTGTCCTTGCCCGGTACCCTTTTGTTCATCACCCACAAAAACACCGACCGTAAAGATCTTTTCGTGATCTGGACCTACCTCTTCGAGGACTTTATATATTGGCGTATGTCCAACTTCTGCCTGAACGATTTCCTGGAGTCGTGACTTTGGATCCATCCATGATCCAGTTTCTAGTATGCCATCGAATGTCGTTGAAATATTTCTCTCGATGAAATTTGCGGCCTCATCATAGCCGAGATCAAGGTATATAGCACCGATAACTGCCTCAAAGCAGTTCGCAAGGATCTGTTCACGGGCCCTGTCACTACCTCTTTTTTCACCTCGAGAAAGTCTAAGATACTGGTCAAAACCGAGCTTTGCACCGGCCGCCGAGATGCTCTCTGTGCGCACCAAAGCGCTTCTCCAGTTAGTAAGTATGCCTTCTGGCTCTGAGTAGTTTGTATAGAGAAACTTTGTAACTGCGAGCTCGAGAACCGCATCTCCCAAAAATTCAAGGCGTTCGTTGTGTTCAAAAACAGTTTTACGGTGCTCATTTACATACGAGCGATGAGTAAACGCAGTGATAAGGAATGATATATCGTTAAAAACAACTCCTAGTGTGTCACGCGCAAACTCTACGTATGGTGTTGTGTCTATATTGATAGTTTTAGGTGTCACGCTCATAAATTATGCTGATTCCCTCATTTTTTTCATCCCAACAAGCATGAGCTTGCTGAGCTGTTCGTATGCTATTTCGTCCACGGCGCGAGTCGCCGGGAACCATTTGATTCCGTTCATCCAGTCCTCCCGGGTCGGAGTCTCTGTTTGATTTAATGATTTTGCGAGGTACACGTGAGTGACCATCAGTACAAGACTATTTTCACGACGGTAACGGAAGTTTGTCTTGCCAAGCCAACTCATGACTTTAATATCCTGGAGCCCAGTTTCTTCTCGTATTTCACGAAGCGCTGTCTCCTGAGTTGTTTCACCCTCTTCGACATGTCCTTTGGGGATTGTCCAGCGATCTTTAGCGTCTTGGACTAGCAGTATCTCGAGTTCCTGTGTTTTTTCGTTACGACGAAAAACAATGCCCCCGGCGGTTGTCTCGCGGACTACTTCTTGGATTGGTGGTTGACGACGGGATCGAACTAAATTCTTGAACCCCGTTATAGGGCTAGGTCTTTTCACTTGTCTTCTTTCTTATCCGGTTTGACACCTGCATCTTCACCGCTTCTCACCCGATATGCTGACCCTAGCACGCCGTTTACAAACTTACTACTCGAGTCGCTACCAAAACTTTTGGCGAGCTCTACAGCTTCGTTTATGACGACCTTTGGTGGTACATCGCTATGATGGATAAGCTCGTAAAGCCCCATCCACATAACAATGTGATCGATACGAGATATCTGATCTAGGGGCCATTCTGGCGCAAGCGGTTGTAGCTCTGCGTCTAGCGCCTCAGACTCTTTAGCGACGCCATTGACGAGTTTGACGATGAAGTCTTTGTCATCAATGGTCTCACTATAGCGGTTGATATTTCTATCGAGTATTTGGGCAAGGTCGGTGTTCGAATCTTCACAGTCCATACGGAATACATACTCATACAGAGTCTGCATTGCGACGATACGGCCTAAGTGTCGATTTGATGCCATTTTGTTAAACCTCTAGTACTTACTTTTATACTCTACTATTTTACCCTACTCACTATGACGGCGGTATTTACTTCGCTGGCTTCTTTGGAGCAGCTTTTTTGACAGCTGG
>JAYSUL010000011.1:0-5859 GCA_043719125.1 Candidatus Saccharimonadota bacterium | reverse complement strand
ATTTTATCCGACAACGCGATATATGGGACCACACGGGTGGTCAAATGCTTGAATGTATCGTTTTTATGCATGACGATAGATTGGTCCATCAGTATCATATTACGGTAAGTAAACCCGAACGGGACTTTCGTAGACTTGAGACAATCCGACCATATATAGGCACTATTGGAGTAGGCGGATATGGAGAATTACCCATGGCGCTCACTGATGACGGACAATTGATTAACGAATCGGACGACCCTATAGTCTGTGTGGACAAAACGACACTTGAAGCAGTGCGTCAACTGACAAAATTTCCTGAAGAATTACTAGATTTGATCTTACTTCGCTAATCACCAAAATTAGGTACGTAAAAATCGACGCAGTTATATGAATAGTTTATTGTACTATTATGGTATAGGTACGCACACATCTACAGCATATTCAGCCGACTGAACCGAGTGTTAGATGTTTTGCAGTGAACCAAAAACGCCGGGTACACTCGGCGTTTTTTAATACTCATTACTATATAACTAACCAAAAGCCTGTTATTTCAGGTACAATAAAGGAAAATTATGGGATTAACGACACAGCCGTATAAAGGCACTAGGGATTTCTATCCAGAAGACATGCGTCTTCAGAACTATATATTTAGTAAATGGCGCGAAGTATGCCAACGATTTGGCTACGAGGAGTATCTATCACCGCTAATCGAACCTACGGAAGTATATCTCGCGAAAGGTAATGAAGAAATAGTACGGGAACAAACCTACACATTTGAGGATCGAGGGGGACGGTCGGTGACAATACGTCCCGAAATGACACCGAGTATATCCAGGATGGTGGCAGGACGTAGACAGGAAATGGGCTACCCGGCTCGACTGTTCTCAATATGTAACTACATGCGCTATGAACGGATGCAGAGGGGCCGACTCAGGGAATTTTGGCAACTGAACGCTGATATATTCGGCGTGGACGGAATCGCTGCTGAGCACGAAGTGATCACCATGGCAGATCAGATGCTACAAAGCTTTGGTGCTAAGCGAGCAATGTACGAGATACGCATCAACTCGCGTAAGTTCGTCAACTATATGTTGAGTGAATACTTCGGATTTTCGGATGTTGAGACACTGACGCTTGTACGACTCATTGACCGAATAGATAAGATGTCACGGGCTGAGTTTGCGGCTCTTGCAGAGGCGGCTATCAGCCCGAAACTACGGGACGATGGAGTAGTGACTAGACTGCTAGCAGTCCTTGACTGTAAAGGTCCTGCTGATCTACCTGAAGACCTCGCCAGTAGCGAAACACTCAATGGATTGACTGAGCTAATGGTGATGTTAGAAACTGATGGAATCACAAGTGCAAGGTTTGATATCAAGCTGATGCGCGGTTTTGACTACTACACAGATATTGTATTTGAGGCATTTGATTTACACCCCGACAATAACCGAGCTATGTTTGGTGGGGGACGATATGACGGGCTTGTTGGGCAATTTGGCGTAGAGCCAGTAGCTACGTTTGGGTTTGCTCCGGGCGATGCGTCTACGGCACTTTTTATCGAGTCAAATGGCTTACTGCCAGTATTTGAGTCAGAAACAGAGCTATATGTCGTACTTGCGGGAGTTGAGTACCAAGCTGTAATAAAAGTACTAGGCGAGCTACGGAGCGAAGGACTGAATATTGCTGTGGACTCCACGCATGGTAAAAAGATCGGTGCACAGTTCAAAACAGCCGAGAAAAAGAATATACGGTTTGTTTCTGTCATCGGAGAAACAGAGCTCGCTAGCAGAAGGTTCAAGCTCAAAGATCTGAAGACAGGCAAGGAAGAGGAGATGTCGCTTGAGCGCTTGGTGACGAAATTAAAGGATAAACGGCCAGAGTAAACATATAAGAAAGGTGTTACCGATGTCTGTAGCTGTCGAACTAACTGGAGTCACGAAAACGTATAAAAAGGGTGGTGTGTCGCAAGATGCGCTCAAAAACATCAACTTAGTGTTAAGCCAAGGTGAGGCAGTAGCTGTCATGGGGCCGAGTGGCTCCGGTAAATCAACACTACTCCAACTAATAGGTGGACTCGATAAGCCATCACTCGGCGTGCTGAGCGTTTTAGGGTCGGATGTTAACAAGTTAAGCGATGCGAAACGGTCCAAGCATCGACTGCAAACAGTTGGCTTTGTGTTTCAGCAGTTTTACCTCCAGCCATTTCTGTCTGCCATCGATAATGTGGCATTACCTATGCGACTAGATGGAATAAGCGCTACTAAAGCTAGAATACGGGCGTCCGAACTACTTGATAAGGTAGGATTGAGTGAAAAAAAAGGTTCGCGTCCTGCACAGCTATCTGGCGGTGAAATGCAGAGAGTGGCTATCGCTAGAGCACTGGCTAATACGCCGCAGATCCTACTAGCCGATGAACCAACGGGAAATCTTGACCGTGAAAATGCCGATGAGGTCATCAAGATATTTAAGAAGCTCTCGAGCGAAGGGACGACTGTCGTAGTCGTCACACACGACGAAAAGGTCGCTACTGAGTTCGGTAGAATTATAAGACTAGAAAATGGATCAATAGAATCAGATAAGAGGAATAGCACCACTAAATCTCTGCCGAAAAAACCAGCTTCCAAGAAGGGAGGAAAATAATATGGCAATGCCTCTCGGATTTGCGACTAGAGTTAGTCTATTTAGCATGAGAAAACGGATCATTAGGACTATACTTTCTCTTTTGCCATGCGTCTTGCTCATAGCGATCATGTTTATTGGGTCTACAATTCCAAATGGATTTGTCCGTGAGCTTGATGAAAAAGTATTACAAAAAGCCCAAGATCGACAACAGTATCTCGTACTTGATCAGTTTATGTTTAGTCAACCTGAGTTTAGCTCGGCGACTCAATCTGGGCCCCCTGCTACGACGTTTAACCAGGAAAAGTACGACCTCGCTACTCAGTCCCCATATGTCGATACCGTATATCCTCAGCAAGGTAGTATCAGCGGCTTGGCGAGCCAGATAGGTAATGTACCAAATGTTACGCTTTCGATGAGCGGGACAAACGCTGAGTTTGCCAAACTCTACAGCCCTGAAGTCTTTAGCTATATAGAAGGTCAGCCGATCCCGATCTTGATCAGTCCGAATAGTATAGGTAGCATGAGCTATAACTGGGAGGGTAAGGAGACTCTTGAGATAGACTTCTCTAATCCCAAAGACGCCGAAACAAAACAGGTTTATCAAACGCTCACGGATGCCGAGGAGCTGATCGGTAAAACGTTCTCAATGGAATTTGGCAAGTTCCCCGGATACCCAGAGGCATTTGATAACATGCAGTTTAGCGGAGGATTCGGCGCGCCGAAAAGCAAGCTCACCAAGCTTACTGCTAGCGATAGAGAGATCCTAGATAAGCGAGTACAAGAAATATATGGCAGTTATTGGGATATCAGTAAACTAAAGACGCCCATCACGCAGGAATTTAGGGTTGTGGGTATATTGACGGGCCAAAATAGCGGGTCAGCCGGTATGATACCGAATGATGCAATACCAGCGCTCTGGAACCGGCTTAGCCAAAGGCAGCTCAGTGCGCGTACGGCTAAAGCACTCGACAAAGAACTACTTGCCGGGGACCAGGGTAAAATAGAGGTCGTTGATGGATTTGTTGGTGATGGTTCGTTTTTTGGGTATAGCTCAGTAACGTGGCAAAAAGATCCGAGCGTCTCGGCGTGGCAAGTTGATATATCGCAGATTAGTATCCCTGGGCTCTTAGTCGAATCTACAAAAAATGCCCGTGGACAAAATGAGTATAGGGAGTTTCCGCCTACGACACTTAGTCTCAGCAACTTCCGAAAGAGCGGTGCCGTTATCAAACTCAAAAGCGCAGATGACCGAGAAAAGTATACAAAGTTCCTGAATGATAACGGGTTGTTCTACTTTGATAATAGCCCTGTAGCGATCATCAAGAGTATACGAAATGGCGCAAACATATTTGTAACCTGGCTAACAATCATTCTAGGAACGATTGTTGCATTGATTCTGCTTACAACAGTAAGTCGGTTTGTTGCTGATTCTCGAAAAGAAATTGGCGTATGGCGAGCAATTGGTGCAAAACGAATGGATATCACGAAGTTGGTGCTCGTACGTATGACGATACTGTTGTTATTTGGGATTGCGGCTGGTGTAGCTGTCGGGTATGGTCTTTCTGCACTCATCGCTAGTGCAATGGTCAATTCGGTGAATGAAGTAGCTGGTAACGTAAATCCATACGCTACAGGCGGCGGTAACTTTATCGGGATGATTGTGCTATCAATGCTCGGCGGTGAAGTACCAAAGCTCGAGCTTATAAAACTATTGTCACCTAACTGGGGGCTTCTAGGCAGCAGGCTCGGTATATTGGCCGGTATAACACTCGTTATCGGTCTGATACCTGCGCTTCGAGCGGCAAGAATTAGTCCAGTCACCGCCATCCGCGATTCAGAATAACTTATAAGGCGGGCAAACCTGTCTCTGACCCTTGGTTTTCCCGCCTTAGCGTCCGGGTTGCTAAGGCAACTCGGCGGATCCACCCTTTCAATGGATAGATCAATCCAGGGGGACCCTGAATATGATCTGAAAATCTAAGGAGAGCGCACTTGACAGTGTCAGTATGAGAATAATGATTCCAGAAGAAGAGCACTTTATAATATTGCAGATTACTTCTTTGGGGTAGAAATCTGGTACACTATTGGGATGCAAAAAACTACTCGTACCAACTCATCTGATACAAACATAACTATAAGTGTCGTCGTTAGTGACGAGACACTCGCTGAAGCAAAAAAACACGCCATCGAAAAACTCGGAAAATCAGTAAAGATCACTGGTTTCCGTGAAGGTAAGGCTCCTGCAAGTTTGATCGAGAAATCAATTGACCAAAATGCTCTTGCCGAAGAATTTTTGAACGAGGCGATTAATCATTCATACCCAGATGCGGTCCGTGCAGAAAAGATCAATCCAATTGCACCACCAAAAGTTGAGGTCACGAAATTTGTACCCTTTAGTCTTGTCGAATACACAGCTGAGATTGCAGTTATCGGTGAGATGAAGTTGGCTGATTATAAAAAGCTTACAAGCAAAAAGGAAATTATCACTCCCGACAAGGCAGATATCGAACAGGTAATCGATAACATGCGTACACAGCTAGCAGAAAAAAAGGATGTTGAACGCGCGGCTAAAAAAGAAGATCAAGTCTGGATCAACTTTGAGGGACGAGACGCTAAGGGCGTGGAAGTAAAAGGTGCAAAAGGCGATAACTATCCTCTTGTACTTGGCTCAAACACATTTATACCTGGATTTGAAGATCATCTTTTGGGGCTAAAGGCTGGTGATGATAAAGAGTTTGTAATTACATTTCCGAAAGATTACGGCGTTAAGGCACTTGCATCTAAGAAAGTAACGTTCAAGGTATCTGTAGTGAAGGTCCAAGAAGTCGCTAAGCCGGAAGTCGACGAAGCGTTTGTACAAAAAGTATCTCCAACACTCAAGACAGTCGAAGAGCTAAAAGCAGACGTCAAAAAACAACTACTTGTAGAGGCTGAATCAAAAGCCGATCGTGCATACGAAAACGCTCTTATGGCTGAAATAGTTGCTGGTTCGAGTGTCTCAGTGCCTGACGAGCTAGTGCAAGAGCAAGCAGAAAACGTAATGCGTGACCTGCAGCAAAACATAATGTACCGCGGGCAAACCATGGAAGAGTATCTTGATGCAATTGGTATGACGGCAGAGGAGCAGAAAGAAAAAGAAGTAATTCCAGAAGCTAATAGAAGGCTCAAAGCCGGGATATTGCTCAGTGAAATAGCTGAAAAAGAAGGTATAACGGTGACTCCAGAGGAAATTCAGATCCGTGTATCAGTCATGAA
>JAYSUL010000002.1:0-6567 GCA_043719125.1 Candidatus Saccharimonadota bacterium | reverse complement strand
AACCCTGTACACTTCTTCAAGACTTGTTTTGCCCTCTAGTGCCTTCAACACTCCATCTTGAAGCATGGTGAGCATCCTACCGTCTTCAACAGCTTTGCGTTCTATATCAGTTGCTGTTAGCTCGTTTTTTGGTTTTTTGAGCAGAGAGACCAATCCCTCGTCCATGAGCATCAATTCACGTAGCGCTAATTGGCCGTCGTAGCCAAACGGTCGCTCTGGGGTAGAGCCTGGTTTGTATAAAATAATGTCATTAACATTAGGAGTTTTTACTCCGGCTGGCATTTCTGCAAATACTTTTGCAAGCTGAGCTTTCAGAGCTTCATCAGGACGATATTCAATTTTGGTCTGATCATCGAGGCGTCGACAGAGTCTCTGAGCCTGTATAAGCTTAATTGCGGATATAAACAGCGGGTTCTCACCCATTGCATCGAGCATACGAGTCATCGCAGCAGCAGCACTCGATGCGTGATATGTACTTAGCACAAGATGGCCAGTGAGTGACGCTTGTAGCGCTGTTTTCGCTGTATCCGTATCGCGAATCTCACCTACCATCACTACATCAGGGTCTAGTCGCAGAACAGCCCTCAGCCCATCAGCAAAGGATGCCCCGGACCTCGTATCGATAGGTATCTGTGTAATGCCTTCTATTTGGTATTCGACAGGATCTTCAAGTGTAATGATTTTGCGCTCAGGATGATTAAGCTCATTGATGAGTGTGTAGAGTGTCGTGCTTTTTCCTGACCCGGTCGGACCTACGATCAGTACAAGCCCACTAGGATGCTTAATTATGTCCCGAAATGCTTCTTGCTCGTATTCTTCTAGCCCCAATCGATCGATGGCGAGCATTTCAGGCTTGAAGTTAAATAGACGCAGTACTGCGTCCATACCATGGATAGCCCTTACGGCCTCAACACGGAGATTCACCGTAATGCTCGATCCATCAGCCATCACATAGTCTTTATGTATTTGTCCTGTCTGGGCCTCGCTTTCACCAGTAGAAATATTTGCGGCACTAGCTAGTGCTCCAGATAGTTGACGGTACTTATCGTGGTCAAGTTCGGCGATGGGATGAAGCACGCCGTCCACACGAAATCTAATCCGAGCTCCAGATTTCGTCGTTTCCAGGTGAATATCGCTAGCTTTGAGACGAAATGCCTGCTGAACGATGAAAGCCAACATATCATCTGAACGAACTTCCGCTAGTGTGGCACTTATTTGGTCAACTCGCGCCTTTTCATCTTGCCCGGTTATCTGAATATCCTGATAAATGATCTCCTTGGGAGGATCATAGAGCTTCATATAGTCTCGATAGCCAGTGTCAGAAATAAGTACAAAGCTCACGCGATAGTCAGCATAGTTCTGGCGTAGATTCTGCATCATTGTCTGCGATGTATTGGTTGTTACGCCAAATATAATTTGATTAGGGCTTTCAGATATTTTCAGTGGTATATATTTATGAGCATAGAGCTCGGTGAGGGGCAAAAACTCCTTATATATAGTTTTGTTGGGGATTGCAGAAGTATCCAGATACTGCATATTAAGTATTCGGGAACGTTTGAGCGTATTTTGCTCATCAATAACACGTGCATCTTCTGCCATACCGCTTAAGTATAACTCAGAAGTTAACCTCTAGCCATAGATCCTTACTGTAGAATACTCATTATGGCAATTAAATCTCTAATCATTCACGATGTGCGTTCCACTCACAATGTTGGCTCAATCCTCAGGACTTGTGATGGATTTGGGATAACAAAGGTATATATCGGTGGATTTACTCCATACCCACTGATCGCAGGCGATACCCGACTGCCGCACATCTCAGCAAAACTCACAAAAGATATACATAAAACAGCCCTTGGAGCCGAAGAAACAGTAGAGATTATCCACTATTCCGATATAGATGAATTACTACCCGAGCTCAAGGTCAATGGGTTAGATATAGTAGCTCTTGAACAAACACCCACATCAATCCAGATTGATCGGCTACAGTCCTATAAGCCTATCGCGCTCCTTGTCGGTCGTGAAGTAGAGGGAGTGGATATTTCGCTTCTCAAGCAATGCGATTATGCTGTCGAAATACCGATGAAAGGTAAAAAGGAATCCTTTAATGTCTCCGTAGCTGTCGGTATCGCGCTATACGCCATGCGCTAAATTCTATATACTATCTAGTATGAAACCGGGGGTAGTCCGTACTAAACCACGTTATGGCCATATACTGGTAGTTTTTGGCCTATTTCTATCACTTCTAACCATGGCATTTCAGGGCGTCAATACCCCGCACACCATAGCTTTTGGTACTAGTGAAATTACTAGTTTATCCAATCAATACCGCGCTAACGCTGGTCTTGCGCTACTAACTACTAACGCCCAGCTGACCAGCTCCGCTCAAGCAAAAGCCGATCATATGGCTTCTAATAGCTATTTTGCGCACGACGCACCAGATGGAACCAGCCCGTGGTACTTTTTTGATTCCGTAGGCTATAGCTATACTACAGCTGGCGAAAATCTCGCCCTATCCAATCAATCAGCATCATCTGTAGTCGACGGCTGGTATAACAGCCCAGGTCATCGTGCTAACCTACTTAGCGGTTCATTCTCCGAAGTAGGCTACGGAATTGCATTTGTGCCGTCGTTTACATATAGCGGCACTACCTACTCCAATGTTTACCTAGTTGCCGCACACTACGCTCAGCCACAGAATATTCCCGTAGCTACTGTGGCCAGTAGCCAGGCTCCGACTCCGACCCCAGCACCTAGCCAGCCAGTTGCAGAGCAAACAGTAGAGTTTGTCGAAGAAGCTGTAGTAGAGGAGACCCCTGCAGAGCAGGATACAAAACCAAAGTCAGACAATCCGCCGGTAATAGGTTCAACAGATACGGATAATGGCACCACGACATCGGGCACTTTAGCGACCGCAAGTACCGACCAGCCAAGACTATCACCAAAGATAGCGTTCGTAACGCTCGGCTTAGGGCTTATCCTAGTGATAATCGGTTCGGCAGTAGAAATCCGCAGATTCCGTCGCCACCTCCCGCTCATCCCCCACCACCGCTAATTAATTTTCTTTACTCTACTAAATTCTATGCCTAGATGTAATAGCAAATTATGTATTTGCACAAATTCCCTGGGGTATGGGGTAATAATAATGACAGTTCCGATCTGAATGTTCGTCAAAATTACAAAATGTGATCAAAGTTTCATGAGGAGGAAGCAAAGCGCCTTGAAACTTTTTTGTAATTATTGACAGCAGTCAGATAGCGAACTGTTATCCTACCCCATGTTTTGGTACTTTGTCGCACAAAGTACATGTATAGCTATTGAACAATCACATTAGTAGCACCAACCAGCTCAGCAAGCCTGCGCGTAAGAAGTTCGTCAATGGTAACAGTAAACGGAAGCTTAAGTGCCTGTTTCTTAGCCGGCTCACCGAGTACTAATACAACTTCACTGCTGCCCTTAAAATCATCTAGCGCTAGCTTAATATCTTGAAGTAATTTTGGTTTTGTATCGTCAATTACCCGCAGATATAACTTAGATACTTTGGATTTGCCTTGAGTCTGTTTTTCAGAAATTTCAGAAAACTTTGTAGTACGTTTTTTACTAGCCCTTGACTCAATCTTGACCCTAGCCCCTGATTTTTGATAGCTCTCGGCGGTTGCACGATCTATGATAGTGGCAGAGTCAGGCATAAATTTAACATCATCGGTAAGCAAGCCGTTTTTATCGCGGGCTGATATCCTGCCAGTTGCCAGGATTACATTATCTCGCACCCAAACACTTTGGCTATCCTTGAATAAATTTGGGAAAATAACTAGTTCAGTCTCACCGGTCCTGTCCTCAAGTTTTACAAAAGCCATATTCTGACCATTCTTTGTAGTTATCTGCCTAATGTCTGCGATGCTCCCGCCAATGGTAGCCAACTGACCATCTTTATCAGGTGTGAGTTCATGAAGTGGAACTGTATTTTCCTCTAAGTACACACCAAAATCATCAAGCGGGTGATGACTAAGATATAGACCTAGAAGCTCTCGCTCCCACACTAAAAAGCTATGTGCAGGAACCGGTTCAGCGGGTGCAATCAGTTGTAGTGGGGGTAGTGAGGTGGTAGGGTCTTCACTATTGCCAAATAAATCTACCTGAGCACTTGAACGATCTTTCTGTATTTTAGTTCCGAGTGCAATAATGACATCCAGCGTATTGAGTAGACTTCCTCGCTCACCAAATTCATCCATCGCGCCTGTCTTAATTAGGCTTTCCCAGGTTTTGCGGTTGACTACCCTGGAACTAACACGAGAAATAAAATCATTTATTGAAGTAAACTGGCCATCTTCTCTGGCCTTCAATATTTCCTCAACGGCACCTTTACCAACATTTTTTATTGCATCCATACCAAACCGAATGGCTGGTTTCTTATTAGCCTTTTCATTAGCTACAGAAAACTCATGATACGAGTAGTTGACGCTTGGGGGTAACACCTCAATCCCCATATGCTGACATTCGGTAATTTCAATTGCCAAGCGGTCGATATTATCCCAGTCACTTGTCATAAGGGCTGCCATATATGCACTTGGGTAATGTGCTTTTAAGTATGCAGTTTGGTAGGCAATTAGCCCATAACATGCGGCGTGTGACTTATTGAAACAATACGCTGCAAAGTCTTCGAGATTACCCCAAAGCTTTTCGACAACTTCACGTGGCACGTTGTTTGTAGTAATTGCTCCTTCAATAAAATCTCCTTTGAGCTTTGCAAGAACCTCAGGGATTTTTTTGCCAATACCTTTCCTGAGTGTATCTGCCTGCCCCCCGGTAAAACCAGACATATCTTTACTGATTTGCATAACCTGCTCCTGGTACACAATAACGCCATATGTAGATTCAAGCGCAGGTTGGACTGTCGGATGCACAAAAGTAATCTCCGTATTACCATGTTTGCGATTAATGAAGTCATCAATCCACTGCATCGGGCCTGGACGATATAGAGCAACCATAGCGATGATATCGTCAAAAATAGTAGGCTTGAGATCTTTTAGATAGCGTTTCATACCCGCTGACTCTAGCTGGAATACACCCGTTGTATCGCCTCTTTGCAGAAGTTCAAACGTCGATAA
This sequence comes from Candidatus Saccharimonadota bacterium, assembly GCA_043719125.1. Lineage (GTDB taxonomy): Bacteria > Patescibacteriota > Saccharimonadia > Saccharimonadales > JAGQMS01 > JAGQMS01. Next base: position 1,459 of record JAYSUL010000002.1, on the reverse strand, counting down.
ATCGTCCATAGGGATAAGACCGATGTCTAGATCTTCACCGTACACCTTTTTCACAATCCTTAGACAGTTTTTAATAATTGTTAAGTTAGATAAACCTAAAAAGTCCATCTTAAGCAGCCCAAGATCCTCGATTGGATTCATAGAAAACTGGGTAGCAACAACACCCTTTTGCGCCATTTCAAGCGGTGCGAATTTAACAATATCATCAGGTGCGATCACTACACCAGCAGCATGTACTCCGTGACTACGTATCGTTCCCTCAAGCTGCATCGCCATATCAAAAACGCGCTTACTTATAGGGTTTGTTTCGTACTCTGTTTTTAAATCTGGAACATCTACAAGTGACTTCGACAATGGGATATGCCTGCCCTGTACGGGAGGTGGTATCATTTTTGCTAGCCGATCAGCATCCGCATAGGGGATTTGCAGGACTCGGGCCGTGTCACGTATAGCGTTCCTAGCTGCCATTTTGCCGAATGTCACAATATTTGCCACTCGGTCAGCTCCATACTTTTCTCGACAGTATTCGATCACCTCGTCCCGACGATCATCTGCGATATCGATGTCTATATCCGGCATAGAAATTCGATCAGGGTTCAAAAACCGCTCAAACAGCAGGCCGTATTCCAGTGGATCAATTTCCGTTATACGTAAAGCATACGAAATAATCGATCCAGCCGCAGATCCACGACCCGGCCCAAAAACAATACCGTTATCTTTACCCCATTTTATAAAGTCCCAGATAATAAGAAGATAGCCGTTAAAACCCATGCTATCGATAACGCCGAGCTCATAGTCTGCACGTACAACTATATCCTCGGGCATCGATGCACGTGCCTCTTTTATCGATAATTCGTTGAATCTATTTTGCTTACCGTAGCGCCAAGCCAAACCTCGCCACGTCAGTAGATCAAGGTAACTTTTCTCGGTGAAACTTTCAGGTACCTCGAACTTAGGGATCAAAATCTTTCCGAGCTCAAAATCAAAATCTACCCTATCTGCAATCTCTTTTGTATTAAAAATAAAGTCTGGATTAGTTTTACCCCAGCGACCAATTATTTCATTTGGGTGAGCTACGTGGAGTGGATAATCCTTTAGGCTCATCCTCTTTGTATCACTATAGTACGACCCCGTCCCAACACACAAGAGTATTTCGTGTGCCTCTTGATCTTCATGCTTGAGGTAGTGTGCGTCACTCGTGACTACACACTTAATACCCAATTTTTTACCGATCGCGATAACTTTTTGGTTTATAGCGAACTGCTCCGTACTGTGTAATGGGTTATCCGGGTGCCCGTGGTCCTGAATCTCAAGGTAGTATCTATCCCCAAATACTTCTTGATACCATTTTGCGGTTTCTTCGGCGTCTTGATCTCGTCCGTCCTTTAAAGCCTGCCCCAGTTCACTGCCCATACAACCAGATAGTGCAATAACGCCCTCAGAATACTGTTTTAGAATT
>JAYSUL010000001.1:0-21095 GCA_043719125.1 Candidatus Saccharimonadota bacterium | reverse complement strand
TGGACTACCGGGGTATCTAATCCCGTTTGCTACCCACGCTTTCGTGCCTTAGCGTCAGGAGTGAGCCAGTTATCTGCCTACGCCATCGGTGTTCCTCCAAATATCTACGGATTTCACTCCTACACTTGGAATTCCAATAACCTCTCTCATCCTCTAGTCTACCAGTTCAAAACATAGCAGTATGGTTGAGCCACACTATTTCATGCCTTGCTTGGTAAACCGCCTACGCAACTCTTTACGCCCAGTAAATCCGGATAACGCTTGGATCCTCCGTATGACCGCGGCTGCTGGCACGGAGTTAGCCGATCCTTATTCGTCTGCTACTGTCATAATCATCACAGAAAAAAGCAGTTTACGACCCGAGGGCCTTCATCCTGCACGCGGCGTTGCTCCATCAGACTTTCGTCCATTGTGGAAAATTCCCTACTGCTGCCTCCCGTAGGAGTCTGGACCGTGTCTCAGTTCCAGTCTGGCGGATCATCCTCTCAGACCCGCTATCGATCGTCGCCTTGGTGAGCTATTACCTCACCAACTAGCTAATCGAACATTGGCCGCTCCCAAACCGCCGAAGCTTTACCACGAATGGCACATGCGGTATTAGTCCGCCTTTCGGCGGATTATCCCTCAGTTTGGGGTACGTTCCAATGCATTACTCAGCCGTCCGCCGCTCGTGTATTCTACACTCAGTATTCGACAATTCTCTCTAGCCAGAGAGAACCGTTCCTACCAGTATCTATTTGCATAGACTTACTAGGGTCAAATAATGGGTGCAGAACCTTACCGCTCGACTTGCATGTATTAGGCACGCCGCCAGCGTTCATCCTGAGCCAGGATCAAACTCTCCATAAAAAAGAGTTAATTGAACACTAACGTTCTACTAACTTTTGTGATGAAATTTAATTCATCTATTGACGTTGACTTGCACTATTCAATTTTTAAGGTTCCAAATTTTAGACGCTTAAAGCAAAGCCTCGTAATGTCTGAAGGAGATATTACCAAGAAAAACAGATGTAAGCAACTATATTAGTTGTAAAATATGCAACTAAGGTGCTCTTACCCGAGTAGGTAGAAACTAAAGCCTATTATGATACCCAGCGCTAAGCCTGCCATAACCTCTGTAGGAGTATGGCCTTTTGCGCGGTGTATTTTAGTCGTCAGAGTCTTGCCCGTCTTGCTAGCTAGCTCTTTTATCGCTACAGCCTGCTCACCATTTGATCTACGGACTCCAAGTGCGTCGTACAAGACAATGCTCGTGACGATGGCAAGCACTGCAAATAGTGGATCATCAGTACCGTTCCGTAATCCCAAGAGTACCAATGGAGATACGATAAATGCCGTGTGTGAGCTAGGGAAACCACCCGAGGCAAATAGGTCATTAAACTGTAGGCCGTCTTTACGTAGAAAAACCACGTACTTAATTGCCTGAGCGACGAGCCACCCAGTGATAGGTGCTAGTAGTAGCTCGTAGTCTTTCACCTATGCGTTCTCCTCGGTTTCATCCTCGTCCTCTTCGTCGTCTGCACTGGATACAACTGCTAGAGATACAACCGTATCGGTATCGTTCATACGCATGACACGTACACCCTGCGTAGCTCTACCAAGCTTGCTTATCTCTTTTGCAGCAACACGGATGGTCTGACCGGCGGCCGTGATCAATAGTAGCTCTTCAGTACCATCTATGAGTGTCTGGACGCTCACTAACTGACCAGTTTTAGCAGTAACAGCCGCTGCTCTAATGCCGACTCCACCGCGTGTATGAGGCGTAAATTGATCGATACTCGTACGCTTACCATAGCCGTGCTCGCTAATAACGACGATCTCCGACTTTGGTCGTACGAGATCCATGCTGATGACATGGTCATCCTTGCGTAGTCTGATACCACGTACACCTCGAGAGTTTCGCCCCATAGGCCGAACATTCTTTTCATCAAAACGCATTGCCTGACCAAGTGATGTGGAAATCAGAATTTCATCTTCCCCGCTGCTGAGTCTGACCCATTTGAGTTCATCGCCTTCATCGAGCTTGATTGTAATGAGTCCGGTGCTTCTAACATTCTGGTACGCCATATACGGAGTCTTTTTTACGGTGCCTCTAGCCGTACACATGAATAAGAAGCCATTTTCTTCTTTTTTGGAGATGCCAATCATCGTAGTGACGGTCTCTTCTGGGCTAAGCTGGAGGAGGTTAACGATAGCCGTTCCCTTTGCACCCATACCTGCAGCTGGCACTTCGTACCCACGTAGCCTGAACACACGACCTTTATTAGTAAAGAACAGGACATAGTCGTGCGTAGATAGCGCTGCAACGTGCTCTGCGATGTCTTCTTCGCGTGTTGTGACGCCACGCTTACCTTTGCCCCCACGATTCTGCTTGCGGTAGTCTGAGGCGAGCGTACGCTTGACATAGTTTGCTTCAGTCATCGTAATCACTACTTGCTCATCTGGGATGAGTTCTTCGTCACCAAGTTTACCGACTTCATTCGCAATAACCTGCGTGCGTCGTTCATCGCCGAACTTCTTTACTGCTTCTTGCATCTCGTCTTTGATGATTTTATCGATTTTCTTACTGTCGGCGAGAATTGCTTCTAGTTCTGCAATTAGTTCAAGTAGTGCTTTCAGCTCATCTTCAATTTTCTGTCGCTCAAGTGCAGCAAGACGACGGAGTGGCATATCTAGGATTGCCTTGCTCTGGATTTCACTTAAGTCAAAGCGCTTCATGAGGCTCGTTTGAGCTATCTCAGACGAATCACTAGCACGGATAATCTTGATGACCTCATCAATGTTATCAATAGCAATCTTCAGGCCTTCGAGTATATGTGCACGAGCTTTTGCGGCGCGAAGTTCAAACTCTGTACGACGACGGATAACGACTCGGCGGTGCTTTATGAATTCCTCAAGGATTCGCTTTAGGTTCAATACCTGCGGCTGAACTCCATCTATAAGCGCAAGCATATTAAAGCTAAACGAAGACTGTAGAGGCGTCATCTTATAGAGCTGGTTAAGCACCTTACTTGGGTAGGCGTCTTTCTTCAGATAGATGACAATCTTTACACCTGCTCGAGCTGTCTGGTCGCGAATATCACTGATAGAGGTGATCTTTTTCGTGACTACTAGATCGGCAATCTTCTCGATGAATGTAGCTTTATTGAGGTTATAGGGTATTTCGGTAATAACAATCTGCATACCTCCACTGCTTCCCTCGACAATTTCAGCGACACCACGAGTGACGACACTACCTCGACCTGTTTCATAGGCCGATACGAGGCCTGGGCCACCGTACAAGATACCTCCCGTCGGGAAGTCCGGACCTTTGACGAATTTAACGAGATCAGAGATTTCGGCATCAGGATTGTCCATAAGATGCTGGGTTGCTTCAACTACTTCGGTCAGGTTGTGTGGTGGAATAGATGTAGCCATACCGACTGCGATACCCATTTGACCGTTTAGGAGTAGGTTTGGAAGTCTAGCAGGAAGTACTGTTGGCTCCTGCTCGCTACCGTCGTAGTTATCACGAAAATCAACTGTTTCCTTCTCGATATCTTCAAGCATAGCTTCTGCATGTGGATTGAGCTTTGCTTCTGTATATCGGGATGCAGCGGCACCATGGCCATCCATACTACCAAAGTTACCCTGGCCGATGACCATTGGATAACGCATTGACCATGGTTGTGCCAAACGAACCATAGAGTCGTAGATAGCCTGATCACCGTGTGGGTGGTACTTACCCATGACATCACCGATGATTTTAGCGCTTTTTACTGTTTTGCCGGATGAGCGGATATTATTTTCGTTCATTGAGTGCAAAATACGGCGGTGTACTGGCTTAAGGCCATCACGAACATCTGGAAGTGCGCGCGATACAATAACACTCATGGAATATCTGAGGAAGTTATTGCTCATAACATCGACAACATTGCCGTTTTCGAGAATACGGTACGGTGCTGCAAAGTTTACTAATGATTTTTCTACATTTTTACCTAGTTTTTTTGCCATATTTGCTCCTATACATCCAAATCAGTCGCGAACTGTGCGCGGGTTAGAATAAAGTCTTTTCTGATGTCCACCTCTTCGCCCATAAGCATACTAAAGGTTAAGTCGGCACGCTCGGCGTCTTCAACATTTACCTGTATTAGTACTCGTTGCTCGGGGTCCATGGTTGTCTGCCATAGCTCGGTGTCATCCATCTCTCCAAGCCCCTTGAAACGGCCGATATCACTGATACCTGCCTGTTTCTGAAGTGTATCTTCAGACTTAATAACAGCTACACCTTTGGCTTTGCGGTCTGCGACCATCTGAGTCAACACTGCATCACGCTCGGCATCGTCGAAAACATAGGCTTTGACAGTGTTACCGCTCATTAACTTATAAAGTGGTGGCTTAGCGAGATATATGTGCCCAGCTTCTACAAGAGGCTTCATGTAACGATAAAAGAATGTCAGCAGTAGGGTTGCGATGTGAGAACCATCAACATCGGCATCGGTCATAAGTATTATTCGTTTGTAACGTAGTTTTTCGATGTTGAACTGTTCTTCGGAGGTACCAATACCAACTCCCAATGCTTTCACGATATTCACAATTTCATTATTGGCGAGCATCTTATCAAGTCGAGCACGCTCGACGTTGAGGACCTTACCCCTAAGTGGCAAAATAGCCTGGAAATAGCTGTCACGACCAGTGATAGCCGTACCGCCGGCAGAGTCACCCTCGACTAGGAATAATTCTGCTTCATCGGGGTTACGTGTAGCGCAGTCGTTGAGCTTACCTGGCATCGATGCGCCTTCAAGTACACCTTTGCGGAGGATATTGTCACGTGCGGCACGTGCGGCTTTACGTGCACGAGCTGCAATTAGTGTTTTGTTGATGATTGCTTTGGCGATTGCAGGGTTTTCTTCAAAGAAATAGCTAAGGTACTCGGTAGTAACACGCTCTACTTGAGCACGAACTTCTGGATTTCCAAGCTTGCTTTTAGTTTGACCCTCAAACTGTGGATTAGGAATCTTGACCAATATGACAGCAGTCAAGCCATCACGCACATCCTCACCTGTAAGGTTTTCTTCCTTTTCCTTAAGTAGGTTATTTTTGCGGGCGTAATCATTGATAACCTTTGTAAGTGCGGTCCTAAAGCCCACCATGTGGCTTCCACCTTCTGGGTTGAAGACGTTATTAGCAAAGTACTTGGTATTCTCTGAGAAGCTTTCGTTATACTGGAGTGCAACTTCGACAACACTATCATCAATCTGTTTTTCGCAGTAAAAGATCTTGTCATGTATCGGGCGTGTAACTTCGTTAAGATGCTCTACGTATGATGCAATACCGCCCTCAAAATAGAACTCTTCTGTTTCGTCCAAAGCCTCGTCAATGAGTGTCGTACGGAGACCTTTGGTTAGGTAGGCGGCATGGCGCATACGGTCCAGGATGGTGTTGTGATTGAAGGTAATAGTCTCAAAAATACTTGCGTCAGGATAAAAGGTAACTTCTGTTCCTGTTTCGTCACTCTTGCCAACTATAACAAGTTTGGTCTGAGGCGCGCCGATGGCAAACTCCTGTTGATAGATATTTCCTTTCTGGAAAACCCGAACAACTAATTTAGTCGATAGTGCATTTACAACGCTAACACCGACACCATGAAGTCCGCCAGAGACCTTGTAGCCACCACCGCCGAACTTACCTCCAGCGTGCAGGACTGTCAACGCAGTCTCGACACCACTGAGGCCAGTCTTCGTTACAGTCCCTGTAGGAATACCGCGTCCGTTATCGCGAACTTTTATACCGCCGTCGGCGAGCATGGTAACCGTTACATACGTGGCATGACCAGCGAGTGCTTCGTCTATACCGTTATCAACAATTTCCCAAACAAGATGATGTAGGCCAGTAACGTCGGTACTGCCAATATACATACCCGGTCGTTTACGAACCGGCTCAAGCCCCTCAAGGACCTGAATTTGATCAGCACCATACTCAGTAGATGTTTTTTGTTTAGTCATACCCCTCCAAATACCTGTCGTTTATACTTGATACTAGTATAGCAGAACTCATCAGGGCTCATCAATATAAAAACTATTGATTGAACACATAGAAATATGGTTCAATAAGCGTGAGAGGAATTACACAAAAAATGTTTAAAAAATTAGTTTCGAATTTGCCGTTTAATCCAGGCCTCATCCAGCAGGTAGCTTTTTATGGTAAACGACTCCACAAAGAACAAGGCATCAGAAGAATTAGTTTTGTATTTATGGCTGCAACTCTACTCATCAACATAGTGGCTATTGCATCTCCTGCACAAAATACGCTTGCGGGCTCAGACAGCAATATTATGGTTGGTGGAGGTGCGACCACAAAAGAAGGCATCATTCAGAAATACGATCAAGATCCATGGGTGCGAGCAGTCTTCTCAAGCTTTGGAATATCAAAAGAAGATATCCAGAAGATGACACCAGAAACATTAAGCGTTTCTGCAGCAAACAATGCAGGTGAAGGACTCGTTACCGCAGGCCGCAGGCCAAATGGTAGCGCTGGCGAATACCCTGTAAATATTGCTGGCGCTAATATTTACAGACACTCTCTTGATTCTGCGTTCAGAACAGATAGTGTCCAGGTTATATCTTGTCAGAAGGAAATTTGTGGTCGATATAAAGCCATCATTCTCGTTTGCGGAAATCCACTTATAGATATATACGAGAAACCTCCTACGCCGGTCCCTGATCCGACTCCACTTGGCTATGTCGATGGATCAGATTGTAGCTCTATATTTGGCTGGGCCTACAACAACCAGTTTGCTCGTTATGTGCACCTCTATGTCGACAAGCCAGCCTTCGGTGGTGCAGTAGCTGGTACGGATTACCACGAAGTTGCGGCTACTCAGGATACTCGTCCGGATGTTGCTACTGTTTATCCAGGAACACCCTCATCCGTTGGATGGTCGTGGGACGGCGGACCGTTAAAGGACGACGGCAAAGACCATAAGATATGGGCATATGTCACAGATAGAAGTAGTCACTATGCACTACTTACTAATGGTGAGGGTCGAGCCGTTAACTTTACCTGTCCTAAGCCAGTAGTTGTGACTTGTCCAGCAGGGCCACTCGCGGGTCAGCCAGCAAAAGACAATGATGTACGCAATTGTCCCGAAAGTCCTGTTGCAAGCTGTACAAAGCTAACAATACTCTCAAATGCAGTACAAAAAGACACGGAAGCTAGATTCGTTATCACGGCTACAGCGCTGAATGGTGCAACGATAAGCGGCTATTATGTCGACTTTGGTGACGGAAGTGATAAAACGTTCAGCTCAACAGCCGGATCACTTGATGTAACTCACAAATATAAAGACGTTGGTACATACAAGGTAGTTGCTACCGCAAAGACCTCTCTAGGCGACAAAACATCTGCGGACTGCAGTGGAACAGTCGACGTAAAGCCACAGCCAGTTCCCTGCCCTCATGATGCGACAATACTATTCAGTGATACAAAGAACTGTAATCCATGCCCAGAAAACCCTACACTACCAGCTTCAAATAAAGAACTATGCATAGCACCGAAAATACTCTCCAAAAAGGTAGCGAATGTTACCAAGGGTGTGACAGATGCAAACGGATCTACAGCCAGTGCAGGCGACATACTAGAGTACACACTCATTACACAGAACACTGCTAAAAAGCTCGACGTGAAACACACGACTACCGAGAGCATCAGAGATCTTCTCGATTACGCCGAACTTTCAGATGCAGGGACTGCAAAACTCGATGCTGATAAAAACCTAGTTTGGCCTGAAGCGACTATTGTGGCTGGAGCACAGCTCAAGCAAGTATTTAAGGTAAAGGTCAAAGACGTGATCGCTTCGACCCCAACATCAATTTCTGACGCCGGAACATTCGACCTTAAGATGGTGAATGTCTACGGCAACTCTACGACTGTCAATCTTGCAAGCCCCACGAAACTAACCATCCAGCGAACAGCCGAGCAACTACCACACACCGGCCCTGGATCAAGCCTCGTACTCACCTTCTTTGCAGTAATTGTGCTTGGATTCTTCTACAGCCGTAGCAGAGTGCTTGCCAAAGAAGTAGATATCGTACGATATGAATATTCAAGGGGGGTTTAACAGATGAACGAACGCCAACACGGTTCTCAAGAACACGGGTCCGAGCAACAAAGCAACTCTCACGAGCTTAAAGCGCGTAGTAAAGAGCTTCTCGATGAAGCGAAAAAAGAAGCCGAGCAGGCAAAACATCATCATGCCGAGAAGCTAGATGAGATTCGTAGCGAGATAGAAAAGCAGGCAACTGCCGCAAAAGAAATGAGCGCCACAGAAACAAAAGGCCAGGAAGAGCCCGAAGCCGCCAACACATACTGGAACAGTCAGGAATACCGTGACCTCGCCTTTAAGCAGTTTATGGGTAAGGTCCAGAAGCATTTAACTCCTTCTGAAAAAATTGGCAGTAAGATCTTTCATCAACCGATGGTAGAGAGAGCTTCAGAGATAGGCTCAAAAACAGTAGCTAGACCTTCAGGGGTTCTCACGGGAAGCATATTCTCCTTCATAACCAGTTTAGTTGCCTACTATTTTGCCAAGCAAAATGGCTATGACATGACATATTCGATATTTATCGTATCATTTATAGTCGGGTTCTTCCTTGGTATACTCGCCGAGTTCGTTTACCGAGGGACAAGAGCGTTGCTCTCTAGGGATTAAAAGTATCATTTTAGGCGTTACAAAAACCGCCCTGACCTAGAGTCGGGGCTGTTTTCTATACCAAGTACAACTACCTGCTTATATGGAGAATATCGTCATGCGCCAACTCACCCTCGCTAGGCTTTGGTTGTGCTGGTGTAATTTTCTCGACAGGAGCAGACTGAGCAGCTGGTTCATTTTTGATATGTAAAACCTTAGGTTGGTGGGATTGGTGCTTTTGATGTGTTTGATGCGATGCATTATGCCCCGTGTTAAGTGACGCTTTAATTTGGTCGGCAAGACTTCCCAGATGGCCGCCACTGCCCGCAGGCTTTGGATCATAATCTTGGGTAGGCTTAAGCTCTTTTAGCTCACCTGAGGGCTCCTGTGAGTTGATAGCGGTAACATGTTGCGTGGGTTGGTGAACAGGAGCTATTGTAGCTGGATTTTGAGGCTGGCTCTTTACTGGCACTGGCTCTGTCTTAGCACGCTTGGCAAGCCAATCATCGAGAAATGAAGGTTGCTTGGCAATAGCTGGTTTTGGACCAAGCGATTGTACTATACCCGGTAATTCATTTGGGGCTTGATTCAGCTGTGCAGTGCTAGGGCTTAACTCTTTGACTGATAGCCTTTCGATAAGCTCCGCTTCCACCTGTGCTCGTGGACGCCCATACTTCGCAGCCGATAGTTGGATAAGCGCCTTTACGAGCTTTTGATTTTCGCTACCGAGGGGAGGTAGCCCCTGCATCGAGAACGGTTGCGTCGGTACGCCATTAATAAGAGTTCGCACAACCATGTTCAGGTTTGGTATCCGCTGAAGGTCGTCGGCGTCAAACATTGGTTGCATGACTTTTTGGAGTGCTTCTGCATCCTGAGTTCCTACGCGGAACGAGATGATTGTACCGACGTTACCAAAGACTGCGTCGCGAATTTCATCTGTGAGCTGGGTCGTGAATTGGTTAGCAACGATAAGGTTGAGACCGAACTTTCGCGCCTCACTGAGTATGGTAGCAAATGAGTCTGTGGCGTAGTTTTGGAACTCATCTACATAGAGACAGAAGTCCGGTCGCTGTGACGCATCAACATCCGCCCTACTCATGGCTGCAGCCTGAAACTGCATCACAAAAATCATGCCGAGAAGCTTAGAGTTTAGCTCACCAGTCTTACCTTTACTAAGGTTAACAAGCAAGATCTTTTTGTTGTCCATGATTTCGCGAAGGTTGAATGCGCTACGAGTCTGACCGATGATGTTGCGCATCATGATATTACTGAGAAACGCACCGAACTTACTTACAAACCAGCTTTTTACTTCACCAAAGTCATTAGACCTTTCACTGGCTGGCATTTCTTTCTGCCAGAAATCTAGTACAAGCTGATCTGTTACATACTGTAGTTTTTGTGCCACGAACTCTTTATCATTAAACAACTTCGGCATATCGATAAGCGTACCACCAGTCACATTTGGGTCCGGACCTGCCATGACCGTCAAAGCAGCATTACGAAAAAGGTGCTCGTATCTCGGTCCGATAATCCCCTGTTTTTGCGGGTCATATAATTTATAGAGCATGTTGATCGCTTCTTGTACTAGAAAGTCTTTTTGCTCAGGTTTATGGAACTCGAATATATTGAGCCCCATCGGATAGTCCATTTCTGCAGGACAAAAATATACAATGTCTTCCGTTCTTTCCTTCGGCACCATCGCTAGTAACTCTTCCACGGCGTCTCCGTGCGGATCGATAAAACAAAACCCATCTCCATTTAACATGTCCTGAACAGCACAATTTTTGAGGAAAACTGACTTACCGGTACCGGTCTGTCCGATGATATACATATGCCTTTTTCTGTCGTCTGGTGCAAGGTTAATCTTCTTCTTGGTTCCACGAAATACGTTATAGCCAAGCGTCACTCCACTATCAGACACATTTCTTGGTCCGTCCGTCTGTTTTGACTGCTGTCTCTCGAGTTGGGTTGTCGGTATGCTCTTTTGGTCGGGGAAATGAAATAGTGTCGCTAGTTCAGTTGTGTTGAGAATGTTCTTGTCGGATTCTTGTGGGAAAATACGCATAATATAGCCTTGTACGAACTTCTCGATATCTTTAGCAGGTATAAACTTAAAGCCATTCCTCCCCGGTGAATCAAAGAGTGAAAACGTAGCAACGACGTTACTCTGAATGGTCATAGCTCGTTGATGTAGGTTAGAGGAGGCGATGACACGGATCAGTACTTCAAATCCGGCAGTCCTCGTCTTTTCGTCGATTGCATCAACTATTGCTTGGTCTAGATTTGATAGCGGCTTTGAGTCTGCCCCATCTTTGTATTCAGGTGGTCTAGCTGGTGCAACGATGATGTGCTTCAAGATATCCCAGCTACCTGTTTTTTTATCCGTTCCCTTCCGCTTTTTGGACGCTATAGCTTTAGCGTTTTTTACCCACTCACTCTTTGCGGGCCTAAAAAGTATCTGGATCCCAACGCCGTCTTCATACTGAAGTGCGGAGAGAGAGTTGAGGAGAGACTGCATCGTATCACGCTTAATTTCCTGATAATTACCAATTGGATACGCGTATGGCTCTTTGAGAACTATTTCACCTCCACTCGTACCGGAAAGCTTACCAACCGGACTAAATATATTATGATCAGCTACCTCTTCTAGCCTTGCAGAAGGATACGCACTTGTCACCGCCTGCTCAACAACAGGTATGAGCGGTAGAGGTACTATGGCGTAAAAATGCACAAAGCCCTTAACTGCGACAATTTCGATTCCGATGTGCCTCTGTCCATAAAACTTGCTTTTGAATCCCTTTTTATTTGTACTGGCGATGATGTTATACAGTGTCGTAGCCCTGGAGACATTCTCATCAGATACGTCACGCGCATCCCTTGTCTCGCTATCTATATCATCACTTAGGGGCGGCAGATGAATCAGTAGTGGGACCATCTTAAATGAACGTTCGAGATTCTTTGCTTCACGCAAAAGTTTTCTTGATCTATAGAATAGTACAAGGCCGACGATAGGTACAACTATAAGGCCTATGCCTATAAAAATTACTAGCACGCTACTTTACCTCGTCATCTATGGGAAGATCTTTATTGAAGCGCTTCTTCATATAGGTAACCTTTAGCTTTGTAAGCTCTTTGGCCTCTGCATAAGGATCACTGGACGTTAAGGAAATAATCTTCTTAGCACGGTCCACCCACTCTTTTTCTATGACATCTATATCATCGGCGATGATATGTGAGTCGTCTGCAGTAAGTGCTGTTTGCGGCGGTGGAAAACTGCCGGTCGTTACCTGCAGAGACTGAGCGCTACTTACCGTAGGTGCCTGCCCCGGTATCTGAACCTGCGGTTGCATAGGTGCTGGCAATATCTCCCTAGTGCCTTCGATAGCTAAATTAGGATCAAGTTCTTGTCCGCCACTATATGTTGGCGGATTTTCTGCCGTCTTTGGTATCTCGAAACTTGGTGCTTGGTTATTATCCATATTCAGTGGTAATTATATAGCAGTAGGCTCTTCACTACTATAGTAAAGGGCTCTTGTTTTGACAAAAATGACGCCCTATACCCTCTTCGTTGGCTTGACGACAAAAGCTATAACTAAAAACTCCACCACTATCACTACGGCAACATCGACTAAACGCAGAGAGTTTAGCGTACTGAGTGCAACCAGATAGATAGCACCCAAGCTAACAACTAGAGGTGTCATATATGTAGCTCTCATTATTTTTTTTAGCATTAGTCCCCTTATACCAAAAAACAGAGTCGCTAAAGCCAAAACAAAGAAACCAGTAATACTGTATGACTTGGCTATGTCTGGCGGTACGGCAAAAAGGTAAAAGACACTTGCTGAAAGTGATGCTAAAAATGCGATGAGATTGTGCGTTTGATTCATAAAACAAAAAGGTGCATATGCGACAAATGGATTGTACCATTAATGCACATGCACCAAACCCATAATTACATGACCTGCTTGGTAAAAATCCGCCTTGGTTATTAAACTATTTAGCGCTTTTACCATACCAGGTCGACTGACCGCTCTTTATTCAAGAGCGCTATCCGTACCAATTATTTTGATTGGCCGTTATTGTTAGTTTTTGTGTTCGACTAACTGATGAGTATACTAGCACTTCCGAAGGATTAAGTCAATACTTATAGTTGTATATATATCTACAGTACAGTAGTGAAGTATTAATTCTTCATTTTCAAGTACTTACAGTTGTGAAGTACTTTTTACATCATATAATCTATTTTTTAATATATGCTGCCCTTCAGTATATTTAATAGACTTTCCACTCTATACTGAGCGAACATGAACACTTTTTCTATATATTTACTGCGAGTTTTTAACCATCTATAGTGCTAGAAATTGGCTCCTTTTTACCATTTGAGGTGCCTATATAGGAACGGTAAACGATTGAGTTTAAAGACAGCTTGTAGCTCAAATTAAATACTATATTTGCATGTACCAGGAATCATTAAAGTACGACTAAAATATCCTGATTTCAACCTACCACAACCTGCGAAAATACACCCAAAAATTCAACCCCATCTATTACGTGAGTTAGTTCTTGCACCCTTACGTGCAGCATCTGACTCGTGTGGTAGCTATAATAAGAGACTGGTCAGACATAGGTAGATCCGCTCGCCCCAAATAGACCTAGAACCATCCGAACTCCAGCTAGGGATAGATGCGAACTAAAAGCCAACCATACATAGTAACGTCTGGAGTAATCTCGTAACATTAATTTAAGGCACCTGAGGGGCAATAAATGACCTCACAATGACCCATCACCTCAGGTCACATGTGACACATCAATAGGCTCGATTTTAATTATCCACAAGCATTATGGAAAAACCTGTGAAAAAGTATCAAAAATCTGTTGACAAGCCCGACCGGTAGGTCTATATTTACTCCTAAGCACTTGAATAAATAAAGTGCTCAAAAACAAAAACGAATCTGTAACAACGGCTCCTCGCAGGCCGTTGTTCTTTTTTTACCCTGAAAACGATTGACTACCTAAGTCCTAGAGATTCTTTAGTTCTAGGATTCCCAAGTTGGAAGATTTCTAGTAAAGTATGATCATTATGGGTGGCATATATAGTACTGACATTTTTGGTAATAGAATTGAGATTGAGTGCAAAATAACTCGCGGATTGCCGTCCGTCCAAATTGTCGGGCTAGCCAATAAGTCGCTTGATGAATCTAAGGAACGAATCCGCGCAGCGTTTCACTCATGCAAGCTAGACTTTCCAAAAGGAAGAGTTCTCGTTAACTTGTCTCCCGCAGACCTTCCCAAGGACGGCTCCTCGTACGATCTACCAATTGCCATAGCTATACTTAAAGCAGCCGAAACAATCCGCCCATTAAAAGGAGATGTCTTCGCCACCGGCGAATTGTCCCTCGATGGACGCCTAAGTCCAGTTCGGGGAGTGATAGGTCGCCTAAACGGGCTGATCTATCCAACTGTGTTGCCTTCTTTATCCCCGAGAGCAATTCCTCGCAAGCCGGGCTTACTGATAAAAAGAACATCATAGCCATCCAGGACCTCCCTGAGCTAATCAGTCTCCTGACAGGCGCTGTGAAGCCTCGTGTAGTTAGTAACACTCAAATAAGTGACGAATCTCCTACGGAATCATCATATTCAGAGGTGCGAGGGCAATATATGGCAAAGCGAGCGCTTGAGATTGCTGCGGCTGGGGGGCATAACATTCTACTTCACGGGCCTCCAGGTACCGGAAAGAGTATGCTCGCTAAAGCACTGGGCAGCATACTGCCGAACCTAACACCCCGAGAATGTCTCGAAACCACCCATATCCATAGTCTACGCAACAATAAGTATGACACCTTAGTTCTGAGGCCCCCCATCCGCTCACCCCACCACAGCGCAAGTAATGTCTCGATAATTGGTGGTGGCCAGAAAGCTAAGCCTGGCGAAATCAGCCTCTCGCACAATGGTGTACTATTCCTCGACGAAATAGCCGAATTCTCACGAAGCTGCATTGAATCACTGAGACAACCGCTTGAAGACCGCGAGATTCACATTGCAAGAGCTGAGCAAAGCTACACGTACCCAGCATCGTTCATAATGATCGCAACCATGAACCCCTGTCCTTGTGGAAATCTTGGGTCTACAAAAGATTGCACTTGTGCACCACATACAATCAATCAATATCAAAAAAAGTTATCTGGGCCAATACTCGATAGAGTGGACCTTTTCGTAAAGGTAGATGAGGTCCATAATTATACCTTACTTGAAAGCCAAGCAGATACAGAGGCCGACCATGTTCGTAATCGAGTTCAGAGAGCCCGCGAAAGACAGGTGAAAAGAAACAAGGCCGGCTTACTCAACAGCACGCTCTCAAATCCATCTATCAGAAGTCTCCCCCTCAACCAAGATGCAAAGGAGCTACTAGATAGCGCCTCCGATAAACTCAAGTTATCTCCCAGGGCGTACTTTAGAATACTCAGGGTCGCGCAGACAATCGCAGACTTATCAGAGAAAGACACTATTGATACGGGCTCGATAGCAGAAAGTCTACAGTTCAGGGAAAGCCTGCCCACCTACTAGCTTCACGGTTTACGATAAGTAAGTTGACCAGAGGTCGCAGATCTGTTAAAATTCATTCTTGAAAAAGGAGTACGATAGATTAACAAGTATACGAGAACGAATGAGGCTATACGGGCATCAGAACTTCGTGTGATTGATGAAAACGGCAACCAGATTGGTGTTCTGAGCAGAAACGAGGCTTTACGCCTTGCCAAAGAAGCAGAACTTGACCTAGTTGAGATATCACCAGATGCGAACCCGCCCGTTGCAAAAATAGTCGACTTCGGTAAATACAATTACCAACGGACAAAACAGCTCGCAAAAAATAAGCGAAATGCAAAAATAAGCGAGCTCAAGCAAATCCGTTACGGACTCAAAATCAGCGATCATGACATTAACGTCAAGGGCAAGAAGATCAACGAGTTTTTTGAGGACGGTCACAAGGTAAGGTTAACTGTTGTATTCCGCGGTAGAGAGATGGCTCACAAAGAGCTCGGATTCACTCTACTGACAAAAATAATTAATTTCTTGGGTGAGAATGTGGTCAAGGAACACGAGCCACTACTAGCCGGGAAGCAACTGAACGTTGTCATAAGGAGTACAGGTAATGCCAAAACTAAAGACGCATAGTGGAACAAAAGATCGAGTCAAGGTCACCAAAAACGGCAAAGTTAAGATCAGACGATCTGGTGGCACTCACTTTCTACAGGGAAAAAGCAAAAGTCGCAAGCGCAGTTATGCGGGTACTAAGGATTTAAGCGGTAAAATCGTCAAGACACTTAAAAAACGACTTGGTGTATAAGGAACATATAGAATAGGAATACATTATGAGAGTAAAACGAGGCGTAACAGCCAGAGCACGACACAAGAAAATTTTAAAAGCCACTAAAGGCATGACTCTTTCGAGGCGTAACAGCTCACGACTTGGTCGCCAGGGTCTAGTTAAGTCACTACAGTACGCATACCGCGACCGTAGAAACAAGAAACGAACAATGCGCACACTATGGAATACCCGTATCAATGCAGCCGTACGAGAACAAGGCAGCACCTACAGTATATTCATAAACAAGCTGAAGATCGCTAACATCAGTCTTGATCGCAAGATTCTTGCAGAACTCGCCGTAAATGAGCCTAAGGCTTTTGAAGCGGTAATGAAACTAGCCAAGTAAGCCAGTTTCCCATTCACTAAAAAATCCACTTAATGTAAAGTGGATTTTTTAATGCGAGGCCGCTCATAAGCCGGGTTCTGTTTTAGTACCGATCATCTATCTTGTCGTATCGTTGCCGATACGATCACGCGGATTATTGAACGCGCACCTCAGGTGAGCCACCCCTCTTTCGAGTAGAAGTACGCTACCTTGCAGCAGGCAGGGTTTACCATCTGCCCATGTCACCATGAGCTGATAATGGGCTCTTACCCCACGCTTTTCACCCTTACCAATGGAGCTAGGCTCCAGTGGCGGTATAGTTTCTGTGGCACTTTCCCTAAAGTTACCTTTGGTTGCCGTTAGCAACTGCCTTGCTCTATTGCTGCCCGGACTTTCCTCTCCGCACCTAAAATTGCTAACGAAAGCCGGCTCTCTTTTTTATTAGAGTTATACCCTTGCCATGATGTTTCAATTTCTTTTCACGATCAATGGCAAGTGCTTTCGTTGTGAAGGCTTCATAGTAAACGAGACTCCATGGTATACCATGCTTTGTCGAAATACTTTGAGCTCTGTTATGCTGGTCAAATCTAGCGCGCAGGTCTGATGTGCTACCTACGTAGAATTCACCAGTCTTATCACTTTTCAATAGATAGACGTAGTGCATTCTAAGATTTTACCAGAAGCAATTTAAGGTGCGGAGCGATCGGTCGGCAACCTCGCGTAACAATTATAGCAAAATTATCACATTCTAGCGTCGAGGGTCTCATTCACGACGGCATCAGCAAGCTTATTGAGCTCCCTGGGTACATGCGTAAACGTAACTTTTCGAAATTTCGGTAGCAATTTAGAAATTGCATCATGTATCGGCCACAAGTCTCTGTTTTTGATCTTATAGATACCCTTCATCTGGTTGATAACCAGCAAGCTATCCATATAGACATCCAGTTCTGTAATTCCAAGGGTTATCGCCATCTCTACTCCACCCTTTAAGGAGTGATACTCCGCTTGGTTATTTGTTGTAATACCGAGGTACTTTCCGTTACTTTTTACAACGTTATTATCCATATCTAGAATTACATACCCACCTGCAGATGGGCCAGGATTTCCTCTAGAGCCACCGTCGGTATACATTTTTGCTTTTTCGAGATGAAGCTGGGACTGCTCTAGGGTTTTAGCAACTACGGGCTCTTCTATCCCCAGCAGGCTGTCGACCTGTTTAGCGAAATGCCTATCTTGGTCCGTTACTATGTCTCCTTTATCGTGAGTCGTAAGCTCAATTGTAACGTCTGTATATGTGTTAATTATTGTTGGGTGATGGTTGTCTCGCTTTGCTATAGATCCAACCTGAGCTATAAAATCTAGCGCCTTATCAAAATCATCAAAAACAAAGGTTTGAACAAGTTTGTTATTTTTATTTTGCCACATGGATAAATTATACTCCATCTCACTCGGTACTGTTAAAATAGTATCTGTCCAGGGTATAGCTTAGTTGTGAATGCAGCCAGTGGCTGCGTGCAAGAGAAGCTTTCAGGATCAGCTCTGCTGATACATGTAAGTTCTGTGGGCAGGCTAGCTTGCCAAAGCGCACGGCTGGGTGAGAGGAGCCAGTGGCTCGTCGTTAGGGCCGGAAGCCCTGATCGCGAATGCGACAGAGCTGAGGAGGGGTCGACCAATTTTTCAAGGAAAAATATGGGTGACGAGCAGGCCATAACGAACCACCGTCGTAAGTTTCAATACAATATCGGGATGTGGCGCAGTTGGTAGCGCGTACGGCTGGGGGCCGTAAGGTCGTGAGTTCAAGTCTCGCCATCCCGACCAAAAAAATAACTTCCATCACTGGAAGTTATTTTAGTTGGCAGTGCGCGTGGGACCTCCCCGTAGACTACCTGCTGGTAAACTACGTGGGTGCTCTCATTTACAAGGCTTCCCCTGTAAGGATCTTGAGCTCCCATACGATATATTGTTCAGATAATCATATAGAGGCGGCCTTATTCCTCGATCGTACTGCCAATACTAGTATAGCACCTGTCTAATTTCAAACTAGAAGATTTATTATCCATCCCTGCACTGCCGATACTAGAGGTGAGACTGCACCCCAGGCTATAAATATAAAGATGAATAGCCCTGCGATTCCAAGCCCTTCGATCTGTTTCATAACCCTCTGAATCGGCTCTGGTGCAAACGCGTACAGAACCCTTGAGCCGTCGAGCGGTGGCCATGGTACAAGATTAAATATTGCCAGACTTACATTGAGTCTCAAGAAAAACTCTACTATATCGTACGTTATGCTTTGTGATAGAAAATGCAGCTGTATTCCAGCAATAACTGCAAGAACTAGGTTAGATAGAGGTCCGGCGAGTGCAACAAGCGCGGCGCCATAATCACCAAATCGAACGTTGTGGGGGTCAAACGGTACAGGTTTTGCTGCCAAAATAGGTGGCTGGTCAAAAGCGATCATCACCGCAGGTATAAGTAGTGTAAAAACCGGGTCAATGTGTTTTAGAGGGTTCAATGTCAGCCTTCCCTCCCACTTTGCCGTATGATCGCCCAGTACATAGCTCATCAGCGCATGTGAAGCCTCATGTATTGTCATTGCGACAAGCAGTAGTGGTATAAAGATGATTAACCCTTGAATATCCATGAATGTAAGTATACCCTACTCTACCACTTGACTTATTGATCTGTTAGCTATACAATAAGCACCTGATTTAAGGTACAAAATTATGCAGATATGTGAACTCACAGGTAAAGGTAAGCAATACGGACACAACGTGCCCTTTTCTTTGCATCGTACAAAAAAGGTCTGGAAGCCAAATCTCCAGATGAAGACTATCATCGTAGATGGTAAAAAAGTACGAATGAAGATCAGCACACAAGCAATCCGCACCCTCAAGAAAAAAGGCGTTATAGCCTAACTTCAATCAGTTCAGTAAAAAACCGCGCTAGATACGCGGTTTTTTGATATTCTCTTTGATATTCTCTCTTTCTCTCTCGCAATTATCAGTTGATTACTTCTTTGCAAGGTCCGACCTTGTAAAGATGTACCTAATGATGCGCTTACTTTTATAGTCAAAAATCTAAGTAGCTTATAATAGTCTTACTTACTTGAACCTTAAGCATACCGGCAAGTACTGCTATAAGTTAACGGTTGTTGCCTGTACCTGTTGAACTGTGATGCTATAAAGTGTACCGGTAGTATACGACACGCCTATTATTGAACTTGCGACAGTATTATCAAATGCACCAGACGTAACATTTGTTGTCCTAGTTGCTACAGTGTTGTCGAACCCGGTAGCAGCCAGGTTGTGCGTCATTTGATAGTTACAGGCAATCACACCGGTTGCACTTACGCTTCGTATGGTAACTGTTAAGTCTACTACGGCTGTATCTATAACGCCGGTTTGTGTGCCCTGGGCAATTGCACAACGTGATGTATCGGCTGTTGTACCGGCTGTACCGAAACGTATATCAAAGGTGTTAACGGCGGTACCGGCACCCGTCTTAGACATAGTAATGCGCCACCTAAACATTGACCCAGCGCGTAAACCGCTTGTAGGGATGGCAATGTTAGAACCTGTTAAATAAGCAGTTGTGCTTACACCTATTGGTTGGTCGGCAACCGATGCGTTGCTTGGTGGATCAATACAGTTTTTCCAGACTGAGCCTTCGTAACAGCGAAAGACACCGGCACTGCTGTTGTAGTACATGCCGCCGTTAACGCCTGTTGGGTCACCTGCGCTAGTTTTATCGTCTATAACTAGTAGTGTTGCGTTGGCATCAGAACTACCAACCGTAAGAATACCGTTCCTGCTACCACTTGTTGTTAGAGTATCAACCGTCAATATGGCTGAAGCAGCGGCTGTCTGTACTTGGAAGCTAGTAGTTGTGTCGGCACCGTTCTTTACCAAAACAAAACCATTTGCGGTTACACCGGTACCGCCTGCTAAAATAACGTTGCCGCCGTTTTGTGTACCTGCACCACCTGTGGCGTTTCCACCCTGTAATGTTAATGCACCGCCTGTGACGGCAGTTGTACCAGAGCCGTCACCAGCCGATATAGTCACGGCAGCGCCGCTACTGCTAGCGCCAGTAGACGTACCTGGTTTAACTATAAGGCCGTTGGCTGTTGCCGCGGCAATGGTTGTTATATCGGCAGCTTGGGCTCCCTGGAGTGTTACGACACCGGCGGAAGATACGCTAAACCTGGAGCTACCACCGTTTTGTAGGTCTAGTAATGTACCAGCTGTAGCGGTAATAAACAATGCTGTCCCAGTGTTGTTACCGTTAGTGAGACGTAAGACACCGCTACTAACAGCACTACTGCTATTAGTGAAGCTATAAAGATAATTGGTTGCCGTAACTGCAAAGCTAGAAGTATCGATAGCGTTTTTGGCTAGGCCAACAGATCCACAAGCTAAATCAGTAGTGTTGCACAAAGTCTTGTATGCACCACCTTCGTAGATTTTAAGCTTACCTAGGGTTGAGTCGTAAACAATACCACCATTGACACCAGTTGGTAGGTTGGTTGTGCCGGCAGAGTCTACTACAAAAAGTGTGGTGTTAGCAGCAGAAGTGTTGTCGGCATCACCAATTTCTATACGGTTGTTGGTTGTGTTAGCAGTAAAGGCGTTAGCCCCTGCGGCGTTTTGGATTCTAAAGAAGATAGTAGTATTAGATAATGGCCTGCTCACAACCGTCCCATTTGTTGTTACGCTAAAGCCACCCGGGTAGATAAT